>NZ_DATBKY010000041.1:0-111758 GCF_036555685.1 Actinophytocola sp. | reverse complement strand
TCTGACCAGCTGGAGAAACACGAGTGATCACCCCCACCGAGTTGGGCGCACTGGGTGACCCGACGAGCCCGCAGCTCGAAGGCATCACGAACCCCCCGATCGACGACCTGCTCGACAAGGTCAGCTCGAAGTACGCCCTGGTGATCTACGCAGCCAAGCGCGCCCGCCAGATCAACGACTACTACGCGCAGCTCGGCGAGGGCCTGCTCGAGTACGTCGGTCCGCTGGTCGAGCCGGGCCCGCGCGAGAAGCCGCTGTCCATCGCGCTCCGCGAGATCCACGCCGGCCTGCTCGAACACACCGAAGGCGAGTGACCGAGGCCGATCGCCGCCCCCGCGTCGTACTCGGTGTGGGCGGTGGGATCGCGGCCTACAAGGCGTGCGAGGTTCTTCGCCGCCTCACCGAGTCCGGGCACGACGTCCGCGTGCTGCCGACGGCCGCCGCGCTACGGTTCGTCGGCGCCGCCACGTTCGAAGCGCTGTCCGGCAATTCCGTGCGCACCGAGGTCTTCGACGACGTGCCCGAGGTGCCGCACGTGCGCATCGGGCAGTCCGCCGACCTCGTGCTCGTCGTGCCCGCCACCGCCGACCTGCTCGCCAAGGCCGCGCACGGCCTCGCCGACGACCTCCTTACCAACACGCTGCTCACCGCTCGCTGCCCGGTGCTGATGGCGCCCGCCATGCACACCGAGATGTGGGAGCACCCCGCCACCCGCGACAACGTGGCCACCCTGCGCCGCCGCGGTGTGATCGTCAGCGAGCCGGCGAGCGGACGGCTCACCGGCGTCGACACCGGCAAGGGCCGCCTCGCCGACCCGGCCGAGATCGTCGACCTCGCGCGCCTGCTGCTCGCCCGGCCAGACGCGCTGCCGCGCGACCTCGAGGGCGTGCGGATCGTCGTGTCCGCGGGTGGCACGCGAGAACCGCTCGACCCCGTGCGGTACCTCGGCAACCGCTCGTCCGGCAAGCAGGGCTACGCGCTCGCCCGCACCGCCGTGCAGCGCGGCGCGCAGGTCACCCTCGTGTCCGCGCACACGGTGGCGCTGGCCGAGCCGGCCGGCGCCGAGATCGTCCGGGTCGGCACGGCCGAAGAACTGCGCGACGCCATGCACGAGGTGTCGGCCGGCGCCGACGTCGTGGTGATGGCCGCCGCGGTGGCCGACTTCCGGCCCGTCGACCGGGCCGAGTACAAGATCAAGAAGACCGGCCGCGACCCGGACCCGGTCGCGCTGACCCGCAACCCGGACGTGCTCGCCGAGCTGGTCGCGAGCCGGACGTCCGAGCAGGTCATCGTGGGTTTCGCGGCCGAGACGGGGGATAGCACCGGCGACGTGCTCGAGCACGCGCGGGCCAAGCTCAAGCGCAAGGGGTGCGACCTGCTGGTCGTCAACGCGGTCGGCGAGGGCAAGGCCTTCGAGATGGAGGACAACGCCGGTTGGCTACTGTCCGCCGACGGATCGGAACGAGCCATCGCGCTGGGTAGCAAGTCGCGGATGGCTTCCGATGTATGGGATGCGGTGGTGGCCTTCAAACGGTCTTGAACTGGTTCTCCAGTGCTATCAGTACGCTTTCCACAACAACCAGGCGATGAATTGGGTAGGTACGTCGTGACGGAGTCCGCGAGCAGGCTGTTCACCAGCGAGTCGGTGACCGAGGGGCACCCAGACAAGATTTGTGACGCGATCAGCGACTCGATCCTGGACGCGTTGCTGTCCAAGGACCCGCGGTCGCGTGTGGCGGTGGAGACCATGGTCACGACCGGCCAGGTGCACGTCGCCGGCGAGGTGACGACCGAGGCGTACGCGGACATGCCGACGATCGTGCGCGAGACGATCCTCGGCATCGGCTACGACTCGTCCGCCAAGGGCTTCGACGGCAACTCCTGCGGCGTCAACATCGCGATCGGGTCGCAGTCGCCCGACATCGCCCAGGGTGTCGACACCGCCTACGAGTCGCGGGTCGAGCACGAAGAGGACGAGATCGCCAAGCAGGGCGCCGGCGACCAGGGCCTGATGTTCGGCTACGCGTGCACGGACACGCCGGAGCTGATGCCGCTGCCGATCGCGCTCGCCCATCGCCTGGCCAAGCGGCTGACCGACGTGCGCAAGAACGGCACGCTGCCCTACCTGCGGCCGGACGGCAAGACGCAGGTCACGATCGAGTACGCGGGCGACCAGGCCGTGCGGCTCGACACCGTGGTGGTGTCCTCGCAGCACGCCGACGGCGTCGACCTCGAGAAGCTGCTGACCGTCGACGTGCTCGAGCAGGTCGTCAAGCCCGAGATCGCCCAGCTGGACCTGGACTCCGAGAACGTGCGGCTGCTGGTGAACCCGACCGGCAGGTTCGTCGTCGGCGGTCCGATGGGTGACGCGGGCCTGACCGGCCGGAAGATCATCGTCGACAGCTACGGCGGCATGGCCCGGCACGGCGGCGGCGCGTTCTCCGGCAAGGACCCGTCGAAGGTCGACCGCTCGGCCGCGTACGCGATGCGCTGGGTCGCCAAGAACGCCGTCGCCGCGGGCCTCGCCACCCACCTCGAGGTGCAGGTCGCGTACGCGATCGGCAAGGCGGCGCCGGTGGGCCTGTTCGTCGAGACCTTCGGCACCGAGACCGTCGACCCCACCAAGATCCAGCAGGCGATCAGCCAGGTCTTCGACCTGCGGCCCGCGGCCATCATCCGCGACCTCGACCTGCTGCGTCCCATCTATGCTCAGACCGCCGCGTACGGCCACTTCGGCCGTCCTGAGCTGGACCTGCCATGGGAGCGCACCGACCGCGCCGACGCGCTGAAGGCCCTCGCCGGAGCCTGATCCGGCCCGGCCCCATACGGTGGCTGTGGTACGCGGTCGGCGGCACGCTGCCGACCGCGTACCACGGTTGGGTGCTCTACGACCTCACCTGCCGGACGTGGGTGCTGCGGCACTTCGCACGGGTGCAGGTGATGTTCCTCTGGTGGTGGCTCGCGCTGCTCGCCCCGGGCCCGTGGCCGCTGCGGTTCTCGATGGTGGCGCTGGGCTACCTGCTGTCGATCTACTTCTCCCTGGCGTTCCTCGAGGACGCCTGTGAACGCCGCCTGATCAAGCACGGCTTCCCCGTGGGCCTGAACCGCAAGATCCGCGAAGAGTCTACTGTGGACGAACGCGCGGATCTGGCCGTCATCTACACGGCCTACTACCAGCCCTAGGAAGCCGCGTTGCCGCGAGACGTCGGCCGGCTTCGTGCCGGCCGGGCTCTCAGGGGGCCGGTCGGCCGGC
This sequence comes from Actinophytocola sp., assembly GCF_036555685.1. GTDB lineage: Bacteria > Actinomycetota > Actinomycetes > Mycobacteriales > Pseudonocardiaceae > Actinophytocola. The sequence continues at coordinate 108,505 of NZ_DATBKY010000041.1, read as the reverse complement.
GGCCAGGTCGCGGAGAATGTCCGGGCGGATGATCGTCACGCGGTGGCGGGCCGTCTTCACCACGCCGATTCTTTTCAGCTCGTCCAAGCCGCGAATCAGCGTGCTCCGCGAAACCCGGGCGAAGCTGGCCAGATCTTCCTGCGTTTGGTGGAGAACCACCTCGCTCGCCGCCGCCCAGTCCGGGTCGTATTGCAGCGCGAGTTCCAGAAGAAGCGCGGCCAACCGTTGCGGAAATTCCGTTCCGCCGGACTCCAGGCGCAGCCGATCCGATTGCTGGAGGCGAAATGCCAGCGACCGGAGTAACTCCATTGCTATCCGGGGATTGCGGCTCAGTACGGCGAGCAGCCGCTCGGCCGTGATGACCCACGCGCACACCTCGTCCATCGCCTGGATCGTGGCGCCCCGGGGCAGACCGCTGATCGGCGCCAGCTCACCCACGATCTCGCCCGGGCCACGGGCGGCGAGTGGCGCGTTGTCGCCACGGTAGTTGGTCGCGGTGATCTTCACCCAGCCCCGGATGATCACGAACATGCTGCTGGGCGGACTGCCCTGCATGGCAAGGAATTCCCCGGACTGCCAGATGCGCTGCTGACCGGGCGTCGTCAATGCGTTCTGCTCGGCGACAGTCAACCGGTGCCACGCGCGTCGCTCGCCGTTACCGGTCTCCGACGGCCCCATTGTTCGATTCTCCCCAGCCCCGTCCCGGGTGTTTCATTTGACACGGTACCCGGCCGCCAACCCGGCGAGTATGGCTCTGCAGCCAAAAAATTGGGGAGGCGGACGATGAGCAACCCGACTATCACGCCCGTGCTGAACTCCGAGTGGACCCGAAGCTACGCGTCGATCCCGGTGGCCATCCAGCCGCACCCGGAGCTGCAGGCCGGCCCGGGGCGTATCCCGGTCAACCAGCCGCGACCGAAGTCGGCCGGAGTCGCGTTCGTGCTGAGCATGCTCCTCGGACCCGTCGGGCTGTGCTACCTCTCGGCGCGCGCGGGGCTCATCGCCACCGTGCTGTCCGCCGTCGTACTTCTCGTAGCCGGGGCGGGGTTCGTGCCGCTGCTGGTGATCTGGCCGCTCGCGGTGCTCGGGTCGGTGTGGGGCGCCGGCCACGTGCACGTCAGCGGCTGATCTCCGCTCGGCCGGCGGCTCGGGGTCGGCGTGCATCTCGATCGCCACGATCCGGCGCCCGGCGATCGGGAAGGTGCACACACGCGCGGCGTGCCTCCCACCGCCACACCGCCCCGGGCCCCCGCCCACCAACCGCCTCGGGTTCGGCACCACCCATCCGGACGTCGCCGAGTCCACCCGGAGCACCAGGACCGGATCGGGGAGGGAGGGCAGCGCCTGGAAGTCGCCCTCGCGGGACGCCGCGGGGACGCGTGTCGACGACCTCGCGCTGCCTGGTCACGCCCGGCGCCGCGTTCGTGCCATGAACGCGGCGCCGGGCGCGGCTGGCCGGCTGTCGCGCCGTGGGATACGTGCGCCGCACGAGCATCCGGTGGCGAGTGGTCTGCGCGGCGGGCGACAGGGGGCCGTGATAGACAGCGCGCATGACCGCGCGCAAGGGGGAGCAGCGGCCGGCGGCCACGCTTCCGGTCGCCCGGGTGTGGGTCGACGTTCCGCTCGCGCACCTGGACCGGCCGTTCGACTACCTGGTGCCCGCGCAGCTGGCCGAGACGGCCGTGCCGGGTTGCCGCGTGCGAGTGCGCTTCGCCGGGCAGCAGGTCGACGGGTTCCTCGCCGAGCGGGTCGCGGAGTCCGACTTCGGCGGCAGGCTCGGGTTCCTGTCGAAGGTCGTGTCGCCGGAACCCGTGCTCGCGCCCGAGATCGCGGCGCTGGCCCGCGCGGTGGCCGACCGCTACGCGGGGACGATGATCGACGTCCTGCGCCTGGCGATCCCGCCGCGGCACGCCCGGGTCGAGGCCGAGCCGCCGCCGGAGCCGTCGCCGGTGCCCGGCGCACCGGACCCGGCGGCGTGGCGGCGGTATCCGCGCGGGCCCGCGTTCCTCGAGGCCGTGCGGGCCGGCCGGCAGGCGCACGCGGTGTGGCAGGCGCTGCCGGGGGAGGACTGGCCCGTCCGGCTGGCCGAGCTCGCCACGACCGCGGCGGCGGGCGAGCGGGGCGCGGTGCTCGTGGTGCCGGACTACCGCGACGTGGCCCGGGTGCACGCCGCGTGCGTGGCGCTCGCCGGCGAGGAGGCGGTGGTGGCGCTGTCCGCGGACGCCGGGCCGGCCAAGCGGTACCGGCGGTGGCTGTCGGTGCTGCGCGGCGGGGCGCGGATCGTCGTTGGCACGCGGGCGAGCGTCTTCGCACCGGTGCACCGCCCCGGCGTGTTCGTGGTGTGGGACGACGGCGACGACCTGCATGCCGACCCGCACGCGCCGTACCCGCACGTGCGGGACGTGCTGATCCAGCGGGCGCACGCGGCGGGCGCGTCGCTGGTGGTGGCGGGCTTCGCGCGGACGGCGGAGGCGCAGCTGCTCGTGGACTCGGGGTGGGCGCCGGAGATCGTCGCGGCACGGGCGGAGCTGCGGGTCGCGTCCCCGCGGATCGTGGCGCTGGGGGAGACCGACTTCCAGCTCGCGCGCGACCCGGCCGCCCGCGCGGCCCGCATCCCGACGGTGGCGTTCGAGGCGGCCCGGGCCGCGCTGGCCGGCGGCCGGCCGGTGCTGGTGCAGGTGCCGCGAGGCGGCTACGTGCCGGCGCTGGCGTGCCAGCAGTGCCGGACCCCGGCGCGTTGCCGGCGCTGTGCGGGCCCCCTCGGCCTGCCGACCGCCGGCCGCGCGGCGGCGCGGCCCGCCGGCGACGTGCGGTCCGCCGCTCGCCGTGCGGGTGAGGCGCGGGCGGCGGTGGGTCGCACCGCACCCGAACGGGCCGAACGGATCGGCGCGCCCGGCAGCCTCTTCGACGCCGGCCCGGACGAGCCCGCACGCCGCGGCCACGTCGGCGTGCCGGCTGACCGCGCGCCCGGCGCGGGTGGCCTGCCCGACGCCCCGGGCGGTGCGGTGGGCAGGTGGGAGGGGCCGGGCGGCGCCGGTGGTGGCCGGAACGGCACGGACCACGCGCCCGGTGGTGCGGACGGGACGGCGCGGCCGCCCACCTGCCGGTGGTGCGGCGTGCCCGACACCGCCTTCCGGTGCGGGGCATGCGGGTCGCGGCGACTGCGGGCGATCGTGGTCGGGGCGAAGCGGACCGCCGAGGAGCTCGGCCGGGCGTTCGCCGACGTGCCCGTGTTGAGCTCCGGCGCAAGCGAGGTGCTCGCCGAGGTACCGGACCGGGCGGCGCTCGTCGTCGCCACCCCGGGGGCCGAACCCGTGGCGCGCGGCGGGTACGGCGCCGCCCTGCTGCTCGACGGCTGGGCCTTGCTCGGCCGAGCAGATCTGCGCGCGGGCGAGGAGGCGCTGCGCCGCTGGATGCTCGCCGCCGCGCTCGTCCGGCCCGGCAACGACGGCGGCCGCGTCGTCGTTGCCGCCGAGTCCGCGCTCGCCCCCGTGCAGGCGCTGGTGCGGTGGGACCCTGTCTGGCACGCCCGCCAGGAGCTCGCCGCCCGCGAGGAGCTCGGCTTCCCGCCCGCGGTCCGGATGGCCTCCGCCGACGGGCCGGCCGACGCGCTCGCCACGTTCCTCGACGAGCTCGAGCTGCCGCCGTCCGGCGAGATCCTCGGACCGGTGCAGGTCGGGGACGCCGAGCGCGCGCTCGTCCGCACGTCGCGCAAGGACGGCCGGGCCCTGGCCACCGCCCTCGCCACCGCACAGCACGTGCGCACCGCGCGCAAGGAGCCCGACTCGATCAGGGTCCGGCTCGACCCCCTGGAGCTGATCTGACGCGGCCCGGCCGGGCACTCCCCGGCACTGAATAGACTGGCGGGGCGGACCCCGACCCGAATGGAGAACCGTGACAGTCCAGCCCATCCGGCTCTTCGGCGATCCGGTGCTGCGCACTCCTGCCGTGGAGGTCGTGGACTTCGACAAGGAGCTGCACACCCTCGTCAAGGACCTCTGGGACACGATGGAGTCCGAGGGTGGCGCGGGTCTGGCCGCGCCGCAGCTCGGCGTCGGCCTGCGGGTGTTCACCTACCACTGTGACGGCGCCGCCGGGCACCTGGTGAACCCGACCTGGACCGCGCTGGACGACGAGTACCAGGACGGCGAGGAGGGCTGCCTGTCGATCCCGGGCGTGTACCTCGACTGTCGCCGGCACCTGAACGTCGTCGCCAGCGGCTGGAACATGCACGGCGAGCCCGTGGAGATCGAGGGCAGCGAGATGCTGGCCCGCTGCCTGCAGCATGAGACCGACCACCTGGACGGCGTGCTGTTCCTCGACCGGCTCACCCCGGAGACACGCAAGGCGGCCATGAAGGAGATCCGCCAGGCCGAGTGGTTCGACGGCGGCGTGCCCACGATCAAGCAGAGCCCGCACTCGATCTTCGGTGGGGCCGTCTGACGATGCGTCTGGTATTCGCCGGTACCCCCGAGGTGGCGCTGCCGTCGCTGCGCGCCCTGCTCGACAGCGGCCGGCACGAGGTGGCGGCCGTCGTCACCCGCCCCGACGCACCCGCTGGCCGCGGCCGGCACCTCGTCCGCTCGCCCGTCGGCGCGCTGGCCGACGAGCACGGCATCGAGGTGCTGACCCCGCGCAAGGCGGCCGACCCCGACTTCCTCGACCGGCTGCGCGCGATCGCGCCGGACTGCTGCCCGGTCGTGGCCTATGGCGCGCTGCTCCCGCAGAAGGCGCTGGACATCCCGCCGCACGGCTGGGTCAACCTGCACTTCTCGGTGCTGCCCGCGTGGCGTGGCGCGGCCCCCGTCCAGGCGGCGCTGCGGGCGGGCGACGAGATCACCGGTGCGAGCACGTTCCGCATCGTCAAGGAGCTCGACGCCGGCCCGGTGTTCGGCGTGGTGACCGAGAACGTGCGGGCCGACGACACCGCGGGCACGCTCCTCGACCGGCTCGCCGAGGCCGGCGCGGGGCTGCTGGTGTCGACGATCGACGGCATCGAGGACGGCACGCTGCGGGCGCAGGAGCAGCCTCCGGACGGCGCGAGCTACGCGCCCAAGGTGACCACCGACGACGCGAAGGTCGACTTCAGCGTGCCCGCGCTCGCCGTCGACCGGCACGTGCGCGCGGTGACGCCGGATCCCGGCGCGTGGGCGGAGTTCCGCGGCGAGCGGATCAAGCTCGGCCCGGTGACCCGGGTGGGCGCGGACTCGCTCAAGCCGGGCGAGGTGCACGTCGAGCGCAAGCGGGTGCTGGTCGGCACCGCGACCGCGCCGGTCGCGCTCGGCGACGTGCAGGCACCCGGCAAGAAACGGATGGCGGCGACGGACTGGGCGCGCGGCGCACGCGTCGAGCCAGGGGAGCGGCTGACGTGACGCAACAAGGACGGCGCCCGGCGAGGTTCTCCCGGCCGCGGGCGCCCCACCCGCCGAAGCGGCGCATGGGCCCGAGCCGCCCGCCGGTGGAGGACCCGGCGCGCCGGGCCGCGCTGGACACGCTGCGCGAGGTCCGCGCTCGCGACGCCTACGCCAACCTGCTGCTGCCGCAGCTGCTGCGGGAACGGCGGATCACCGGCCGGGACGCGGCACTGGCCACCGAGCTGGCCTACGGCGCCTGCCGCTGCATCGGGCTGCTGGACCAGGTGCTCGACGCGTGCCTCGAACGCCCGCTGTCCAAAGTGGAGCCAGGGCTGCTGGACGTGCTGCGGCTCGGTTGCTACCAGCTGCTGCGGACCCGGATCCCGCCGCACGCGGCCGTCGACTCCACGGTCGACCTGGTCCGCGCGGAGCAGGGCTCGCGGGTCACCGGCTTCGTGAACGCCGTGCTGCGCAAGGTTTCCGAACGTGACGAGGAGGCCTGGCTCGCCGAGCTCGCCCCCGACCCGGCCGAGGACCCCATCGGCAACCTCGCCATGCGCGAGGCGCACCCCCGCTGGGTGGCCCGCGCGTTCGCCGACTCGCTCGGCAGCACCGGCGAGGAGCTGAAGAACGCACTCGCCGCCGACAACGAGCGGCCCGCCGTGCACCTCGTGGCCCGGCCCGGCGAGATCACCGCGGACGAGCTGGCCGCGATGACCGGCGGCGAGGTCGCGCCGTACTCGCCGTACGGGGTGCGGCTCGCGGCCGGCGCGGGCGACCCCGCTGGTCTGGAACCGGTGCGGGAGCGGCTCGCGTCCGTGCAGGACGAGGGCAGCCAGTTGTGCGCTCTCGCACTGACGCGGCCGGAGATCGGCGATGCCGGCACCGGGACCGACGAGCGCTGGCTGGACCTGTGCGCGGGCCCGGGTGGCAAGACCGCGTTGCTCGCCGCGCTGCTCGCCATCTCCGGTGGCCGGCTCGACGCGGTCGAGAAGGCCCCGCACCGGGCCCGGCTCGTCGAGCGGTCCACCGAGGGCTTGCCGGTCGCCGTGCACACCGGCGACGGGCGCCAGCCCGCGTCGCTCGGCTTCGCGCCGGGCACGTTCGACCGGATCCTCGTGGACGCGCCGTGCACCGGGCTGGGCTCGCTGCGCCGCCGCCCCGAGGCACGCTGGCGCCGCCAGCCCTCGGACGTGGGCGAGCTGACCAAGCTGCAGCGCGAGCTGCTGCTCTCGGCGGTCGACCTGGTGCGCCCCGGCGGGGTCGTGGGCTACGTCGTCTGCACGCCGCACCTGTCGGAGACGGTCGGCGTCGTGGCGGACGTCGTGCGGCGCACCGGCGTGACCGCGCTCGACGCCCGCGAGTCGTTCCCGGCGGACATGCCCGCGCTCGGCGACGGCCCGTACGTGCAGCTGTGGCCGCATCGGCACGGCACCGACGCGATGTTCTGCGCGCTGCTGCGCAAATGACACGCCTACCCGGGGCGGCACCCAACCGCGCCTACCGGGAACGGGACGCAGATCAGCCACGAGTACGCGCCAAGCCGGACAGGATCTACCAACGTGACCGCAAGGGTTAGTTCCGGGAAGGCGGTGACGGTCATCGGCATGGGCGGCACGATTGCCATGGCGCCCAGCGCCTCCGGCGGCATCGTGCCCTCGCTGGCGGCCGACGACCTCGTGGCGTCCGTACCCGGCCTCGTGGACCTCGACCTCCGGATCACCGCGATCACGCTGCGCGCGCTGCCGAGCCCGTCGCTGGGCTTCGCGGACCTCGTCGCGCTGTCCGGCCGCGTCCGCGCGGAGCTGGCCGCCGGTGCGGACGGCGTGGTGATCACCCACGGCACGGACACCATCGAGGAGACGGCGTTCTTCCTCGACCTCACCGTGCCCGACGACGCCCCGGTCGTGCTGACCGGGGCGATGCGCCACCCCGAGGCGGCCGGTGCGGACGGCCCGGCGAACCTGTACGCCGCGATCCGGGTGGCCACCTCGCCCGCGGCGCGCGGGCTCGGCTGCCTCGTGGTGATGTCCGACGAGGTGCACGGCGCGCGGTTCGTGCGCAAGAGCCACACGTCCAGCACCGGCGCGTTCGTCTCGCCCGGGTTCGGCCCGCTCGGCCTGGTCGTGGAGGGTGACCCGCGCATCCGTGGCGCCGCCCGCACCGGCCTCACGCTGCCGGCCGACCCACGCGTGGCCGACCGCCGCGTCGCCATGATCACGATGGCCCTGGGCGACGACGGCACGTTGCTGCGCCTGGCGGACGACGCGTTCGACGGGCTCGTGATCGCGGGGCTGGGCGCGGGCCACGTGCCGGCCGCGTTGGTGCCGCTCGTCGCCGCGCATGCCGCCCGCGTGCCGGTCGTCCTGTCCACCCGGACGGGCGCGGGCTCGGTGCTGCGCCAGACCTACGGCTACGCCGGCTCCGAGCGCGACCTGCTCGAGCGCGGCCTGATCCACTCCGGGTTCCTCGACCCGGCCAAGGCCCGGGTCCTGCTGCAGCTGCTGCTGGCCACGGGTGCGGACAAGCCCGCCATCGCGGCCGCGTTCGAGCTGTTCCGTTGACCGGGCATAAGCTCCCATCCGTGTCCGGAACCCCCATGATCGCGCCGAGCATCCTGTCCGCCGACTTCGCGCGGTTGGCCGAGGAGGCGGCCGCCGTGGGCGGGGCGGACTGGCTGCATGTCGACGTCATGGACGGGCACTTCGTCCCGAACCTCACCATCGGGCTGCCGGTGGTGGAGGCCCTCTTGCGGGCCACTGACATCCCGGTCGACTGCCACCTGATGATCGATGACCCGGACCGCTGGGCGCCCGGCTACGCCGATGCGGGCGCGCACAATGTGACTGTGCATGTCGAGGCGGCGCGCGACCCGGTGAAGATCGCCAAGGACCTGCGCGCGGCGGGCGCGAAGGCCGGGTTGTCGGTCAAGCCGGGCACCCCGCTCGAGCCCTACCTGGAATTGCTGGACCACTACGACACGTTGCTCGTGATGTCGGTCGAGCCGGGGTTCGGGGGCCAGGAGTTCATTCCCGAGGTCCTCGACAAGGTGCGGACGGCGAAGCGCCACGAGCTCGACGTGCTGGTAGAGATCGACGGCGGCATCAACGCCGAGACGATCGTGCAGGCCGCCGAGGCCGGCGTGGACTGCTTCGTAGCGGGGTCGGCGGTGTACGGCGCGGACGACCCGGCGCGGGCGGTCGAGCGGCTGCGGGCGCTGGCGGCAGCGCGGAAGACGGGGGAGAGCTGAGTGTTCACGGGGATCGTGGAGGAGCGCGGCGAGGTGGTGGCCGTGCAGGACCTGCCGGACGCGGCACGGATCACCGTCGCCGGCGCGCTGGTCACGGGTGACGCGCGGCAAGGCGACTCGATCGCGGTCAACGGCGTGTGCCTGACCGTCGTCGACGTCTCCGGCGGGGCGTTCACGGCCGACGTCATGCGCGAGACGCTGGTGCGCAGCAGCCTCGACAAGGTCGCCGTGGGGGACCAGGTCAACCTGGAGCGCGCCGCGGAGGTGGGCAAGCGGTTCGGCGGGCACATCGTGCAGGGCCACGTCGACGGCACGGGCGTGATCCTCTCCCGGCGGCCGTCGGAGCACTGGGACCTCGTGCGCGTCGGCCTGCCCGCGCAACTGGCCCGCTACCTCGTGGAGAAGGGCTCGATCACGGTCGACGGCGTCTCCCTCACGGTTGTCGAGGTCTCCGACAGCCAGCGCGGCGCCGAGTTCACCGTGAGCCTCATCCCCGAGACGTTGCGGGCCACCACGCTGGGTACCCGGCAGCCGGGCGACCGGGTGAACCTCGAGGTGGACGTGGTCGCCAAGTACGTGGAGAGGTTGGCCGCGCCACACTTGTCCGCCGCTCGACCCGGGTCGGCGCACAATGGACGCACCAGCGAGGAGGCGTCGTGAGCGACATACAGGGCATCGAGCGTGCCGTCGCGGATATCAAGGCCGGTCGGCCGGTCATCGTGGTCGACGACGAGGACCGGGAGAACGAGGGCGACCTGATCTTCGCGGCCGAGAAGGCGACACCCGAGCTGCTCGCGTTCATGGTCCGCTACACCTCCGGCTACATCTGCGTGCCGCTGACCGAGGCCGACTGCAACCGGCTCGACCTGCCACCGATGTTCCACACAAACCAGGACGTCCGGGGCACCGCGTACACGGTCACCGTCGACGCCAAGGAGGGCGTGAGCACGGGGATCTCCGCCGCCGACCGCGCCCACACGATCCGCACGCTGGCCGACCAGAAATCCGGCGCCGAGGACTTCAACCGCCCCGGCCACGTGGTTCCGTTGCGTGCCAAGGAAGGCGGCGTGCTACGCCGGCCCGGGCACACCGAGGCTGCGGTCGACCTCGCGCGGATGGCGGGGCTGCGCCCGGCCGGCGTGCTGTGCGAGATCGTGTCCCAGAAGGACGAGGGCGACATGGCCCGCCGCGAAGAGCTCGAGGTGTTCGCGGCCGAGCACGAGCTGGCGATCATCTCGATCGCCGACCTCATCGACTACCGCCGCCGCAAGGAGGTCCAGGTCGTCCGGGTCGCGGAGGCCCGCATCCCCACCGCGGCCGGCACCTTCCGCGCGGTCGGCTACGACTCCAAGCTCGACGGCATCGAGCACATCGCGCTGGTCTACGGCGACATCGGCGACGGGGAGAACGTGCTCGTCCGGGTGCACTCCGAGTGCCTGACCGGCGACGTGTTCGGCTCGCTGCGCTGCGACTGCGGCCCGCAGCTGGACGCCGCGCTCGAGGCGGTCGCCACCGAGGGCCGGGGCATCGTGCTCTACATGCGCGGGCACGAGGGCCGCGGCATCGGCCTGATGCACAAGCTGCAGGCCTACCAGCTGCAGGACGACGGCCACGACACCGTCGACGCCAACCTCGCGCTCGGCGTCCCGGCCGACGCCCGCGACTACGGGCAGGGCGCGCAGATCCTGGTCGACCTCGGCGTGAAGTCGATGCGGCTGCTCACGAACAACCCGGCCAAGCGCGTCGGCCTGGACGGCTACGGGCTGCGGATCGCCGACCGCGTGCCGCTGCCGGTCCGCCCCAATGCGGAGAACCTGCGGTACCTGCGCACGAAGCGCGACCGGATGGGCCACGAGCTCGGCGACCTCGAGCTGCTCGACGGGGTCGAGCAGGCATGAGCGGTGAGGGCCGGCCGGACGTCGAGGTCCCGGAGTGTGAGGGCATCCGGCTCGCGATCGCGGCGACCCGCTGGCACGCCAGGATCACCGACACGCTGCTGGAGCGCGCGCTCGCGGCGGCGAAGCAGGCGGGCATCGAGGAGCCGACGGTCGTGCGGGTACCGGGCGCGGTCGAGCTGCCGGTCGTGTGCCAGGCGCTGGCCAAGCACCACGAGGCCGTAGTCGCGCTGGGCGTCGTGATCCGCGGCGGCACCCCGCACTTCGAGTACGTGTGCGACGCGGTGACCGCGGGCCTGACCCGGGTGGCGCTGGACGAGTCGACCCCGGTGGGCAACGGCGTGCTGACCGTCAACGACGAGGAGCAGGCGCTCGACCGCTGCGGGCTCCCGGGATCGAGCGAGGACAAGGGCTTCGAGGCGTGCGTGGCGGCGCTGGACACCGCGATGGTGGTGCGCGGGCTGCGCCAGCCGTGGACGGATCGGACCTTCAAGTGAGCGGAGCTTGCGGAGCGAACCGGCAAACAGTGAGCGGAGCTTGCGGAGCGAACCAGCAAACACAGGGCGACCGCGAGCGGCGACACCGAGCCTGCGAGGGGTCGTCGTGAGCTTCGAGGTACGCCCACGGCGGGTGCGGCTGTTCGCCGGCATCGCCGCGGCGGTCCTGTTCGCCATGTTCGCGGTCGCCGGTGTGTTCCTGCCGGAGAGCGACACGGGGGCGAACTTCACGCTGTCGGACCAGATCGCGATGTTCGGCATCGGGATCCTCCTGGCACTGGGCGCGTTGTGGTTCACCCGGCCGCGGGTGCGTGTCGACCGCGAGGGCGTCGAGGTGCGCAACATGCTCGGCGCGCGCCGGTTCCCGTGGTCGCAGGTCGAGCAGGTGAGCTTTCCGGACGGCTCGCCGTGGGCGCGGCTGGAGCTGCCGCACGACGAGTACGTGCCGGTGCTCGCGATCCAGGCGATGGACGGGGAGCGCGCGGTCACCGCGATGCGGGAGCTGCGGCGGGTCCGCCGCGAGGTCGCCGAGGCGCGGCCGGAGCTCTCGGCCGCGCCGCCCGCGGAGCCCACGGAGTAGCCCGCGGGTAGCCACTCGGGTAGCCACTCGGGTAGCACCGCCGGTAGCATCGATGGTGTGAAGCTCAGCGTCAGCCTGCCCGCGGAGGACGTGGCGTTCGTCGACGAGTACGGCGAGCGCACCGGTGAGCCGTCGCGCTCGTCGGTGATCCAGCGTGCCATCGGGCTGCTGCGGGTGGCCGAGCTCGAGGAGGACTACGCCTCGGCGTTCGACGAGTGGGCGGACGCGGAGTCGCGGGCATGGGACCGGGCGGCCGCCGACGGGCTGGCCGATGAGGCGCGGTGACGTCTACTGGGTCGACCTCGAGCCCGTGCGCGGCTCGGAGGCCAACAAGGTCCGCCCCGCGGTGATCGTCAGTAACGACGCCGCCAACCGCGCGGCCCGGCGGACCGGCCGTGGCGTGGTCACGGTCGTGCCGATCACGTCGAATGTGGGTCGCGTCTACCCCTTCCAGGTGCTGCTGCGCGCGGCCGACTGCGGGCTTGCCGCGGACTCGAAGGCGCAGGCCGAACAGGTGCGCACGGTCGCCATGGACCGGCTCTGGAAGAAGGCCGGCCGGGTGCCGCCGGAGTCGCTGGCCCACCTGGACGGCGCGCTGCGCACGCATCTGGCACTCTGAGCGCTTCCTGAGAATGCACTCCCAAGATGTTGATGATTGAACCTCTTGGCGGGAGGCTGCGTTAGTCCACGTGTATGCCGCCGAGAGAACCCAGGAGGCTCTGGTCTTGACTGCCAGCACCGGACCCACCGACAAGCCCCAGCGGGATCGCTCGCGCCGAGACGTGCTGTGCGGGCTCGCGGTCGCATTGATCGCGCCGGGCGCGCTGGTCGCGGCGTGTAGCAGCGACGACTCCGGTTCGGCGGACGGGGGCGGCAAGGGCGACGGCACGACACCGCTCGCCGACATCCCCGACGGCGGCGGGCTCGTCGTCGACAACCCGACCGGCGGCAAGGCGTTGCTCGTCCGCAACGGGTCGGAGGTCAAGGCGTACAACGCGTCCTGCACGCACATGGGCAGCATCGTCGGCGTGCCCGAGAACGGGGTCTCGACCTGCCCCAACCACGGCAGCAAGTTCGACGTCGGCGACAACGGCAAGGTCGTCAACGGACCGGCTACGAAGCCCCTGCAGAAGATCGGCGTCCAGGTGAAGGGCGACCAGGTCGTCCTGGCGTGAGACAAGCTCGCGGAGCGCAGCGGCGAACGTTGATCGAACCCGTCGTCCGGGGTGAGCCGAACGGCCAAATACGAGGGCCGTTCGGGTTATAGCTTCACGGGTTACCGGCTGGTTAGGGTGATTTTTATCATCCATACCAGGCGGTAACCGCCGTGTGCTCCGGGAGAAGGCCATGCGATCGATCCCTGCGAGGGTGCGCATGTTCGGGGTGGCGCTGGGTGCGCTGCTCGTAGCGGGACTGGCGGTGGCCGTGCCGGCGGCCAATGCGGACCAGCCGGCGGGCCAGGGCGCCGCCGACGACCGGCAGACCGCGATCGTCTCGCTCGGCGACAGCGCGATCTCCGGCGAGGGCGCCGGGAACTACGAGCCGGGCACCAACGGCGAGAACGGCGACTGGTGCCACCGCTCCGCGAACGCGCTGGTGCACCGGACCGCGGTGGCCGACAAGACCATCAACCTCGCCTGCTCGGGGGCGGACTCCTCGAACGTCTCGCTCGCCGACACGGTGCACTACACCGAGGGCAGCCAGGCCAAGCGCCTGATCGACCTGGCGCGGCAGTACAAGGTCACCACCGTGCTCCTCCAGATCGGCGCGAACGACGACCCGCAGTTCGCGGACACCATGGTCGACTGCATCCTCGCCTGGTTCGACCCCTTCGGCTCCGGCTGCCGGGGCGAGCTCGCGACGGAGTGGCCGCAGCGCTTGACCGCGATGGCGCCGAAGGTCGAGGCCGCGGTGGCGGATGTGAAGTCGGCGATGAGCCAGGCCGGCTACGCCGAGGGCGACTACGACTTCGTCCTCACGTCGTACGCCTCGCCGCTGACCGAGCACATGGACAGCGTGCTGCACGGCCCGCAGGGCTGCCCGTTCAAGATCGCCGACGCGAAGTTCGGCCGCACGGTCGCGGTTCCGCAGCTGTCCGAGGCGCTGCGCGGGGTCGCGAGCCGGACCGGGGTCAAGTTCCTCGACTTCTCCCGCGGCTCCGAGGGCCACGAGGCGTGCAGCGGCGGCGGCGACTCGTCGACCGAGTGGCAGAACCGCGTGACGGTCGACCCGTGGGCCTGGGTCACCGGCGGGCTCGACGCGATCGGCATGCACATGGCCCAGCAGTCCTTCCACCCCAACGCCCGCGGCCACGAGCAGCTCGGCCGCTGCGTCACGGAGTTCGTCAACTCCGGGGCCGGCTCCGCGGCCTGCGTCGTCGGCGCGGACGGCAATCTGCACGCGGTGTGAGTCCCGCACCGCGGTCGTAGTCGGGGCGGGGACGCCCGCCCCGCCCGGAAGGCCACCCTCGTCCTCAGCCACGGCGAGGGTGGCCTTCCCATGTGCCGCGGCGCGCCGTGACCGGGCGTTGCGGTGTCGGTACCCCGCCGTAGGCTGGCGGCGTGGCAGATCCAGCGACATATCGTCCGTCGCCGGGCACGATTCCCGATGCGCCTGGGGTGTACAAGTTCCGGGACTCAGGCGGCCGGGTGATCTACGTCGGGAAGGCGAAGAGCCTGCGTAGCAGGCTGAACTCCTACTTCGCCGACCTCACGCTGCTGCACCCGCGCACCCGGCAGATGGTCACCACCGCGGGCGCGGTCGAGTGGACGGTCGTGTCCACCGAGGTCGAGGCCCTCCAGCTCGAGTACAACTGGATCAAGGAGTTCGACCCGCGCTTCAACGTCCGCTACCGGGACGACAAGTCCTACCCGGTCCTCGCGGTCACGCTCAACGAGGAGTACCCCCGGCTGCACGTCTACCGCGGTCCGCGCCGCAAGGGCGTGCGCTACTTCGGCCCCTACGCGCACGCCTGGGCCATCCGCGAGACGCTCGACCTGCTGCTGCGGGTCTTCCCCGCGCGCACCTGCTCGGGCGGCGTCTTCAAGCGCCACGGCCAGATCGGCCGCCCCTGCCTGCTCGGCTACATCGGCAAGTGCTCCGCCCCGTGCGTCGGGCGGGTGAGCGCCGACGAGCACCGCGCCATCGTCGAGGACTTCTGCGACTTCCTCGCCGGCCACACCGACAAGATGATGCGCCGCCTCGAGCGCGAGATGAACAACGCCGCGAGCGAGCTCGAGTTCGAGCGCGCCGCCCGGCTGCGCGACGACCTCGCCGCGCTGCGCCGCGCCATGGAGAAGCAGGCGGTCGTCCTCGGTGACGGCACCGACGCCGACGTCGTGGCGTTCGCGCACGACGAGCTCGAGGCCGCCGTCCAGGTCTTCCACGTCCGCGGCGGCCGGGTCCGCGGCCAGCGCGGCTGGGTGATCGACAAGATCGAGGAGATGGACGAGGCCGCCCTCGTCGACCAGTTCCTCTCCCAGTTCTACGGCTCCCAGGCCGACCTCGCCGAGGAGGGCGACGCCAGCCCGGTGCCGCGCGAGCTGCTCGTCCCCGCCCTGCCCGAGGACGCCGCCGCCGTCAGCGCCTGGCTCACCGGCCTGCGCGGCTCGCGCGTCCAGCTGCGTGTCCCGCAGCGGGGCGACAAGCGTGCGCTCATGGAGACCGTGCAGCGCAACGCCAAGGAGGCGTTCGCCCAGCACAAGCTCCGCCGCGCCGGCGACCTGACCGCGCGCTCGGCCGCGCTGCAGGAGCTGCAGGACCAGCTCGGCCTCGACTCCGCCCCGCTGCGGATCGAGTGCATCGACATCAGCCACATCCAGGGCAGCGACGTCGTGGCCTCGCTCGTGGTGTTCGAGGACGGACTCGCCCGCAAGTCCGAGTACCGCCGGTTCGCCATCAAGCAGGCCGCGACGGAGGGCGACGTCGCCTCGATCGCCGAGGTCGTCCGCCGCCGCTTCCACCGCTACCTGGCCGAGACCAACGGCGGCACCAACGGCGGCACCAACGGCGGGGCCCCCGCCGGGGCGAACGGCGACACGACCGGTGAGGCGGGCGGCCACGCGAACGGGCAGCAGCCGGAGACCACGCCCGGCATCGACCCGGAGACCGGCCGGCCGAAGAAGTTCGCCTACCCGCCGAACCTGCTCGTCGTCGACGGCGCCGGGCCGCAGGCCAACGCGGCCGCCGACGTGCTCGCCGAGATGGGCATCCAGGACGTCGCGGTCATCGGTCTCGCCAAGCGGCTGGAGGAGGTCTGGCTGCCGGCCGACCCCGAGCCGACCATCCTCTCCCGCACCAGCGAGGCGCTCTACCTGCTGCAGCGCGTCCGCGACGAGGCACACCGCTTCGCCATCGCCTACCACCGCAAGAAGCGCTCGAAGCGGATGACCACGTCGGCGCTCGACGACATCCCCGGACTCGGCCAGAGCCGCAAGTCCGCTTTGCTCAAGCACTTCGGTTCGCTCAAACGGTTACGCCAGGCGAGCGTGGACGACATCAGCGGTGTACCGGGAATCGGCGCGCACACGGCCGCGCTGGTACACAGTGCGCTGGCAGGCGAGACCGAGAAGGAGAGCAAGACGTGACGATCGATCCGGCCGACCACGGGCAGGGCGTGGAGGTCACCGTGGTGACCGGGCTGTCCGGCGCCGGCCGCAGCACCGCGGCCAAGTGCCTGGAGGACCTCGGCTGGTTCGTGGTGGACAACCTGCCGCCCGAGCTGATCTCGACGATGGTCGAGCTGGGCGCGAAGGCACAGGGCGCGGTCACCAAGGTCGCCGTGGTCATGGACGTGCGCAGCCGGGCGTTCACCGAGGACCTCGCGTCGATCATCCGCGAGCTGGACGCCGGCGGGTACAAGCCGCGCGTGCTGTTCCTCGAGGCCACCGACGAGGTGCTGATCCGCCGCTTCGAGCAGGTCCGCCGCGGCCACCCGCTGCAGGGCGACGGCCGGCTGATCGACGGTATCAAGGCCGAGCGCGACCTGCTCGCCCCGCTGCGCTCGGACGCCGATCTCGTGCTCGACACCAGCACGCTGTCGGTCCACCAGCTGCGCGCCAAGATCGAGGACACGTTCGGCACCGAGGCCAGCACGACGACCCGGGTCACCGTGCTGTCGTTCGGCTACAAGTACGGCATCCCCATGGACGCCGACCTCGTCATGGACGTCCGCTTCCTGCCCAACCCGTTCTGGATCCCCGAGCTCAAGGACCTCACCGGCCGCGACGCCGACGTGCGCAACTACGTGCTCACCCAGGAGGGCGCGGAGGAGTTCCTCGACCGCTACCACGAGCTGCTGCGGCTGATCGGCGCCGGCTACCGCCGGGAGGGCAAGCGCTACCTCACGGTCGCGATCGGTTGCACCGGTGGCAAGCACCGCAGCGTGACGATCTCCGAGGAGCTCGCGCGCCGGCTCGCCGACGAGGACCGCGTCGCCGTCAAGGTCGTGCACCGCGACCTGGGGAGGGAGTGAGGTGCGGGCGGTCGCGCTCGGCGGTGGCCAGGGGCTGCACGCGACGCTGAGCGCGCTGCGCCGGATCACCGACGACGTGACCGCCGTGGTCACGGTCGCCGACGACGGCGGCTCGTCCGGCCGGCTGCGCCGCGAGCTCGGCCTGCTCCCGCCCGGCGACCTGCGCAAGGCGCTCGCCGCGCTCGCCGGCGAGGACGAGATGAACTCGTTGTGGCGCACGCTGTTCCAGCACCGCTTCGGCGGAACCGGCGCGCTCGCCGGCCACGCCGTCGGCAACCTCGTCCTGGCCGGCCTGTTCGAGATCATGCCCGACCCGGTGACGGCGCTCGACGAAGCCGCGCGGCTGCTCGGCCTGCGTGGCCGCGTGCTGCCGATGTCTACCGAGCCGCTCGACAT
This sequence comes from Actinophytocola sp., assembly GCF_036555685.1. Taxonomy (GTDB): domain Bacteria; phylum Actinomycetota; class Actinomycetes; order Mycobacteriales; family Pseudonocardiaceae; genus Actinophytocola. The sequence continues at coordinate 91,060 of NZ_DATBKY010000041.1, read as the reverse complement.
CGAGGCGGACGTCATCGGGCTCGACGAGGACACGACGGCCGTGCGCCGCATCCGCGGCCAGGTCGCGATCGCCACGACGCCCGGCCAGGTCCAGCGGATCCGGCTGTACACGGCCGGCATGCCCGACTCCGTGCCGACCGCGTGCCCGGCGGCGGTGCGGGCCGTGCTCGAGGCGGACGTGGTGCTGCTCGGGCCCGGCTCGTGGTTCACCAGCGTCCTGCCGCACCTGCTGGTGCCGGAGCTGCACGAGGCGCTGATCGAGACCACGGCGTCCCGGATCGTGGTGCTCAACCTCGTTCCGCAGCCGGGGGAGACCGCGGGATTCTCCCCGGAGCGGCATCTGGACGTACTCTGCGAGCACGCACCACGTCTCCGGGTCGACGCGGTGATCGCCGACGCCGACTCGGTGTCGACCCCCGACCGGCTGCGGCGGGCGGCGGAGGCGCTCGGGGCAAGTATGCGACTGGACGGGGTGGCGTCGGCCAAGGCACGGGAGCGGCATGATCCGCACGCACTCGCGGAGAGCCTGCGGGACGCCTTGGTGGCGGTCGATGCGCGATGAAAGGGCGCGCGAGGCGCGTTGATGGTGGGATGTACCCGGCGACGTGGGTGGCTCCGGTGGGAGGGATGCCGGCCGCGCGGCCGAGTCGTTCTTGGAGAGGAGGGGCCTCGTGGCGATGACCGCGGCGGTCAAGGACGAACTGAGCAGGCTGGCGGTGTCGAAGACCTGTTGCCGGCGGTCGGAGGTGTCCTCCCTGCTGCGCTTCGCGGGCGGGTTGCACATCGTCGGCGGACGGGTCGTGGTGGAGGCGGAGCTGGACACGGGCGCGGCGGCGCGGCGGCTGCGCAAGGAGATCCACGATCTCTACGGCCACTACGCGGACGTGCACGTGCTCGCGTCGGGTGGGCTGCGCAAGGGCACCAGGTATGTCGTGCGGGTGGTCAAGGACGGTGACGGCCTGGCCCGGCAGACGGGCCTGCTCGACCCGCGCGGCCGGCCGGTGCGCGGGCTGCCGGCACCGGTCGTGTCCGGCGGGGTGTGCGACGCCGAGGCGGCGTGGCGCGGGGCGTTCCTCGCGCACGGCTCCCTGACCGAGCCGGGCCGCTCGTCGGCGTTGGAGATCACCTGCCCGGGTCCGGAGGCGGCGCTGGCCCTGGTCGGCGCCGCGCGGCGGATGGGCATCCAGGCGAAGTCCCGCGAGGTGCGTGGTGCCGACCGGGTGGTGGTCCGCGACGGCGACGCCATCGGCGCGATGCTGACCAGGCTGGGCGCCCACTCGAGCGTCCTGGCCTGGGAAGAGCGGCGCATGCGCCGCGAGGTCCGTGCGACGGCCAACCGCCTGGCCAACTTCGACGACGCGAACCTGCGCCGCTCGGCCCGGGCGGCCGTCGCGGCGGCCGCCCGGGTCCAGCGCGCCATGGAGATCCTGGGCGACACGGCACCGGATCACCTGAGCGCCGCGGGCAAGCTCCGCCTGGAGAACCGCCAGGCGTCGCTGGAGGAGCTGGGCCAGCTGAGCGACCCGCCGATGACGAAGGACGCGGTGGCCGGCCGGATCCGCCGCCTCCTGGCGATGGCCGACAAGCGTGCCAAGGAGCTGGGCATTCCGGACACGGAGTCCGCGGTGACGCCCGAGATGCTCGAAGCAGAGGTCTGACAGGCGAGCGAGCACGAGGCGCACGACAACGCACCGGCTCGAGCTGAAAGAGGTCGGGCCGCCGGCGGCCCCGACCCCTGAGCGACAGGCCGGGCAGGCCGGCACGAGACCACGAAGCCGGACAGCGGGCCGGCCAAAGCCGAGAACGAGCAAAAGAATGAACCCGCCTGACTGACCCCCACGCAGTCAGGCGGGTCCCCTTCTCGGGTGCCGCGTCCCCCCGGGTGGCGAGCATCCCCCTCTCGCCGCCCGTCCCAGCGCCCCCCTACACCTAGACAAGAGCAGGGGCCCGCTACCCAGATACGACCCCGGTCGGAAATTCCTTCGGTGAACCTCTGAAATGTGGGTATTCGCAGGAAGGCGACCATGCACCCGGCGGGGCATGATCCATCTGATTCGATACAGTTAGGTCGCTCCCACGATCCGCGGCCATGGTGCGGTGGGCGATAGGGTGGCTGGGCGGTCCAACAACACGAGCACGAGGAGACGCACGGTGACGGTTCGAGTAGGCGTCAACGGGTTCGGTCGCATCGGCCGCAACTTCTGGCGCGCGGTGCAGGCAAGCGACCATGACGTCGAGGTCGTCGCCTTCAACGACCTCGGTGACGTCAAGACCATGGCGCACCTGCTGAAGTACGACAGCGTCCTCGGCCGACTGCCGAACGAGGTTCGGGCCACCGGCGAGGGCATCGAGGTGGACGGCACGCTGATCAAGGGGCTCGCCGAGCGCGATCCGGGCAAGCTGCCGTGGAAGGACCTCGACGTCGACGTCGTGATCGAGTCGACCGGGTTCTTCACCAAGGCGGAGGACGCCCGCCGGCACGTCGACGAGGGCGGCGCCAAGAAGGTCATCATCTCCGCGCCCGCCAAGGGCGAGGACCTGACCGTCGTCATCGGTGCCAACGAGCAGCTCTACGACGGCTCCCAGACGATCATCTCCAACGCCTCCTGCACCACCAACTGCCTGGCCCCGCTGGCCAAGGTCCTCCACGATGCGTTCACCATCGAGAAGGGCCTGATGACCACGATCCACGCGTACACGCAGGACCAGAACCTGCAGGACGGCCCGCACAAGGACCTGCGCCGCGCCCGCGCCGCCGCGCTGAACGTCGTCCCGACCTCCACCGGCGCCGCCAAGGCCATCGGCCTCGTCCTGCCCGAGCTCAACGGCAAGCTCGACGGCTACTCGCTGCGCGTTCCGGTGCCGACCGGGTCGATCACCGACCTCACCGTCGACCTCGCCAAGGAGGTCACCGTGGACGAGGTCAACGCCGCGTACCGCACGGCCGCCGACGGACCGCTCAAGGGCATCCTGCGCTACAGCGACGAGCCGATCGTGTCCAGCGACATCGTCACCGACCCGGCGTCGTGCATCTACGACGCGCCGATCACCAAGGTCATCGGCAACCAGGTCAAGGTGTACGGCTGGTACGACAACGAGTGGGGCTACTCCAACCGCCTCGCGGACCTGACCGCCCTCGTCGCCTCGAAGCTGTAGGGGAACCGAACGTGAAGACTCTCGACGATCTGCTCGCCGAGGGTGTCTCGGGCCGGCGCGTGCTCGTGCGCTCCGACCTGAACGTCCCGCTCGGTGACAACGGCGCAGGCGAGACCATCACCGACGACGGCCGCATCCGCGCGTCGCTGCCGACCCTGCGCCGGCTCGCCGACGCCGGCGCACGGGTCGTGGTGACCGCGCATCTCGGCCGGCCCAAGGGCGCACCCGACCCGAGGTACTCGCTGCGGCCGGTCGCGGCCCGGCTCGGCGAGCTGCTCGGCACGGGCGTCCGGCTCGCCGAGGACGTCACCGGGCCGTCCGCCAGGTCCATTGTGGACAGCCTGGCGGACGGCGGCGTCGCGCTGCTCGAGAACGTCCGGTTCGACCCGCGCGAGACGAGCAAGGACGACGCCGAGCGCGGCGGGCTCGCGGGCGAGCTGGCCGCGCTGGTGGGGGAGTCCGGCGCGTTCGTATCCGACGGGTTCGGCGTGGTGCACCGCAAGCAGGCGTCGGTGTTCGACGTGGCGCGTGTGCTGCCCGGCTACGCGGGCCAGCTGGTGCTCGCCGAGATCGAGGTGCTGCGCAGGCTGACCGGCGACCCCGAGCAGCCGTACGTCGTGGTGCTCGGCGGCTCGAAGGTCTCCGACAAGCTCGCGGTGATCGAGTCGCTGCTGCCGAGGGTCGACAGGCTGCTCGTCGGCGGCGGCATGTGCTTCACGTTCATGGCCGCCGAGGGCCTGGGTGTCGGCGACTCGCTGCTCGAGGCCGAGATGATCGACACCTGCAAGCGGCTGCTCGCCGAGTCCGGCGACAAGATCATGGTGCCGGCCGATGTCGTGATGGCCGAGGAGGTCACCGCGGACGCGCCGACGCACACCGTGCTGGCCGCCCAGATGTGGGAGGGCTGGAAGGGCCTCGACATCGGCCCGATCACGGCCGAGCGGTACGGCCAGGTGATCGCGGAGGCCCGCACGATCTTTTGGAACGGGCCCATGGGCGTGTTCGAGCTGCCGCCGTTCGCGGTGGGCACCGCCCAGGTCGCACAGGACATTGTGGACTCGAACGCGTACAGCGTGGTCGGCGGCGGCGACTCCGCGGCCGCGGTGCGCGCGCTCGGCCTGCCCGAGGACGGCTTCTCCCACATCTCCACCGGCGGCGGCGCGTCGCTGGAGTTCCTGGAAGGCAAGGAACTTCCGGGCATCGCCGTATTGGAGCGTGCATGACTCGGCAGGTGCTGGTCGCCGGCAACTGGAAGATGAACCTCAACCACCTCGAGGCCATCGCGCTGGTCCAGAAGATCGCGTTCTCGTTGCCGGAGAAGTACTTCGCCAAGGTCGAGGTCGCGGTGCTGCCGCCGTTCACCTCGATCCGCAGCGTGCAGACGCTGGTGGACGGCGACAAGCTGCTGCTGCGCTACGGCGCGCAGGACGTCTCGCGGTACGACTCGGGCGCCTATACCGGCGACGTGTCCGGGCCGATGCTCGCCAAGCTCGGCTGCACGTACGTCGTGGTCGGCCACTCCGAGCGCCGCGAGTACCACCACGAGGACGATGATCTGGTCAACGCCAAGGTGAAGGCGGCGCTCAAGCACGAGATGTCGCCGATCCTGTGTGTCGGCGAGAAGCTCGAGGTCCGCGAGGCGGGCGAGCACGTCGAGCACACGACCGCGCAGCTGATCGCCGGCCTCAAGGGGCTCAAGACCGAGCAGGTGCCGAAAGTCGTGCTGGCCTACGAGCCGGTGTGGGCGATCGGCACCGGCCGGGTCGCCACGCCGGCCGACGCGCAGGAGGTGTGCGGCGCGCTGCGGGCGAGGCTCGCGGAGAAGTACGGCCAGAACGTCGCGGACGGCGTGCGGATCCTCTACGGCGGCTCGGTGAAGTCGAACAACATCGGCGAGCTGGTGAAGCAGGACGACATCGACGGCGCGCTCGTCGGCGGGGCGAGCCTGGACGCCGAGGAGTTCACCAAGCTCTGCGCCCTGGCCGCCGGCGGCCCGCTGCCCTGACCGCCTCCCCGGAACTAACACGTTTGGTTGCGTTGGCTGGACTCTGGGTTGCGTCCCGTTCCCCTTGGGTGCGGTCGTGTAGGACTCGCCTCGCCCCTGCGGACCCATGCGTCCGCGAAGGCTTGCGCTAGAACGGCGTGATCGTCACGGTCATCGACGTCGGGGCCGGGTCCTCGATGTAGGACGCGTGCTCGCACACGTCGTCGAAGGCGAACCCGTACGCGTCACCGTCCACGGTGTTCTCGTGCATCACGCGCGAGTAGTGGTTGGTGGCGCCGCGCCGGTAGTAGGTCCCCGCGCCGGCGACCGGCTGCGCACCGGTGTCGGTCAGCACGCCCCGGTTGAACCCGGCGCCGAGCGCGGCCGCGACCGGACCCGTGACGCCGTCGTTGGGTGCGGCCAGCGCGCCGTCGCAGAACACCACGTCGCGTGTGGACGGTTTGCTGAACGGGCGGACGCCGCCGGAGAACACGAACTGCCCGCCCGACACCTGGCCGGTGAACGTGTTCGCCCCGGCGGTCACGGTCATCGTGTTCGCGGCGTAATGCGCCCACACCTCGTCGACGTAGCCGGCGAGGTAGTCGGCCGCGAACCGGCCGGCGTCGATGCCGTGACCGGGAGAGATGACCCGCAGGTCCTCGAGCACCAGGCCGCCGAACCCGGCCTGCCCGGCCAACGCGGAGAACACCGCGGCGCGGCCGCCGTCGCGCAGTCGCCCGGTGGTCTGCTGGCGGGAGCCGGTCAGTGAGATCGCGAGCGGCACCGACAGCATGTCGACCATCGTCGTGTTGCAGTGCATGCCGGCGCCGTCGTAGGTGAACTCCGCGCAGTCGTGCAGGACCGGGTAGTTCGGATCCGACGACACCCAGCCGGCGGGGTAGGCGAGCGCGTTGCCCGGGTTGCAACGGAACTTCAGCTTCTCGCCGATCGCCAGGTAGATCCGGCCGGACATGCCCTGCGGCAGCGACAGTGTCGTGCCGCCGCCCTCGACCGGGATCGAGTAGTCGGTGTAGCCGTCCGGCCCGTTGTCGGCTTCCGACACCGCGAGGAGCCGGCCCTCCGCCGAGAGCCGGCACTGCCGTCCGGTCGCGAGGTCCGTGCCGACCACGTACGTCCACACCGGTCCCCGGCCGGACTCGTCGGCCAGGGTCAGCGACATGGCCGCCGTCGTGCCCGGCCGCCCGGCGGCGAGGACGCCGTTCGCGGCGAGTGGAACGCCGGCAGCCGCGACCGCCAGCCCTCCGAGAAACGTTCGTCGCGTGATCATGGGAACCGCTCTCCTTCTTTCCGGCATCGTTGTCGGCTGTCCAAGTTGGACAGTGAAGGCCACGCGGTTCCCTTTGCCGTCCCTTGTCCCGAAGGGCCGACCAGCTGTTCGTCGAGTATTGACCAATTTGTTCCCCTGCGCAACAATTTCCTTCAGGACCGGCCGGGGGCACCGTCGGACGATCTCCGGCCACCAGGTAGCCTGTGGCTTCACCGCGAACGCGGACGTCGGGTTCGACAGCGAGGATGAGATGGTTCTAGCGCTGCAGATCGTGCTGATCGTCACCAGCGTGCTGCTGATTCTGCTGGTGCTGCTGCACCGGGGCCGGGGTGGCGGTCTGTCGTCGCTGTTCGGCGGCGGCATGCAGTCGAGCCTGGCCGGCTCGAGCGTCGCGGAGAAGAACCTCGACCGGGCGACGCTGTTCATCGGCGCCATCTGGCTAATCTGTGTGATCGGACTGGGCCTGCTGATCAAGGTCGCCTGACCGGCGACCCGCACGCACGCTTTGGTGCGGCTTCCGCACATCTCTTTACCAGGCATTTTCCGGGCAGTGGACACCTTGTTGGGGGTGTGAGAGTCAATGGCTGGTGGTAGTGCGATTCGAGGTACTCGGGTCGGCGCCGGTCCCATGGGCGAGTCGGAGCGCGGCGAGGCAGCGCCGCGCCGCCGCGTCTCCTACTGGTGCGCGAACGGGCACGAGTCGCGCCCGTCGTTCGCGCTCGACGCCGAGGAGCCTGAGTCGTGGGACTGCCCACGCTGCGGGCTGCCCGGTGGCCGGGACGAGCAGGAGCCGCCGAAGGCTCCGCGCAACGAGCCGTACAAGACGCACCTCGCGTACGTGAAGGAGCGCCGCTCGGACGCCGACGGCGAGGCCATCCTCGCCGAGGCGCTGGCGAAGCTGCGCAAGCAGCGCGAGGGCTGAGAGCGCGCAGAAGCGCCACAGAAGCACGCAGAAGGCCGCCGCACGGGTTCGTCCGTGCGGCGGCCTTCCGCACGTGTGGAGCGGGCCCCGGCAGCCGGTGAGGGGGAGGACCAGCTGCCGGGGCCCGTGTCTGTCAGCCGGCCAGTGGGTACGTGGCCGACACGCGGAACCCGCCCTCGGAGGTGGGGCCCGCCTGGAAGGTGCCGCCGAGGAGTCCCGCTCGCTCCCGGAGACCGATCAGTCCGTGTCCGCCGGACGGCAGTACCGGGCTGCGTCCACCGGCTCGCTCGTTGCGCACCTCGACGACGAGGATGTCCTTCTGGGCCGTCACCTTGACCGAAGCGCGCGCACCCCCCGCGTGCTTGCGCACGTTCGTCAGCGCCTCCTGCACGGTGCGGTAGACCGCGTGCGAGACGGAGCGGGGTAAGCGGGACGGCTCGGCCTTCATGTCGAGTGCCACCGGGACCGCGTCGCTGCGGAAGTTGCTCACCAGGTCGGGCAACCGCTCCAGGCCGGGCTGCTGGCCCTCGCCGCCGACGCCCGACCGCAGCACGCCGACCAGACTGCGCAGCTCCTCGAGCGTGCGCGTGGACAGCCTGCGGATCGTGGTGGCGGTCTCCTTGGAGCGCTCGTCGTTCGCGGCGACCTGCAGCGCACCCGCCTGCATGGCGATCAGCGTGACCTGGTGGGACACGACGTCGTGCATCTCGCGGGCGAGCTTGGTCCGCTCGGCGGCCCGCACGGTCTCCGCGTAGAGGGCCTTCTCCCGCTCCCGGCTGTTGGCCAGCTCGGTGATGCGCGCGGAGAGCTCCTTGCGGGCCGTGATCAGCAGGCCGATGGCGACCGGCATGCCGGCCACGATGACGCCCCAGATCACGTCGAGGGCGTGCTCGCGCCAGGTCATCGTCACGAAGTCGCTGAGCGGCCAGATGATCACGTAGCAGAGGAACACGAGGATGGAACCGACGACCAGCTGCCAGTTCCAGCCACGGCGCTTGGCCAGCGTGCCCAGCGCGACCATCGCGGCCAGCTGCGACCAGCCGGTGAGGAAGCCGGGGACGGTGACGAGGACGGCGAGGAACGGCCAGTGCCGCCGCATGACCATGGCGGCCACCGCGGCGCCGGACAGGGGCAAGGAGTAACCGGGCGCGTCCTCGGGGATCACCAGCCACACGTCGAGCACGGCGAGCACCACCGCGACGACGTCGGACGTGATGTTCTTGGCTCTGGGGTTGGCACGGAACCTCTTGACCCAGCCGGGCAGTGCGCGCGTCACCAGCTGCGGTCGGGGAATGAGCCGGAACTCGTCGATCGGTGGGGTCAGCGTTGAGGTGACCAGGGCGCTACCTCCTTCCGGGGTGCCGGTCTCTCCCTCCGCGGCGTCTCGAACGGGCAGCTCGCGGGAACCGGCACGTTGTCGCGGCAGCTCCATCCCCGTGAGCGCGCTGTGGCGCGCTGTGGCAGGGTGGTGCTGTTGCCGTTGCGACATCTCTCGACCTCCCTCCGGAGTTTTGCTCCGCACCATTGAAGACAGAAGCATCGCTTCCATGGGACGTTTCATTACAGATAACTGTGCTGGAGCAAATCACCAGTTACCGGTTTGCGTCATTCGGACGCGCGCGAGGGCCGAAACGGTGAGCGTGGTTGGGCCGATCGGGTCAGCGCGTTTTCGCTGGTCAACAGGCACATAAGGGCGTCGAGAACCCGATTTCGGCCACGTGCCGGTCAGGAATATGACATTCCGTGTTCGATTAATCGTTTCGATGGCCGAATGCGGCTCGCGGGCGGTCAGCTCGCCGGCAGGGAGGGCAGTCCCGGGACCTTCGCGGCGGCCGCCTTGTCCAATAGCCAGAGCGTGCGCCGCTGCCCGCGCGCGCCGGCGGCGGGGATCGCGACCTCGCCGGCGCCGCTCAGCGCCATGTTCACGGCCGCGGCCTTGCTCTCGCCGCTCGTGATCAGCCACACCTCGGTCGCCCGGTGGATCGCCGGCAGCGTGAGCGAGACGCGCACCGGCGGCGGCTTCGGGCAGCCGTGCACCGCGACGACCGAGCGGTCCGTCTCGTAGACCGCGGGCGAGTCCGGGAAGATCGACGCCGTGTGGCCCTCCTCGCCGACGCCGAGCAGGCACACGTCGAAGCTCGGCACCGGGTAGTGGTCCTGCGGCTGCGCGGCTCCGGCGAGCAGCTCCGCGTAGCCCTCGGCCGACTCCTCCGGGGTCGGCACCGCGTCCGACGGCGGCATCGGGTGCACCCGCGCGGGGTTCAGCGGCACGTGGTCGAGCAGTGCCGCGCGTGCCTGCGTGTCGTTGCGGTCCGGATGCCCGGCCGGCAGGAAGCGCTCGTCCCCCCAGTACATGTCCACATGCGACCAGTCGATCGCGTCGCGGGCCGGCGCGGCACGCAGCTGCTCCAGCACCGCGATGCCGGTCCGCCCGCCGGTGAGCACCACCGAGGCCACACCGCTGGCCGCCTGCACGTCGACCAGGCGGGTCACCAGGCGCGCCGCGGTCGCCGCAGCGAGCAGCTCGGGGCTGCCGTACGCGACGACCTGAGGCGCGCTCACGACCTGGCCCCGGCCTTGGTCTTCGTGGTCTTCGCCGTCTTCGCCGTCGTGTTCTTGGCCGGCGAACCGGACTTGGCCGGCGTTTCGTTCGCCGCGGTCGTGGACGAGCTCGACGACGACTTGCGTGCCGCCGCGGCGTTGGTGCCGTTCTTCCGTGCGGTGCTCGTGCCCCGGGCTCGGCGCTCGACCTTCGGGAGGGCCTTCAACGCCTGCTCGTAGATCTCGTCGGCGTCGAGCCGGCGCAGCTCCTCGGCGATGCAGTCGCGCACCGGACGGCGCTGCAGCGCGACCCGCCGCGGCGGCTGGCCCGGCTGGGTCAGCTCGCCGACCGTGCCGTCCGGGCGGTGCAGCTCGACCGGGCCGGACCGGCGCTGGAACTCCACCTTGACGATGCCTTCCCCGTAGCGGGCCTTCAGCCGTTGCACGGGCATCCGCAGCCGGGCCGCGAGCCACGCCGCGAGCAGGTCCGCGGACGGGGAGTCGCCCTCGCCCGCGACCGTGGCCGCGGAGACCCGCTCGTACGGCGGCAGGTCCAATGCGGACGCCAGCACGGCGCGCCACAGCGTCAGCCGCGTCCACGCGAGGTCGGTGTCGCCGGGCCGGTACGACTGCGCGCGTGCGACGAGCGCCTTCGTCGGGTTCCGCGCGGTCGCGGAGTCGGTGATCCGGCGTGTCGCGAGCCTGCCGATCGAGTCGTCGGCGGGTACGTCCGGCGCCTCGAACGGCCACCACGCCACGACCGGCGCGTCGGGCAGCAGCAGCGGCACGACGCACGACGCGCCCTCGTTCGCGAGCGCGCCGTAGAGCCGCAGCACGATGACCTCGCTCGCGCCCGCGTCGCCCCCGACGCGGATCTGCGCGTCCAGCCGCGGCGCGGCCTTCTTCGCCCCACGCGCCAACACGATCACCCGGCAGGGGTGCTCGCGGCTCGCGTGGTTGGCCGCGTCGATGACCTCTTCGGTGCGCTGGTCGTCGTCGGTGACGATCACCAGCGTCAGCACGCGGCCGATCGTGTTCGCGCCGCCCTGCTCGCGCAGGTGGACCAGCTTGCTGTTCACCTGCGACGTCGTGGTGGCGGGCAGGTCGATGATCACGGACGCCTCCAGTGCCGGCCGGTGCGGGCGAGCATGCGCGTGGCCGACTCGGGGCCCCAGGTGCCCGCCTGGTAGGGCTCCGGCTTCCCGTGGGCGTGCCACGCCTTGATGATGGGGTCGAGGATCTCCCACGAACGCTCGACCTCGTCGTTCATCGGGAACAGCGACGGCTCTCCGAGCAGCACGTCCAGGATCAGCCGCTCGTAGGCCTCGGGGGAGGACTCGGTGAAGGAGTGTCCGTAGCTGAAGTCCATGTTGACGTCCCGGACCTCCATCTTGGACCCGGGCACCTTCGAGCCGAACCGCATGGTGACACCCTCGTCCGGCTGGACGCGGAACACCATCGCGTTCTCGCCGAGCTCCTCGGTGGCCGTCGCGTCGAACGGCAGGTGCGGAGCGCGCTTGAACACCACGGCGATCTCGGTGACGCGCCTGCCCAGCCGCTTGCCGGTGCGCAGGAAGAACGGCACCCCCGCCCAGCGGCGGGTCTCGATCGCGAGCTCGATGGCGGCGAAGGTCTCGGTCGTCGAGTCCTTGGCGAAGCCCTCCTCCTCGAGCAGGCCGGGCACCTTCTGCCCGCCTTGCCAACCACCGGTGTACTGGCCGCGCGCGGTCGTCTCCGAGAACGGGCCGACCGGCGTCGTGGCCGCGAGCACCTTCGCCTTCTCCGCGCGGACCGCCTTCGGCTCGAAGGAGATCGGCTCCTCCATCGCGGTGAGCGCGAGCAGTTGCAGCAGGTGGTTCTGGATCACGTCGCGTGCCGCGCCGATGCCGTCGTAGTAGCCGGCGCGACCGCCGAGGCCGATGTCCTCGGCCATCGTGATCTGCACGTGGTCGACGTAGTTGGCGTTCCAGATCGGCTCGAACAGCTGGTTCGCGAAGCGCAGCGCCAGGATGTTCTGCACGGTCTCCTTGCCGAGGTAGTGGTCGATGCGGAACACCGACTCCTCGGGGAAGATCTCGTTGACGATCTTGTTCAGCTGCTTCGCGCTCGCGAGGTCGTGGCCGAACGGCTTCTCGATGACCACTCGGCGCCACTGGTCCGGCGCCGGGGCCGCGAGCCCGGTGCGGGCGAGCTGCTCGATCACCTTCGGGAACGCGGCCGGTGGGATCGAGAGGTAGAACGCGTGGTTGCCGGCCGTGCCCCGGATGCGGTCGAGGTCGGTCACCGTCGTGACGAGGTTGTCGAACGCCACGTCGTCGTCGAAGGAACCCTGCACGAACCGGCACCCCTCGGCGAGGCGGTCCCAGACCGACTGCCGGAACGGCGTGCGGGCGTGCTCCTTGACCGCGTCGTAGACGACCTGGCTGAAGTCCTCGTCCGCCCAGTCCCGCCGGGCGAAGCCGACGAGCGAGAAGCCGGGCGGCAGCAGGCCGCGGTTGGCGAGGTCGTAGATCGCCGGCATCAGCTTCTTGCGCGACAGGTCACCGGTGACCCCGAAGATCACCAGGCCGCACGGCCCGGCGATGGTGGGCAGCCGCTTGTCCCGCTCGTCGCGCAGCGGGTTGGTCCAGCTGCGGGTCACGAGCCGACCTCCTGAACCGCCTTCACCAGGTGTGCCAGGCCCGCGGCCCGGTCCGTGAAGTTCAGCCGCAGCACCGGCCGCCCCCGCTCGAGCAGCACCTGGCCGTCGCCGAGCGCCTGTGCGAGCTGCAGCGTGCCCAGCGTGTAGGGCCGGCCCGGCACCTGGAGGTCCTGGGTCACCGCACCGGTCAGCTGCAGGAAGACGCCGTTCTGGTGGCCGCCCTTGTGGTACTGGCCGGTGGAGTGCAGGAACCGCGGGCCCCAGCCGAACGTCGTCTGCACGCCCGTGCGCCGGGCGAGCTCGGGGCGCAGCACGATCGCGGACGCGTCCGCGATGCGGTCCAGGTAGGCCTGCACCGACAGGTAGCCGAACTCCGGGACCGCGCCCTGGAGCGCGGTGAGCGCGTCGCCCAGCGTGGCGGCGCCGTCCGGGAGCAGGCCCGCCGGCGCGTAGACCTCGACCGGGCCGTCCACAAAGGACGGCGCGCCGGGGTCGACGGCCGGCCCGTCGAGCAGCGCCCGCGCCGCCTTCTTCGCGGCCTCGACGTCCGGCTGGTCGAACGGGTTGATGCCGAGCAGCCGGCCGACGATCGCGATCGCGGCCTCCCACACCAGCATCAGGCCGCCGACGGTGCCCTCGGTGGCGAGCAGCACGCCCTGCGGCGGCGGACCGATGGCGACCGGCGTCGCGTCCGACCTCGCGTCGGCGAAGCCGGGTGCCTCCGGGCTCTCGACCGACACCGGCAGCAGTCCCGTGCCGTTCTTGCCGGTGGACTCGGCGATCAGCTGCTCGGCCCACTCGCCGAAGCCGCTGATGCCCGAGCCGGTGTCGGCGAGCACGACCTTCTCCGCGCCGCCGATGTGCGCGGCGCCGAGGGCGGCGGCGAGCACCAGCGCCGGGTTGTCCTCGACGTCGCTGCCGAGCTTCGGGGCCGACGAGTGCGCGTCGTCGAGGAGCGGGCGCAGGTCCGCGCCGGCGAGCCCGGAGGGCACCAGGCCGAACGCCGTGAGCGCGGAGTAGCGCCCGCCGACGTTCGGGTCGGCCCGGAACACCTTGCGGTAGCCGGCCTCGGTCGCGGTCTTCTCGAGCGGCGAGCCCGGGTCGGTGACGACGATCATCCGGGACGCGGCGTCGATGCCGGCCGCGGCGAACGCCTCCTCGAAGATCCGGCGGTGGCTGTCGGTCTCCACAGTGGATCCCGATTTGGACGAGACCACCAGCACCGTGCGGGACAGGTCCCCCTCCAGCGCGTCGGCGACCTGGCCCGGGTCGGTCGTGTCGAGCACCACCAGCGGCACGCCGGCGGTGTTCGCGATCACCTCCGGCGCGAGCGACGAGCCGCCCATGCCGGCGAGCACGACCCGGTCCAGGCCCTCGGCCCGGAGCTCCTCGCGCAGCGCCTCGATCTCGTGCACCACCGGCACGGACGTCTCGTGCAGGGCGGTCCAGCCCAGCCTGATCGACGCCTCGGGCTCCGCCTCGGGACCCCACAGCGTGGGGTTCTGGGCGAAGAGCCCGGACGCGACCTTGTCGCCGATGAGTTGTTCGATCAGCGGCGTGGCCTCGGCCATCAGCCGCTCCTGTGCCGTCCCGGCCACCTGTTCGGGCCGTTCGTCCGGCTGTGTCATCTGTGTGCTCAGCTCCCTGCCGGGTGTGCCGCGTTCAGCTGCTGCTGGACCGACTCGAGCAGCTCTTCCCAGGACTTCTCGAACTTCTCCACGCCTTCGCTCTCGAGCGTGCGGAAGACGTCGGGAACGTCGATCCCGACCGCGGACAGGTCGTCGAACACCTGCTGTGCCTCGCCCGCGGTGCCGGTCACGGTATCGCCAGTGATCTTGCCGTGATCGGCGACGGCGTGCAGCGTGTTCTCCGGCATCGTGTTGACCGTGTCGGCCACCACGAGGTCGTCGACGTACATCGTGTCGGCGTAGTCCGGGTTCTTCACGCCGGTCGAGGCCCACAGTGGACGCTGCGGGTGCGCGCCCTTCGCGGCCAGCGCCTGCCACCGCTCGCCGGCGATGACCTCCTCGAACGCCGCGTAGGCGAGCCGCGCGTTGGCCACGGCCGCCTTGCCGCGCAGGGCCTTCGCCTCGTCGGTGCCGATCTTCTCCAGCCGCTTGTCGACCTCGGTGTCCACACGGGACACGAAGAAGGAGGCGACCGAGGTGATCGAGGCGACGTCGTGCCCATTGGCCGCGGCCTGCTCGAGCCCGGCCACGTACGCGTCCATCACCTCGCGGTAGCGCTCGACCGAGAAGATCAGCGTGACGTTGACGTTGACGCCCTCGGCCAGCGTCCGGGTGATCGCGGGGATGCCCGCGGCCGTGGCGGGGATCTTCACGTAGAGGTTCGGCCGGTCGACGGTCTTCCACAGGTCCAGCGCCTCAGCCACGGTCTTGTCCGCGTCGTGCGCGAGCCGCGGGTCGACCTCGATGGACACCCGGCCGTCGATGCTGCCGGTGGCCTGCCAGACGTCGCGGAACAGGTCGCAGGCGTTGCGGATGTCGGTGGTGGTGATCTCCTTGACCGCGGCGGCCAGGTCGGCGCCGCGATCGGCGAGCTCGCGCACCTGGTCGTCGTAGTCCTCCGCGTCGGCGAGCGCCTTCGCGAAGATCGTCGGGTTGCTGGTCACGCCGACCACGTGCTTGTCGCGGATCAGCTCGGCGAGGTTGCCGGTGTTGAGCCGGCGGCGGGAGACGTCGTCGAGCCAGATCGACACCCCGGCCTCGGACAGCTGCGCGAGTTTGTCACTCATGCCAGTTCCGCCTCTCCGGAATTAACCCTTGTGGTCACCATCGTTTGTCGCCCTGTGCTTCGGCACGTACCTGTGGCTGGGTTGCGTCCCGTTCCCCTTGGGTGCGGTCGGGAGCCGCGTGGCTCACTCATTCGTCACCCCTCCAATTTCCGTAGCGAGGTGCGAGCCGCCGTCACCACCGCTTCGGAGGTGAAGCCGAACTCGCGGAACAGAGTCTGGTAGTCCGCCGACGCGCCGAAGTGTTCGATCGAGACGATCTCACCCGCGTCGCCGACGAACCGGTACCACGGTTGCGCCACGCCGGCCTCGACGGCGACCCGGGCGCGCACCGACGGCGGCAGCACCTCGTCGCGGTAGGCCTGGTCCTGCGCGTCGAACCACTCGACGGACGGCATGGACACCACTCTCGTGGCAACGCCGTCGGCCTCGAGCATCTTCCGCGCCTCGACCGCCATCTGCAGCTCCGAGCCGGTGGCGATGAGCACCACCTTCGGTGCCCCGTCGGAAGCGTCGGCGAGCACGTAGCCGCCCCGGCGCACGCCCTCCGCGGCCAGATCCTTCGTGCCCTCGAGCACCGGGAGGTTCTGCCGGGTCAGGGCCATGCCGACCGGCTGCGAGTGCTGCTCGAGGATCGCGCGCCACGCGGCGGCGGTCTCGTTGGCGTCACCGGGACGAACCATCACGAGGCCGGGAATCGCCCGCAACGCGGCGAGGTGCTCGATCGGCTGGTGGGTCGGGCCGTCCTCGCCGAGGCCGATCGAGTCGTGCGTCCACACGTACGTGACCGGCAGCTGCTGCAGCGCGGCCAGCCGCACCGGTGGGCGCATGTAGTCGCTGAACACCAGGAACGTCGCGCCGTACGGGCGGGTCGGGCCGTGCAGCACGATCCCGTTGAGGATCGAGCCCATCGCGTGCTCGCGGACGCCGAAGTGCAGCGTGCGACCGTACGGGGAGGCATTCCACTCCTTTGTGGACGCCTTGTGCGGGCCGAACGAGTCGGCGCCGGCCATCGTGGTGTTGTTGCTCTCCGCCAGGTCCGCGGAGCCGCCCCACAGCTCGGGCAGCACGTCCGCGAGCGCGCTCAGCACCTCGCCGGACGCCTTGCGGGTGGCCAGGCCCTTCTCGTCCGGGTCCCAGCTCGGCAGGTTCTTCGCCCAGCCCTCCGGCAGCCGGTAGGCCGTCGCCCGGTCGAGCAGCTCCCTGCGCTCGGCGTTGGCCCGGGCCCACGCGTCGAACCGGACCTCCCACTCGGCGCGGGCCTGCTTGCCGCGCTCGGCGACCATCCGCGCGTGGGCGAGCACCTCGGGCTCGACGACGAACTTCTCGTCCGGGTCGAAGCCGAGGATCTTCTTGACCTCGGCGACCTCTTCCGCGCCCAGCGCCGCGCCGTGCGCCTTGCCGGTGTTCATCTTGTTCGGCGCCGGATAGCCGATGACCGTCCGCAGCAGGATGAACGAGGGCCGCGAGGTCTCCGCCTTCGCCGCCTCGATCGCGGCGAGCATCGCGGTCACGTCCTCGCCGCCGTCCACGACCTGGACGTGCCAGCCGTAGGCCTCGTAGCGCTTGGCGGTGTCCTCGGACAGCGCGATGTTCGTGTCGTCCTCGATGGAGATCTTGTTGTCGTCGTAGATGACCACGAGGTTGCCGAGCTCCTGGCGGCCGGCGAGCGAGGACGCCTCGGACGAGACGCCCTCCTCGATGTCGCCGTCGGAGCAGATCACGTAGATGAAGTGGTCGAAAACACTCTCGCCGGGTGGCGCGTCGGGATCGAACAGCCCGCGCTCGCGGCGGTTGGCCATGGCCATGCCAACCGCGGAGGCGATGCCCTGGCCGAGCGGTCCGGTGGTGATCTCCACGCCGCGGGTGTGGCCGTGCTCGGGGTGGCCGGGCGTCTTGGAGCCCCACTTGCGCAGCTGGGCGATGTCGTCGATCTCCAGGCCGTAGCCGGAGAGGAAGAGCTGCAGGTAGAGCGTGAGGCTGGAGTGGCCGGCGGACAGCACGAAGCGGTCCCGCCCGATCCACTCGGGGTCGTTGGGGTCGTGCCGCATGACGCGCTGGAACAGGGCGTACGCGGTGGGCGCGAGGCTCATGGCGGTGCCCGGGTGGCCGTTGCCCGCTTCCTGCACCGCGTCCGCCGCAAGTACCCGGATGGTGTCGACGGTGCGTTTGTCGAGATCCGTCCAGTCGTCCGGGACGTGCGGAGTCGTCAGGCGGGTGATTTCGTCACTGCTGATGGACACGGACCAAGGCTCCCATTTACTCGACTGCGTGAAACGTGCGAGCGGCCCGCGTGTCGCGCCCCCTCGACCGGTGCGACGCGCGTGTCTTACCTCGTAGTACCTCGTCAGCGCCAAGACTAACGAAGGCACCCGCGAACGGCCGGTCATGGTCACGCGGCTACGATTCGGACGTTGCCCAGACAGACCAATCAGGGAGCTACATGCCGCCGGTGAGCGCTGCCGCGGAGTCGGGTCGTGCCGTCAGCGGCGCCCGACGCCGCAGGGACGTGCTGTCGGCGTACCTCGCGCTGACCAAACCCAGGATCATCGAGCTGCTGCTGGTGACCACGGTGCCGGCGATGATGCTCGCCGAGCGCGGGATCCCGTCCCCGTGGCTGGTCTTCGCCACGCTGTTCGGCGGGACCATGGCGGCCGGCTCGGCCAACGCGCTGAACTGCGTGGCGGACGCCGACATCGACGCGGTCATGAAGCGCACCCGCTCCCGCCCGCTGCCCAAGCACCGGGTGCCCCGGCGCAACGCCCTGATCTTCGGCGTGGCGCTCGGCGTGGCCTCGTTCGCCTGGCTCTGGCCCACGACGAACCTGCTGGCCGCGTCGATGGCGGTCGGCGCGATCCTGTTCTACGTCTTCGTCTACACGATGATCCTCAAGCGCCGGACCGCGCAGAACATCGTGTGGGGCGGCGCGGCCGGCTGCATGCCGGTGGTGATCGGCTGGTCCGCGGTCACCGGGTCGATCGAGTGGCCGGCGCTGGTCATGTTCGGCGTGATCTTCTTCTGGACGCCGCCGCACTTCTGGGCGCTCGCGATGAAGTTCCGCGACGACTACGCCAAGGCGGGCGTGCCGATGCTGCCCGTGGTGACCACCGCCGACCGCGTGGTGCGCCAGATCGTCGTCTACTCGTGGGTGATGGTCGTGTGGACCATGCTGCTCGTCCCCGCGACGGGCTTGGTCTACGCGGGCTTCGCGCTGATCTCCGGCGCCTGGTTCCTCGTGGTGGCGCACCGGCTGTACGCGGCCGTGCGGCGCGGCGAGCCGGGCAAGCCGATGAAGCTCTTCCACATGTCGAACACCTACCTGACGCTGGTGTTCGTCGCGCTCGCCGTCGACTCGGCGCTCGGCCTGCCGGTGCTCGGCTGGCCGTTCTGAGCCACTAGCCCAGCTCGCGCAGCAGGTCCGGCAGGTCCGCGAAGGAGTCCAGCACGTGGTCGGGCTTCTCGGCGGAGTCCTCGAGTGTCTTCTGCTCGAACTTGCCGGTCCGCACGAGCACCCCCGTCAGGCCCGCGCGCTGGGCGGCCAGCACGTCGGCTTCGAGGTCGTCGCCGATCATGAGCGCCTGCTCGGGTGATGCGGACAAGGCGGCCAGCGCGGTCGTGAAGAACTCGGGCGACGGCTTGCCGACCACGGTCGCCTCGGTGCCCGCCGCCGCCTCCAGGCCGAGGAGGAACGCGCCGCCGTCCAGCTGCAGGCCCTCGGAGGTGCGCCAGTAGAGGTTGCGCGCCATCGCGACCAGCGCGGCACCCCGCTGCAGGTGGCCGAACGCGGCGTTGAGCTCCGCGTAGCCGAACTCCGGCCCGGCGCCACCGACGACCACTACGTCCACAGTGGACCCATCGAGCGGGGCGAGCGCGAGGCCGGCGAGGTCGTCGCCGAGGTCGCCGCTGTTCAGCAGCGCGCAGCGCGCGCCGGGGTGGTGCTCGGCAAGGTACGCCGCGGTCACCGCGGGCGCGGTGAAGACGTCGTCCACACCCACCGGGAAGCCGGCGTCGGCCAGCGTCGTCGCGATCCAGTCGCGGGTGCGTGAGGTCGTGTTCGTCACCAGGGCGTACGGCACGTCCAGGCGGCCGAGGGCCTCGACCGCGCCGGGTACCGGCTCCCACGACACCGTAAGGACGCCGTCGATGTCGATCAGGACCGCCGCGACCATGGGTCAACCGTAGTTGACCCGCCGCGCACGGCAGCATTACCGTCCGGTTATTGAACCCGGAGGTGATGGAACTGACCGCGACCCTCGCCCGGCTCGACGACCTCGACCGCCTCGACGCGACGTTCGCCGCGCTCGCGGACCCCACCCGCCGCGCGATCCTCGCCCGGCTCGCGCACGGCGAGGCATCGGTCAAGGAACTGGCCGAACCGTTCGAGATGACCCAGCCGGCCATCTCCAAGCACCTGAAGGTGCTGGAGCGCGCGGGACTCGTCTCCCGTGGCCGCGACGCGCAGCGCCGCCCCTGCCGGCTCGAGGCCGAGCCGCTGCGCGAGGCCACGACCTGGCTCGCCGGCTACCGCCGGTTCTGGGCCGAGAGCTACGAGCGGCTGGAGTCGCTGCTCGACGAGCTGCAGGAGGACCGGTGATCATCACCACGCCGACCGACCGCGAGATCCTGGTCACCAAGGAGTTCGCCGCGCCCCGCCGGCTCGTGTTCGAGGCGCACACCCGCCCCGAGCTCCTCAAGCGTTGGTTCGGCCCGCACGCCTGGCGCCTCGAGGTCTGCGAGATCGACCTGCGTCCGGGCGGTTGCTGGTACTACCTCATGCGCGGCCCGGGCGGCACGACGATGACGCTGCGCGGTACGTACCTCGAGATCGTCGAACCGGAGCGGATCGTGGCCACGGAGTCGAATGTGGACTGCGAGGCGCGGGCCGCGCACGAGTCCGTCGGCACGCTGGTCTTCACCGAGCACGCCGGCCGCACCACGCTGACCAACACGATTCGCTGGCCCAGCAAGGAGATCCGCGACTCGGTGCTCTCCTCGGGCATGCGGCGGGGCCTCGGCGAGGGCCTCGACCGGCTCACCGAGCTGCTGGCCGCCACTACGCGGGCGGCACCCCGATGATGCCGAGCGCGGTCACGGCGTCGAGCAGCTCCGCGACGTCGTGGTCGTCCAGCGACTCGCGGATGTGCTGCCACAGCAGGAGGTTCGTCGACGCCCACCGCGAGTAGGCCGCGGCCGCCTCCGGGTTGTAGAAGTAGTAGCCCTCGTCGTGTGCGGCCTGCTGCTCGCCGACGATCTTGTCCGCCAGCTCGCGCAGCGTGATGCCGTTCTCCGCGAGGTAGCGGTGCGAGAGCATGACCGGGGTCACCGGCAACGCCTTGAACAGGGTGTCGGCGTCGGAGAGCGCCTGCGCCTCCACCGAGATGTCCGGGCCGCGGTTGGCCATCTCGGCCTCGACCACGATCTCGTCGATCCAGCGCGCGGTGTCCGCCCGCACGCCCGCCCGGGCGAGCACGTCCAGCCGCAGCCCCTCGCCGGCCGCGGCGGCGGAGTTGCGCCGGACGAGGTAGTTGACGTCGTGCACCAGGGCGGCGGTCTCGACGACGCTGGCCTCGGCGCCGTTGACCCGGGCGAACTGGACGGCCTTGGCCCGCACGAAGCTCACGTGGTGCCAGCCGTGGAAGGGCAGCCGCTGCGCGTAGCGCGCACACAGCTCACGGACCTGCGC
This sequence comes from Actinophytocola sp., assembly GCF_036555685.1. Taxonomy (GTDB): domain Bacteria; phylum Actinomycetota; class Actinomycetes; order Mycobacteriales; family Pseudonocardiaceae; genus Actinophytocola. The sequence continues at coordinate 70,093 of NZ_DATBKY010000041.1, read as the reverse complement.
GTCGACGCAGGCCAGGGCCCCCGGCGCCACGGCCTGGGTGGTCGTTCTGGCCGGTGCGGCGTCCTCGGTGTGCATCGAGCCTCCCCAGCGGCCCCGCCCCGACCGGCGGGCGCCGGGTGTGATGGTAAACGCCGCGCACGGCTCGTGTCTGCTGTCGAACTGCCTCCGCAAGGCCGGCACGGGCGGTCACAGACGGCTGGCCAGGTGTTCCAGCCTCGTCTCGACCGGCACGTGCCGGTGGCTCTCATGGGTGTCGGGGTCGTAGGACAGGCTCCACGGCGTGACCTGGCGGGACTTCACGAGGAACGTCATGGTGCCGTCGGTGGCGCGGGGGATCCGGTGGAAGTCCGAGGCCAGCAGGAACGCGGACGAGCCGACCGGGCACGGGGTGGCGGTCACCAGCTCCGCCGACCTGATCAGCTCGGTCCCCGGGTTGATCGTCGCGGCATAGCGTTCGTGCAGGTAGCCGCCGCGCAGGATGGTCGTGCAGAAGTGGTAGCGGTGGTTGTGCACGGAGTCGGCGTAGCCCTGCCGCCAGTCCCGCTGCTCCTTGTACTCGTGCAGCCAGAACGTGAACGGCTCGCTCGGTACGTCACGCAGGCACCAGGCGAAGTGGGTCGTCGTCTCGCGGGACCGCTTGATCACCGCGGCCGCCTGCTCGTTCGGTAACTCCAGCAGGTGGCGGCGCAGGTCGGCCCGAAGCCCGGGCCGCTCGGCCCAGGCCTCGAACCACTTGTCGATGGTGTCCCAGCGACGGGACAGGTCGAACTCGGCCGATCTCAGCTGCTCGGCCAGCTCGCCCAGGGCGGAGACCCTGATGGGCACGAGATATCAGCTCCCCAACTCGGCGGTGACGGCGAACTCCCGGAGGAAGTTGTAGAACTCGGCGCTCAGCTCGAGGAACTGCTCCTCGGTCAGCTGGCTGCCGGTGATCTTCTGGAACTGCTTGATGAAGTCCTGGCGCGAGGTGTCCGGCGTGATCACCAGGTGGTGCGCGTGCGGTGACGCGGAGTTACGGGCGAACTCCGCGCGCTGCATGGTGTAGACGAACGCCCCCTCGGAGAACCGCAACGTGCGCGGGTACTCCGCGGTGGCCCGGGCGTCGCTGTAGAGCGTCACCCAGATGCTGTCGTCGAAGATCTCCAGCCGGTCGGTCGGCGGGTCGGAGATCACCGTGACCTCGAGCCTGGAACAGCGGCTGCGGGCGAGGTACAGGCCGACCAGCCCGATGCGGATGTCCTCGTGCAGCCGTTCGTGGATGGTGTCGTAGTCCGCCTCGGCAGGGGAGTGCCGCAGCAGGTAGCGGGCCCGTCCGCTGATCGCGCTCGCGTTGCGCGGGTCGGCGACCACGGCCCGGAACTCCCACTCGGCCCGCGACAGCAGCAGCCGGGCGGCCGCGTGGCGGCCGGAGAAGCCCCGGAACAGGTACTGCCGGGTGGCCTGCAGATCCTGCATCATCAGCCGGTTCAGCGCGGGATTGGGCTCGGCCGTCGGCTCGAAGATGTGGGTCGGGAAGAACTCCTGGTTCATCTCTCGGTACTCGGCTGACAGGTCGCGCAGCGCCTGGCGGCTCTCGTCGATCAGCGGGGTGAGCATCGCGCGCTGGGTGGCGGTGGCCGTGATCAGCGTCTGGCCGAAGCCGACGACGGCCGAGACGAGAGTGCCGGTGGCAACGGCGGTGAGCAGGTTCCTACCTGTTCCCGGGGCCATTCCGCTGGTGGCGATCATCGCCGAGCCCGAAATCACCAACAAGATCAGGAGTAGAAGTCCGGTTCTGGTCCAGAAGATCTCTTGAATCGGGTTCTTGCGGAGGCCCTTGGCTTCCGCGGGCAAGCTGGTTCACCTCCTTGGCGGGCGCCCGATCGGACGAGTGCTCTGTGTATTTGATCGAGCGCGGGGAGTTACTCTACCGCTGAGTACGGGCCGGAGAAATAGGCGAAAAGAGTGATCAGGCCGGTTACCGCCAGCCGCTGATCGTCGCCGGAACGCGACCTTTAAGCTCGCGAACCATGCGCAACGTGAGCAAGGTCCTCGTGGCGGTGGCACTCGTGTCCAGCCTCGCCGGATGCGTCAACAGCGAGCAGGCATCCAGCGAGCCGCCCGGGGACGTCGTGAGCTTCCCGCCGCCGACCTCGCCCGAGGAGTCGGCACCCGAGTCGTCGGCGCCGGAGTCGGCCCCCGGATCGGCCACGAGTGCACCGGAGAGCTCCGGCGTCAGCACCGCGGTGGAGTGCACCGCCAAGGACATCAAGGTGACCGGCCCGGCGAACCAGCACCCGACGATCACCGTGCCGAAGAACTGCTCCGCGCCGACGAAGCTGATCGTCGAGGACCTGAAGCCGGGCACCGGCCCGGAGGCCGCCAAGGGTGCCCAGATGCAGGCTCACTACGCGCTGACCGCCTGGTCGACCGGCAAGGAGGTCGAGACCTCCTACGGGCAACAGCCGCTCGACGTGCCGACCGTGGGTTCCGGGCTCATCGAGGCGTGGAACCAGGGCCTGGTGGGCATGAAGCAGGGCGGCCGGCGGCTGATCGTCGCCCCGCCGGACCTGGCCTACGCCGGCTCGGGCAACGAGCTCCAGGACGAGACGCTCGTGTTCGTCATCGACGCCGTGAAGGTCACTCCGGCCTGATCCGCTCGGGTCGGCGGTTCACGGGATCAGCAGGAGCTTGCCCGTGGTCCGCCGGCCGGCGAGGTCCTCGTGGGCCTTGCGGGCGTCGGCGAGCGGGTGGCGGGCGCCGATCCGGACGGTGATGCGCCCGGCCGAGATCGCCGAGAACAGCTCGTCGCAGCGCCAGCGGAACTCGTCCGGCGTGGCGATGTGGTGGCCGAGCGTCGGGCGGGTGAGGAACAGCGAGCCGCCCGAGTTGAGCCGCTGTGGGTCGACCGGTGGCACCGGGCCGCTGGACGCGCCGTAGAGCACCAGCATTCCCCGCGTGGCGAGGCAGGTGAGGCTGCGGTCGAACGTGTCCTTGCCGACGCCGTCGTACACGGCCGCGACACCCACGCCGCCGGTGAGCCGAGCGATCTCCTCGGCGAAGTCGGTCTCGGTGTAGCGGATGACCTCGTCCGCGCCTGCCTCGCGGGCGAGCGCCTCCTTCTCGGGCGTCGACACGGTGCCGATCACCTTGCCGCCGCGGGACTTCGCGGCCTGCACGAGCAGCAGGCCGACTCCGCCGGCGGCGGCGTGCACCAGCACCGTGTCGCCCGGCTTGACCGGGTACGTGGACGTGACCAGGTAGTGCGCGGTCAGTCCCTGGAGCATCGCCGCCGCGGCGGTCTCGTCGTCGATGCCGCCGGGCACCTGAACGACCTTGGCCGCCGGCACGACCGTCCGCTGCGCGTACGAGCCCGGCACGTCGGCCCACGCCACGTGGTCGCCTACCGCGATGCCGTCGACGTCCGGACCGACCTCGCGGACCGTGCCGGCGCCCTCGTTGCCCGGCGTGAACGGGAGTTCCTTCGCGTAGCCGCCCGCGCGGAAGTAGATGTCGATGTAGTTGACGCCGGCCGCGGCCACGTCGACCAGGAGCTCGCCCGGACCGGGCGCCGGCACGTCGACCTGGGCCAGCTCGAGCACCTCCGGTCCACCGGTGGTGCGCACCACGACAGCCTCAGCCACGTCATCCTCCGCGTTCGGTCCAGGCGGTTCCCACGTCCAGGCTTGCGGGACCCTAACGCGCGGCGGCGGTCCGTCTCGCGGCCAGCCGTTCCGGTTTCGGCCAGCGGACGTCGTAGGCCCAGCCGAGCTTCTCGAAGATCCAGATGAGCCGCGCGGAGATGTCGAGCTGCCCGCGCAGCACGCCGTGCCGCGCGCAGGTGGGATCCGCGTGGTGCGAGTTGTGCCAGGACTCGCCCATGGAAAGGATCGCGAGCGGCCAGAAGTTCGCCGCCCGGTCGCGGCTCTGGAACGGCCGCGAGCCGATCATGTGGCAGATGGAGTTGACCGACCAGGTCACGTGGTGCAGGAACGCGATCCGCACGAGGCCGGCCCAGAACAGCGCGGTCACGCCGCCCCACACCGACCACGTGATGAGCCCGCCGAGCACGCCCGGCAGCACCATCGTGACGAACGTCAGCGGGAAGAACAGCTTGTCCAGCAAGCGGATGTCTCGGTCGGCGAGCAGGTCGGGGGCGAAGCGCTCGGCGTTGGTCTGGTCGCGTTCGAAGAGCCACCCCATGTGCGCGTGCCAGAAGCCCTTGGCGATGGCGGCGGGGGACGTGCCGAACAGCCACGGGGAGTGGGGGTCGCCCTCGCGGTCGGAGAACGCGTGGTGGCGGCGGTGGTCGGCGACCCAGGCGACGACCGAGCCCTGCGCGGCGAGGCCGCCGGCGACGGCCAGCGCGATCCGCAGCGGCCGGGTCGCCTTGAAGGCGCCGTGGGTGAAGTGGCGGTGGTAGCCGACGGTCACGCCGAGGGACGAGACGAGATAGAAGGCGGCGGCGAGCCCGACGTCGGTCCAGCCGAGACCCCATCCCCACAGCATCGGGACGGCCGCGACGAGCGCGAGGAAGGGGATGAGGATGAACAGCTTGACGACGAATGCCTCCGGCAGCGAGCGCCGGCGGCCGATCATGGGTTTCGGCTTGGGACGGGGTTCTTCGCGCGTTGGCGCCAACGTGGACGTGATGAGCTTGGGGACCTCGTAACTCGGCCGGGACGCGGCCTCTCAACGTAACCTACGGTTACGTAGCCGTAGGTTCCTTCCACACGTTATGTGGTCCGCGGACGGTTCGCCACCGCGACGGGCTCGACTTCATGAACATCTGACGCCCGGCCGTAGCCGCGAATGCCGCACCACAGCGACGCGGTCGCGACGATGACGGACATCGCGCCGAGGACGTGCAGGCAGACGAGCAGCTCCGGGACACCCGTCCAGAACTGCACCAGGCCGATGGTGCCCTGCGCGAGCACGACGCCGGCGAGCACCTGGTAGCGGCGCCACGGCGGGTCCGCCACGCCGCGCAGCCAGAAGCCGAGCAGCACCAGCGAGCCGAGGAACGCGTAGAGGAACGACGCGTGCACGTGGGCGAGCGTCTCGACCGGGATCGCGAGCCGCGGAGTGTCCGGGTCACCGCCGTGCGGGCCGGCACCGGTGACCATCGTTCCGGTGACGAGGATGCCGGCGAGCAGTGCGGTCTGGACGTAGAGCCAGCGGCCGATCGTGCGGCTGCCGATCCCGGGCCGCGCGTCCTCGCGGGGGATGGCGTGCACGAGCAGGGTGGCGAGCCAGACCATGACGGTCGAGGCGAGCAGGTGGATCGCGACGGTCCACCACAGCAGGTCCATGCGCACGGTGATACCGCCGAGCACGGCCTGGACCGCGACGCCGACCGGCATGGCGATCGCCAGCCGCAGGTAGCGGCGGTCGCGCGGCTTGTTCAGCAGCGCCAGCACGAACGCGGCGACGGCGATGAGGCCGACGATGCCGGTGAACAGGCGGTTGCCGTACTCGATCCACTGGTTGAGCGTGGCGTACTCGGGATGGCTCTCCGGGACCATGCTGCCCGGCAGGCACTGCGGCCACGTCGGGCAGCCGAGCCCGGATCCGGTGACCCGCACGATCGCCCCGGTCATCGCGATGAGCGCCTGCGTGGCGACGACCGCGACGGCGACGCCGAGCTGGAGGCGGCGGCTGGGGCTGGGCAGGCGGTCGATGCGGGCCTTCAGGGACGCGAACGGCACCGTCCGATCGTATGTGGAGCGCCACCTGAGAGCCCTGATGGGGCTCCGTGCGCCGCGGTGGCGGACTCCCGGCCGGCTCAGGAGAGCCTGGTCGTGCGCACGGCCAGCAGGCCCGCGGCGGCGCCCCAGACGGCCAGCACGGCGAACACCGGCCAGCCGGGCACGGCGCCGTCGACGAGCGCCGTGCGCATGCCCTCCGCGAGCGCACCGGAGGGCAGGTAGCCCACGATGTCGCCGAGCGCGCCGGGCATCGACGCGGCCGGCACGGCGATGCCGCCCGCCAGCAGGAGCACGAACCACACGATGTTCGCGAGCGCGAGGACGACCTCGGCCTTGAGCGCGCCGCCGAGCAGCACCCCCAGCGCGCCGAACGCCAGCGTGCCGACGACGACCAGCAGCACGGCCCAGCCGATGCCGGCCGGGGACGGTGACCAGCCGAGCACGACCGCGACGACGCCGAGCACGACCAGCTGCACGACGACCACCACGAGCCCGGCGATGGTCCGTCCGCTCACGAGCAGCCAGCGTGGCAGCGCGGTGGCCGCGAGCCGCTTGAGCACGCCGTAGCGCCGGTCGAAGCCGAGCGCGATCGCCTGCCCCGTGAACGCCGAGGACATCACGGCGAGCGCGAAGATCCGCGGGGCCACCGAGTCGACACGCGGCTCGGGCACGTCGAAGACGTCCAGCAGCGTCAACCCGATCAGCAGCGCGAGCGGGATCAGCAGCGTCAGCAGGATCTGCTCGCTGTTGCGCAGGGTCAGCAGCGCCTCGGTGCGCACGTGCGCGGTGAGCATGCGCGCGATCCGGCCGCGCCCGGGGGCCGGGGTGAACGTGCCGGCGGGAAAGGTGGTCATCAGCGCAGCTCTCGTCCCGTCAGCTCCAGGAACACGTCCTCCAGGCTCCGCCGGCCCACGTGCAGCTCCTCGGCCAGCACGCCTTGCTTCGCGCACCAGGCGGTCACCGTCGACACCACGTGTGGGTCGACCTGGCCCGACACCACGTAGGCGCCCGGTGTCGGCTCGTCGATCCGGCAGTCGGCCGGCAGCGCGGCGTACAGCTCGCTCGTGTCCAGCGCCGGCTTCGTGCGGAACCGCAGCTGCGCGGAGTCCGGCTGCTCGGCGGTGAGCTGGCGCGGGCTGCCCTCGGCCACGACCCGGCCCCGGTCGATGATCACGACCTGGTCGGCCAGCTCCTCGGCCTCCTCCATCGCGTGCGTGGTGAGCAGCACCGAGACGCCGTCCGCCCGCAGGGCCGCCACGCACTCCCACACCAGCCGGCGTGCCTGCGGGTCCAACCCGGAGGTCGGCTCGTCGAGGAACACCAGCTCCGGGCGGCCGACCAGCGCGCACGCCAGCGACAGTCGCTGCTGCTGCCCGCCGGACAACCGCTTGTACGGCGTCCGCCGGGCGGCGTCCAGGCCCAAGACCCCGATCAGCCAGGCCGGCTCGATGGGGTTCGCCGCGCAGGCCGCGACGAGCGCGAGCATCTCCTCCGCGCGCACCCCCGGATACGCGCCGCCGCCCTGGGGCATCACGCCCATGCGCGGGCGCAGCTTCTCGCTGTCGGTGGCGGGGTCGAGGCCGAGCACGCGCACGGAACCCGCGTCGCGGCGGAGGAATCCCTCGCAGATCTCGATGGTCGTCGTCTTGCCGGCGCCGTTCGGTCCGAGCAGCGCGAGCACCTGGCCGCGCGCCAGCCGGAGGTCCAGCCCGTCCACCGCGGTGGTCGACCCGAATCGCCGTACCAAGCCCGACACGTCGACGACGGGATCAGGGCTGCTGGCGCTCACGCGGTAAGGCTATGACGCGGCGTTGCCCACCGGCTCGCGACCCTCGGCGCCCCTGCCGAACACGATGGGGTACCGCGCCCGCACGCCGTCGATGTGCCGGCCGCGGCTGGTGTCGCCCCACCGCTCCCGGTCGAAGTCGGTGAACGGCCGCTCGAGTGCGTCGAGCGCGTCCACCGCCGTGCGTAACTCCGACCGCCACGCCGGGTCGGCCTCCGCCGGCGCGGCGACGAGCCGCTCGATCAGCCGGATGAGCCGGTTCTTCTCCGCCATGGCCTCGGGCGTGACCGACCGCAGGCACACGCCGAACTGGCCGGACAGATAGCCCGCCCAGTCCTCGTCCGCGTCGGCCGCGGGTGCCGGGGAGGCCGTGGCCGCGGCCAGGTAGCGGGCGCGGAACCGGGCGGGCAGCGCGTCGACCCCGCCGGCCTCGTCGACGAGCGCGAAGTAGTCCGGCGGGAAGCGCGCCTCGCCGGAGGGCAGCACGTAGGTCGGCTGCGGTAGGCGGCCATCCGCGATCAGCGCACGGACCCGGGACGCCGTTTCGGCCCTCCGAACACGGGCGGAACCCCGGCTCGTGTCGTCCCTCGGCTGGTGGTTGCCGTCGGATCGTGCTCGACCGTCGAGCAGCTCGTCCAACGTCCGGTACTCGGCGATCACGTAGCGGATGTCCGACTCGGTGAAGCTGGCCATGGCCGCAGGCTAGGCCGCGGCACCGACAATTCCGCGCCGCTTGCGGCCGCCGTCGCTCCGCGGGCGGCTCGGGATGTGCTTGCGCACCAGGAACAGCGCCAGCACGACCACGATCCCGGCCGCGATGTAGGTGTACGGCAGCTGGTAGGTACGCCCGTCGAAGGTGGTCCCGGTCGGCGGCAACGCCACGGCGAACCCCGCGCTGATCGCCGTCGCCATCGTCCGGAACCTGATGTTGCCCGCCGCCACCGCGAGCGGCAGCGCGGCCCACAGCAGGTACCACGGCTGCACCGTCGCACCGAAAACCAGCACGGCACCGAGCGCCGCGCCCAGCCCGATCATCGGGCGCAGCCGCCAGCGGAAGCTGTCCAGCAGCAGCTTCGCCGCGAGCAGCGGGCCGAGCACCGTGCCGACCATGCGGCTGACCGTGATCGCCGCGTCGATGTGGTTGCCCAGCCCCAGCAGGATGCCGAGCCCGCCCGCGCCGAACCCGAGCGCGGTCATCGGCGCCATCCAGCTCTTGATGGAGTTCGCCGTGTTCAGCGTCGCCGTCCAGCCGTAGCCCAGGCCGCTACCCAGCGACGCGGCCGTGAGGACGGTCAGGAACAGCACCGTGAGCACCGCCGCCGTGCCGAACAGGTGCGTCCAGCGCCCCCCGAGCCGGCGGGCGATCATCACGCCGAGGAAGCCGAGCGCGAGCGCCGCCGGAATCTTCACCGCCGCGGCGAGCGTGATCACCGTGGCGCCGACGGCGTACCAGAGCAGCTCGCCCTGCTGCCACGGCGGGAACGGGCCGTCCGGCGTCACCCTGGGCATTCGCCGCAGCGCCAGCTCGATCCCGACGAGCATCAGGCCGATCGCGAGCGCCTCGTTGTGCACGCCGACGACCAGGTGGAACAGCACCAGCGGGTTGGCCGCACCGAGCCACAGCGCGCTGACCGGGTTGATGCCGAACCGCCGGGCCAGCCGCGGCAGCGCCCACACGATCATCGCGAAGCCGATCAGCGCGAGCAGCCGGTGGAAGGCCACCCCCATGACCACGTGGTCGCCGGTGATCCAGGTGATGCCCTTGCCGATCGTGATGAACAGGGGCCCGTACGGCGAGGGCGTGTCCCGCCACATCGTGGGCACCGCGCGGGTCAGCGGATCGGCGTTGCCCAGCGCCTCTGCAGGCCCGGTCGTGTACGGGTCGAGGCCGCGGGCGGCGATCTCGCTCTGCGCGAGGTAGCTGTAGACGTCCTTGGAGAACATCGGGACGGTGAACACCAGCGGCGTGACCCACATGATCAGCGTGCGGGCCATCTGCTGCGAGGACACCATCCGCTCGCGGCCGGGCAGCGACAGCCTGCCGAGCCCCAGCCACGCGAAGACGATCATGAACACGCCGGTGAACGCCAGCGCGATCGACACCGTCGGCATCCGGCTGAACATGCTGAAGAACGGCAGGCTCCACACCGGGTTGAACACCGGGGCCGCGCCCGCGCCGAGCGAGCCCACGGCGAGAAGCAGCGAGCCGACCGTGCCGAACCGGCGCACGACGTCCAGCTGCTTGCGCTCGCGGTCGTCCAGCGGCTCGTCCAGCGGCGCGTCCAGTGGATCGCTCGAACCCGGCGGCACGGCGGGATGGCCGTTGACCTCCCCGCCGTGGCCGCGACGCTCCGTGTCTCCCGCCACCACGTCGCAAGACTATCGACCGGGGGTGACCGTGAGCCCGCTCACCTCACGGTGGCCCCTCCTTTGCGGGGCGGACGGAAATACGACACACTGATGTTGTGAAAAACGAGCAGCAGGCCGAGGGCCGCACCAGGCATGGTGTGGCGCGCTTGCTGCTGGAGGAGGGACCGATCACGACGGCAGCGGTCGCGCAGACCCTCGGGCTCAGCCCGGCCGCCGTGCGCAGGCACCTGGACGTGCTGGTCGCCAACGGGGAGGCCGAGTTCCGCGACGCCCCCCGGCGCGGTCAGCGCGGTCGCGGCCGGCCGGCCAAGCTCTGGCTGCTGACCGAGACCGGCCGGGCCCGCTTCGGTCACGCCTACGACGACCTGGCCATCGCGGCCATCCGGTTCGTCGCGGAGGCAGGCGGCGAGTCCGCCGTGCGTGCCTTCGCGGAGCGCCGGGCGGCCACGCTGGTCGACCGGCACCGGGCCGCCGTGACCGGGCACGACGAGGTCACCGACCGGGCCACGGCCCTCGCGGCCGCCCTCACGCGGGAGGGATACGCTGCGTCGACGCGGCGCGTCGGGACAGGGGAGCAGCTCTGCCAGCACCACTGCCCGGTCGCCCACGTCGCCGCGGAGTTCCCCCAGCTGTGCGAGGTGGAGACGGCGGCGTTCGCCGACCTGCTCGGCACCCACGTCCAGCGCCTCGCGACCATCGCACGCGGCGACGCCGTGTGCACCACACACGTACCGCTCGGCGGCCCGAACTCCGCCGAGCCGGGCGCGACCGGGCCGATCACCACCGGCCCCGACCGGACCGCTCCCACCACGACCGAAGGGACGCCTTCATGACCACCGCCCCGGAGCGCGCGGGCTCGCCGCCGCTGACCCAGGAGGAGACGCTCGCCTCGCTGGGCAAGTACCAGTTCGGCTGGGCCGACTCCGACACAGCCGGCGCGAGCGCGCAACGCGGCCTGTCCGAGGCCGTCGTCAGGGACATCTCGGGCAAGAAGGGCGAGCCGGAGTGGATGCTCGAGTCGCGGCTGAAGGCGCTGCGGCTGTTCGACCGCAAGCCCATGCCCAACTGGGGCGCGGACCTGTCCGGCATCGACTTCGACACGATCAAGTACTTCGTGCGCTCGACCGAGAAGCAGGCGGCCAGCTGGGAGGACCTGCCCGAGGACATCAAGAACACCTACGACAAGCTCGGCATCCCCGAGGCGGAGAAGCAGCGCCTCGTCGCGGGTGTCGCCGCGCAGTACGAGTCGGAGGTCGTCTACCACAAGATCCGTGAGGACCTCGAGGAGAAGGGCGTCATCTTCCTCGACACCGACACCGGCCTCAAGGAGCACCCGGAGCTCTTCGGTGAGTACTTCGGCTCCGTGATCCCGCACGGGGACAACAAGTTCTCGGCACTCAACGGCGCCGTCTGGTCCGGCGGGAGCTTCATCTACGTGCCGCCGGGCGTGCACGTCGACATCCCGCTGCAGGCCTACTTCCGGATCAACACGGAGAACATGGGCCAGTTCGAGCGGACGCTGATCATCGTCGACGAGGGCGCCTACGTGCACTACGTCGAGGGCTGCACCGCGCCGATCTACACCTCCGACTCGCTGCACTCCGCGGTCGTCGAGATCATCGTGAAGAAGGGCGGCCGCTGCCGGTACACGACCATCCAGAACTGGTCGAACAACGTCTACAACCTGGTCACCAAGCGCGCCAAGGCCGAAGAGGGCGCGACCATGGAGTGGATCGACGGCAACATCGGCTCCAAGGTCACCATGAAGTACCCGTCGGTGTTCCTCATGGGCGAGCACGCCAAGGGCGAGGTCCTCTCGATCGCGTTCGCGGGCGAGGGCCAGCACCAGGACGCCGGCGCGAAGATGGAGCACCTGGCGCCGCACACGTCCTCGACGATCGTGTCCAAGTCGGTGGCCCGCGGCGGCGGCCGGACCTCCTACCGGGGCCTGGTCAAGGTCGCGAAGCGCGCCCACCACTCGAAGTCCACGGTGAAGTGCGACGCGCTGCTGGTCGACCAGATCAGCCGCAGCGACACCTACCCGTACGTGGACATCCGCACCGACGACGTCGCGATGGGCCACGAGGCCACGGTGTCGAAGGTGAGCGAGGACCAGCTGTTCTACCTCATGTCCCGGGGTCTCACCGAGGACGAGGCGATGGCGATGGTGGTCCGCGGCTTCGTCGAACCGATCGCGCGCGAGCTGCCGATGGAGTACGCGCTGGAGCTGAACCGGCTCATCGAGCTGCAGATGGAAGGGGCCGTCGGCTAAATGAGCCAGGCAACGCAGACACCGCACTCGCACGGTGTGGTGGTACCCGAGGCGTCCCGCGCGGAGCGGTTCACCTCCTACGACGTCGAGGCCTTCGAGGTCCCCGGCGGCCGCGAGGAGGTGTGGCGCTTCACGCCGATGCGCCGCCTGCGCGGGTTGCACGACGGCACGGCGGCCGCCACCGGCGAGCTGACCGTCGAGGTCGCGGGCGAGGCCGGGGCCGAGACCGTCGGCCGCGACGACGAGCGGCTCGGCGCGGCCGGCACCCCAGGTGACCGGATCGCCGCGCAGGCCTACAGCTCGTTCACGAAGGCCACGGTCGTGACCGTGCCGAAGGAGACCAAGGCGGGCGTCACCACCGTGACGATCACCGGGCCGGGCGCGGGCCAGGTCGCCTACGGGCACCTGCAGGTGCGCGCCGAGCAGTTCGCCGAGGCCGTGGTCGTGCTCGACCACCGCGGCAGCGGCACGGTCGCCGACAACGTCGAGATCCTCGTCGGCGACGGCGCGAAGCTCACGGTCGTCAGCGTGCACGACTGGGCCGACGACGCGGTCCAGGTCTCCGCGCACCACGCGAAGCTCGGCCGCGACGCCACCCTCAGGCACCACCTCGTGGCGCTGGGCGGCGACCTCGTGCGGGTCAGCCCGACCGCGGTGTTCGCGGGCCCGGGCGGTGACGCCGAGCTCAACGGGCTGTACTTCGCCGACGCGGGCCAGCACATCGAGCTGCGCACGTTCGCCGACCACGCCCAGCCGCACTGCAAGTCCAATGTGGTCTACAAGGGCGCCCTGCAGGGCGCCGAGGCACGCACGGTCTGGATCGGCGACGTGCTGATCCGCGCGGCGGCCGAGGGCACCGAAACGTTCGAGCTCAACCGGAACCTCGTGCTCACCGAGGGCGCGCGCGCCGACTCGGTGCCGAACCTGGAGATCGAGACCGGCGAGATCACCGGCGCCGGCCACGCCAGCGCCACCGGCCGGTTCGACGACGAGCAGCTGTTCTACCTGCAGGCGCGGGGCATTCCGGAGGACTCGGCGCGCCGGCTGGTCGTGCGCGGCTTCTTCCACGAGCTGCTGATGAAGATCGCCGTCCCGGAAATCCGCGAGCGGCTCGAGGCGGCCATCGAGGAAGAGCTCGAGGCGGTCGGGGCATGATCCGCGCGTGTGCACTGTCCGATCTGGACGACGGAAAGCCGTTCGCCGTCGAGGTGGACGACGTCGAGGTCGTGATCGTCCGCCGGGGCGAGCAGGTGCACGCGCTGCGCGACGAGTGCTCGCACGCCGAGCTGGCGCTGTCCGAGGGCGAGCTCACGCCCAAGGGGATCGAGTGCTGGCTGCACGGGTCCTGCTTCGACCTGCGCACCGGTGCGCCGTCCTCGCCGCCGGCCACCGAACCGGTCGACGTGTTCCCCGTCGAGATCCGCGACGGTGAGGTCCACGTGGACGTCACCACCACCACGAACTGACTTACGCGACAAGGAGAAACGCACGAGATGGCCACGCTGGAGATCAAGGGCCTGCACGTCTCGGTCAACACCGACGAGACGGCGAAGGAGATCCTGTCCGGGGTCGACCTGACCATCAAGGCGGGCGAGACGCACGCCATCATGGGCCCGAACGGCTCGGGCAAGTCCACGCTGTCCTACGCGATCGCCGGCCACCCGAAGTACGAGGTGACCTCCGGCGAGGTCCTGCTGGACGGCGAGGACGTGCTGTCGATGACCGTCGACGAGCGCGCCCGCGCGGGCCTGTTCCTCGCCATGCAGTACCCGGTGGAGGTGCCCGGCGTCTCGATGTCGAACTTCCTGCGCACCGCCGCCACCGCCGTCCGTGGCGAGGCCCCGAAGCTGCGGCACTGGGTCAAGGAGGTCAAGGAGGCGATGGCCGACCTGGACATCGACCCGGCCTTCGCCGACCGCAGCGTGAACGAGGGCTTCTCCGGCGGGGAGAAGAAGCGCCACGAGATCCTGCAACTCGCACTGCTCAAGCCGAAGATCGCGATCCTCGACGAGACCGACTCCGGCCTCGACGTCGACGCGCTGCGCGTGGTGAGCGAGGGGATCAACCGGGTGAAGGCGGGCGGCGACGTCGGCATCATGCTGATCACCCACTACACCCGGATCCTGCGCCACATCACGCCGGACTTCGTGCACGTGTTCGCCGGCGGCAAGATCGTCGAGTCCGGCGGCTCCGAACTCGCCGAGGCGCTCGAGGAGCACGGCTACGTGCGCTTCACCGGCAAGCAGGAGCCGGCCAGCATCGGCTGAGAATCGAGGGTTCCCGGGATGACCACCACCACAGCCCCACCCCTGGACGTCGAGACGATCCGCAAGGACTTCCCGATCCTGTCCCGGCTGGTGCACGGCGACAAGCCGCTGGTGTACCTGGACAACGCGGCGACCTCGCAGAAGCCGCGCCAGGTGCTCGACGCGCTGGTCGGCTACTACGAGACGTACAACGCCAACGTGCACCGCGGTATCCACACGCTCGCGGAGGAGGCCACCGCGCTCTACGAGGGCGCGCGGGACAAGGTCGCCGCGTTCATCGGGGCGCCGAGCCGCGACGAGGTGGTCTTCACCAAGAACTCGTCTGAGGCCATCAACCTGGTCGCCCGGGTGCTCGGGGACGCGGGCCCCGGCTACCGCGTCGGCCCCGGTGACGAGATCGTCATCACCGAGATGGAGCACCACTCCAACATCGTGCCGTGGCACCAGCTCGCGCAGCGGACCGGCGCGACCGTGAAGTGGTTCCGGATCACCGACGAGGGCCGCCTCGATCTGTCCACTCTGGACTCCGTGATCACCGAGCGGACGAAGATCGTGTCGATGGTGCACGTCTCGAACCTGCTCGGCACGATCAATCCCGTCGAGCAGGTCATCGCCCGGGCCCGCGAGGTCGGCGCGCTGGTGCTCCTCGACGCGTCGCAATCCGCGCCGCACCTGCCGCTGGACGTGGCCTCGCTCGGCGCGGACTTCGTGGCCTTCACCGGGCACAAGATGCTCGGCCCGACCGGTGTCGGCGTGCTCTGGGGCCGGCTGCCGCTACTGCAGGAGCTGCCCCCCTTCCTCGGTGGCGGCGAGATGATCGAGCTGGTCACCATGGAGCGGTCGACGTTCGCCGCGCCGCCGCACAAGTTCGAGGCCGGCACCCCGCCGATCGCGGAGGCGGTCGGGCTCGGCGCCGCGATCGACTACCTGACCGCGGTCGGCATGCCGGCCATCGCCGCGCACGAGCACGCGCTCACCGAGTACGTGCTGGCCGCACTGTCCGACGTGTCCGGCGTGCGGATCATCGGTCCGGCCACCGCCGAGGGCCGGGTCGCGGAGGTGTCGTTCTCCGTCGAGGGCATCCACCCGCACGACGTGGGCCAGGTGCTGGACGAGCTCGGCATCGCGGTCCGGGTCGGCCACCACTGCGCGCGACCGGCCGTCGTGCGCTATGGAATTCCCGCGACCACCCGTGCGTCGTTCTACCTGTACAACACCACCGCCGAAGCGGACGCTCTGGTCGAGGGCCTGGCGCACGTGAAGAAGGTCTTCGGATGAGGCGGACCAGTGAATCTTGAGTCCATGTACCAGGAGATCATCCTGGACCACTACAAGAACCCGCACGGGCGTGGCCTGCGCGAGCCGTTCGACGCCGAGTCCTTCCAGGTCAACCCGACCTGCGGGGACGAGGTGACGCTGCGCGTGGCCGTCGCCGGCGGTGACGGCTCGGCCAAGGTCACCGACGTGTCCTACGAGGGGCAGGGCTGCTCGATCAGCCAGGCCTCGACGTCGGTGCTGACCGACCTGGTGACCGGCCGGTCGGTCGAGGAGGCGCTCGCCACCATGGACGCGTTCGTCACCATGGTGCAGGGACGCGGCGAGGTGGAGCCGGACGAGGACGTGCTCGAGGACGGTGTCGCGTTCGCCGGCGTCGCGAAGTACCCGGCGCGCGTCAAGTGCGCGCTTCTCGGATGGATGGCGTTCAAGGACGCGGTCGCCCGGGCCGAAGGAGGAGCCTGATGAGCAGCACGGAAGAGCAGATCGGCACCGAGCGCGGCGTCGAGTCGCTGCCCGAGCCGCCCGCGCAGAAGGCGGACACCGCGGCGATCGAGGACATCGAGGAGGCCATGCGGGACGTGGTCGACCCCGAGCTCGGCATCAACGTCGTGGACCTCGGCCTGGTGTACGACATCCGCGTCGAGGACGACAACACCGCGACGCTCGACATGACGCTCACGTCGGCGGCCTGCCCGCTGACCGACGTGATCGAGGACCAGACCCGCGCCGCGCTGACCGCCGGGCCCGGCGGCGGGATCGTGGGCGACTTCCGGATCAACTGGGTCTGGATGCCTCCGTGGGGTCCGGAGAAGATCACCGAGGACGGCCGCGAGCAGCTGCGCGCCCTCGGCTTCACCATCTGACGTCCGAACGATCAGTTTTCGAGAAGCATCCGCGTCCCGACGCGGCATAGCGTCGGCACATGACAGATTCCACGAGCTCGCGGCGCTTCGGGGCCTACGGCCGGGTGCTGCGCCGGCCGGTGCTCCGGCGGGTGCTGCCCGGCCTGGCGGTGTCCGCCCTGGGCGACGGCATGAGCATGGTCGCCGTGGCCTGGCTCGCCGTCCAGATCGCGCCGCCGGGTAGCGAGGGCGTCTGGACCGGGCTCGCCGTGGCGGCCTACTCGCTGCCCGCCACGCTCGGCGCGGCCGTGTTCGGCCGGTTCGTGCGCGGGTTCAGCGGCGCCCGCCTGGTCGCCGTAGACGCGACACTGCGGACGTTCTCCCTCGGCACGATCGCGGTGCTCGCCGTGGCGGGTGCGCTCGTCCCGGCCGGCTACGTCGCCCTGCTCGCGGTTTCCTCGCTGCTGCACGCCTGGGGCCACGCCGGGACGTACACGCTGATCGCCGAGCAGCTGCCGGACGAGGACCGGGTCGCCGGCAACGCGCTGGTGTCGACGTTCACCCAGGCGTCGTTCGTGGTCGGCCCCGCACTGGCCGGCGGCATGACCGCGCTCGCCGGCCCCGGCTGGGTCATCGGGCTCGACGCGCTGAGCTTCGCGGTGCTCGCGGCGAGCTGCTGGCCGGTGCGTCACGCCGCGGCGGCGGTACCGGCCGCCGCACCGGGTGAGTCCGCGGCCGGCGGCTGGCGCACGATCCTGCGGCAGCCGCGCCTGCTCGGCCTGATCGCGGTCACCTGCGTCTTCTTCTTCCTCTACGGCCCGGTCGAGGTCGCCCTGCCGATCCACGTCGCCGCCGAGCTGCACGGCTCGCCCGGCCTGCTCGGCGCGTTCTGGACGGTGTTCGGGATCGGCGCGGTGATCGGCGGACTCGGCGCCGGCCTCCTCCGCAGCCGTCCACTATGGCCGGTCGTGGTGCTCGTCATCATCGGCTGGGGCGCTGCGCTGCTGCCGTTCGCGATCTCCGGCGCGGTCTGGCCCGCCCTGCTCGGATTCGCCGCCGGCGGCGTGATCTACGGCCCGTTCACCGCGATCTGCACGGCGCTGTTCCAGCGCAGCTGTGAGCCGCACGTGCTCAGCCGCGTGCTCGCCACCCGCACCGCGCTGACCACGCCGTCCGCCGCGCTCGGCATGCTGATCGGCGGCCCGGTCGTGAGCGCGATCGGCGGCCGCTCGACGCTGGTGGCCTCCGGCCTGCTCACGATCCTGCTCGGCGTGCTCGTCGCGGCCGTGGTGTATCTCGCCAGGTCGGACCGCCGCCCGGGCTCGGAGTCGCGGTCGGCGGGCAACCGCCCGGCGGCGGCCGCGGTGTGAGCCCCGCTAGGCCCAGGTGTTGCAGGACGCCGGCTGGCGGGACTGGAAGCCCTTCGCCAGCCAGGTGCCCGCTGCCGGCGGGGCGTCGGTGGTCGTGAGCCGTTCGCGGATCTCGTTCGTGATGTTGTCGTCCACCGAGCCCTTGCCGGACATCGCGCTCGACGCGACACCCGCGAGGCACGTCGCCTGCTGCGCCAGCCGGTTCGCGAGGTTGCCCGGGGCGTCCGGCGAGTCCTTCGCCCGCTCGTACAGCTCGGTCAGGCCGGTCGTGTACTGCACGGCCGAGGCGTAGGTCCGCAGGAACACCCCGAAGTACTTGCCCGGGAACAGGCCGAGCCCCTCGACGTCTCGCAGCCGCTGCGGTGTCATGTAGACGGTGCCTTCGCACTGCGCGGGCGGCGCGTCCGGCTGGATGGCGCCACAGGGCGTGTTCCGGGGTCCGTCCTGGACGGACACCACCGGGACGCCGGCCGCGGGCAGGCCGGCCGCGCGGAGCAGGTCGCCGAACGCGTCGTCCGCGCAGATCTTCGCCGCCTCGTAGAAGCTCGCCTGCGACTCGTCCGCCGTGTCGAAGCGGGGCAGCGCGCACGACATCGTCGTCATCGTGGCCGTCGCCGTCGAGAGCGGATGCTCGGCGAGCGCGGCCAGCGGGTCGCCCTCGGGCGGGACGGTCGAGGGCGGCGGCCCCGGCTGGGTCGGCGACGGAAGCTCCGGGATCGGCAGGCCGGTCGCCTCGCCGGACACCTTGGCCACCGGACGGTTCAGTGAGAGCAGCACCAGCCCGCCGACCAGCCCGGCCACGACGAGCACGGCCACCAGAAGCGACGCGTAGTAGCCGCCGCGGCGCTTCGGCTCCGGGGCCGGCTCGGGGAACACGACCCGGGGCTCACGGCGGATCTCCGGGCCGTCCGGCACCTCACGCATGATGTCGTCGAGCGACCAGCTGGCGACGGGCGTGCCGGCGGGGCTCTCCGAGGACACGGCCGGCTGGTCGGCCGGGTCCGCCCACACCGTCGGCCCGTCCACCTCCGTCGACTGCGTGCGCTCCGGATCGTCCGCACGCGGCGAGTCCTGTGTCACCCGACCCCCTTGTGTCCGCTCGCCGTGCAGCGTATCGCCGTCTGCGATGATCGGGTCATGAGCGCGGTCGCGGGACTGCTGAGCTTGGTGTTCGGCCCGGTGATCCGCCCGTCGACCTACCGGCGATGGGTGTACCTGATCCTCGGCGGCGCCGTGCTCGTCCCGTTCGTCCTGCTCGCCGCGATGGTGCTGCCGTCGCTGCTGCCCGAGGCGGTCGGACCCGCCGTGGCGGCCGTGGCCCTGCTCGTCGTGATGGTGGCGGTGTCGTTCGTCCCGGCCGTGCGGGTCATCGAGGGCGCCGCGGCCCGCGAGCTGCTCGGCGACCGCGTGCCCGAGCAGGCCGCGCGGCCCGCCCGGTCCTGGGAGGCACGCCGGCGGTCGGCCGTCTGGTTCGTGCTGCACCTGATCGCCGGCGGCGTGGTCAGCGTGCTCACGCTCACCCTGCCGCCGACCGTCGTGCTGTCGTTCGCGGTGCCGTTCACCGGCGCGCTGCACCTGCTCGGCCTGCCGATCGAGTTCGCCCGCGGCTGGGCCGGCATGTGGGTGCCGGCCGCCGGGCTCGTGGCACTCCTGCTGCTCGTGCACCTCGTGGTCGCCTGCGGGGTGCTGCTCGGCCGGCTCGCACCGGCCCTGCTGGGCCCGACCGCTGCCGAGCGCCTCGCCGAGCTGGAGCGGCGCACCGAACAGCTCGCCGAACGCAACCGGCTGGCGCGCGAGCTGCACGACTCGGTCGGCCACGCGCTGTCGGTCGTCACCCTCCAGGCGAGCGCCGCGGGCCGGGTGCTGGACGCCGACCCGGAGTTCGCCCGTACCGCGCTGGGCGCCATCGAGGAGTCCGCGCGGGCCGCGCTCACCGACCTCGACCACGTACTGGGCCTGCTCCGCGAGGAACGCCACGACCGCACGCCACAGTGGACACTGGCTGATCTGCCACGGCTGCTGGACACCGCGGGCGTGCCCGTGGAGTCCACTGTGGAAGGAAAGCTGGACGCCGTGCCGCCCGCGGTGTCCCGCGAGGCGTACCGGATCGTGCAGGAGGGGCTGACCAACGTGCTCCGCCACGCCGGCAAGGTGCCCGTCGCGCTGCGGCTCGTCGCGGGCGATGACAGACTCGAGCTCGAGCTGGAGAACCCGCTGGGTGAGCGGACCGGCGCACGGGCCGGTGGCGGGCACGGGTTACGCGGCATGCGCGAGCGCGTCACCGTCCTAGGTGGACAGATGACGGCCGGCGCACACGAGGGACGCTGGCGGGTCAGCGTCCGGATTCCGTTGCGGACGGGGGCAGGCGGATGACAGGGTCGGGCACCGGCAAGACCACCGTGCTGCTGGTCGACGACGAGGCGCTGATCCGCGCCGGGCTGCGCGCGATCATCGAGGCGGAACCGGACCTCACGGTGGTGGCCGAGGCCGACGACGGCGCCGAGGTGCTGCCGCTGGTGCGCAAGCACAGACCGGACGTCGTGCTGATGGACGTGCGGATGCCCGCCGTGGACGGGATCCAGGCGAGCCGGCACATCGTGGCGACCATGGCCGACCCGCCCAAGATCCTCGTCGTCACCACGTTCGAGAACGACGACCACGTCTACGACGCCCTGCGTGCCGGGGCGAACGGCTTCCTGCTGAAGCGGACCCGGCCCGAGGACATCGTGCGGGCGATCCGCATGATCGTGAGTGGCGAGTCGCTGCTGTTCCCCGCGGCCATCCGCGCGCTCGCCGCGACCCACGGCGGCCGTGACGCCCGCGGGCTCGCGCACGCCGGGCTCACCGAGCGGGAGGCCGAGGTGCTCCGCCTCATGGCGGCCGGGATGTCCAATGTGGAGATCGCGGAGCGGCTGTTCGTCAGCGTGCAGACGGTGAAGACGCACGTGGGCAACGTGCTCGCCAAGACGGGCGCCCGGGACCGCACGCAGGCCGTGATCGTGGCCTACGAGACGGGCTTCGTCACCCCTGGCTAGCACGCACCCCGGTGTCGGCTTCGGCGCCACCGGTGGGGTCGGCGGCGGCGAGACCCAGCACGCCCCGGTAGTAGCCGATCTTCCCGCGGATGTGGTCCTGCTCGGCCCGCAGCTGCGAGATCTTCGCGTCGACGTCCCGATCGTGCTCCTCGAGCAGCTCGATCCGCTCCGGAATCGTGTCCTCCCCACCGCGCGCCAGCTCCGCGAACCGGATCATGCGCTGGATCGGCATCCCGGTCTCGCGCAGGCAGCGCAGGATCATCAGCCAGGACACGTCGTCCTCGGTGAACACGCGCCGGCCGCCGGAGTTGCGTTCGATGTCGTCGAGCAGGCCGATCCGCTCGTAGTAGCGCAGGGTGTCGATGCTGAACCCCGTCTGCTCGGCGACCTGGCCCGGTGAGTAGCGCCGCATCCGGCGAGTCTAGGCCGCGGTGCCCATCGCCTCGCCCGATTTCCGCCCGAGGCCGTCACACATGTGATCGTTCATCGCCGGAGCGCCATCCGCCGGCGCAGCGGCCACCGCGCCGCACCGAAGAGCGCGGCCATCGCGGCCGCGGTGCCGGCGAGGTCGTCGCGGCCGGACAGGTACGCCCGCTGCCGGTGTGGCGGGAGAGCGAAGAACAGGCCGAAGAACTCCGCCGTCTGGTCGGGGTCGAGCGTGAGCAGCGTCCGCAGCCCCGCGCGCCGCAGCCGGTGCACCGCCCGTGCGCGCGCCGGCCAGACCACCCGCCGGGCCGCCACCGCCCCGCCCGTGGCGATCGCTCCGGCCACCGCAGGCGCGAGCCGCAACGCGTCCGCGACGCCGTACCCGGACGCCGGATGCACGAGCCCGGCCGCCGCGCCGAACCGCACCACCCGCCCGGCCCCGGCCGAGGCGCCGGCGTCCAGCGGGATGCGCACCCGCTCCACCTCCGCCTCCGTCCGGCCGGGGTCCACGCCGTGCTCGGCCAGCCGGGCCAGCAGCCGCTCGCGAAGGACGGCGAACGGCAGGCCCGGCCGGCGCGCCAGCGAGGTCTCCTCGAGCAGCACCCGGCCGTCCGGCAGCGGGACCGCGTAGAGGAAGGTCGGCGGGCCGGTCCCGGGCTGGCGCCAGTCCATGAACACGACCTCGCCCGGCCGGACCACCCGCGCGGCGACCGGGGCCGGCACCCGCAGGCCGTAGGCGGTCTGCTCGACGCCGCCGCGCGAGCGCGCCCCCGTCGCGTCGACGATCACGGGCGCGGTCACCTCCTCGACCCGGCCGGCCCGCACGACGACGTCCGGATGGGTGAGCGCGTTCCGCACGGAGTCGTTGTCCAGCACGGCATACGCCCGCTCCAGCCACCGCTCGCCACCGGCGAGCACCCGGGCCCTGGCCACGACGTAGCCCGCGCCCGGGGGGAGCAGCTCCGCCTCGTCGAGCCACAGGCCGTACGTCGCGGGCCAGCGCGCGTCCGGCCGCGGCGCGACGAGCACCGTGCGCAGCCCGCGCAGCGCGCACTCGCGGGCCAGCACCCGGCCCGCCGGCCCGGCGCCGGCCACCACCACGTCGGCCCCGGCTGCCCCGACCTCGCCCGCGTCCGTCACCCGAAGATCCCAGCACAGTAGGGTCAGCTGGCATGGGTGAGGGACGCGAGGCGCGCAAGTCGGAGAGCACGTCCGGCGATCTCGCCGCGAGCCCGTTCCGCGCCGACCGCGACCGCATCGTCGCGTCCCCCTTCTTCGCCCGCCTCGGCGGCGTCACCCAGGTCGTCAGCGCGAGCGGCTCCGGCCTGCTGCACAACCGCCTCACCCACAGCCTCAAGGTCGCACAGGTCGCCCGCGCCATCGCCGAGCGGATGTGCGCCGACCCCGCGGTCGCTCCGCGGCTGGCCGAGCTCGGCGGCTGCGACCTCGACGTCGTGGAGGCGGCCGCGCTCGCGCACGACCTCGGGCACCCGCCGTTCGGCCACCTCGGGGAGCAGGAGCTCGACCGGCTCGCCCGGCACCGGTTCGGCCTGCCGGACGGCTTCGAGGGCAACGCCCAGAGCTTCCGGATCGTCACCACGACCGACACCGCCGGCCCGGCCGGTGCCGGCCTGGACCTCACCGCCGCCGTGCGCGCCGCGATGCTGAAGTACCCGTGGACCCGCCGCTCCCACCCCGAGCCGCATCCACGGGAGCTCCCCAGCCCACCGCGCGGTGCCTCCGAGCCGGCCGACGAGCCGGGTACCGGGTCGAGCAAGTTCTCCGTCTACGTCACCGAGCTCGACGACATGGTGCAGGCCCGCGAGCCGTTCGCCGCCCGGCTCGCGACGTGGCAGCAGACGGTCGAGGCGTCCGTCATGGACACCGCCGACGACATCGCCTACGCCATCCACGACCTCGAGGACTTCTACCGCATCGGCGTCCTGCAGCACGCCCCGGTCGCGACCGAGCTCGGCCGCTGGCTCACCGGCGCCTTCGAACTCGCCGAGCTCGACGACGCCCTGCTGCTCAGGCACAGCCGCCGGCCCGGCTACTCGCTCGAGGTGCTGCGCCGCCGCCTGCACCGGCGCGACTCGTGGATCGTCGACGACGACGCGTTCGTCGCCGCGGTGGCCCGGGTACGCACCGAGCTCGTCGACAACCTCCTCGCCACCCCGTTCGACGGCTCGGCGGAGGCCGAGCAGGCGATCGGCCGGTTCTCCTCCGGGTGGACCGTCCGGCTCGTCGCCGGCATGGGCGTGACGCTCGACCCGCCGACCCGCTCGGGGCACGTGCAGCTCGCACCGGCGCAGTGGCACGAGGTCCAGGTGCTCAAGTTCGTGCACCGCCGGTTCGTGCTGTTGCGTCCGGACCTCGCGCTGCACCAGCGCGGCCAGGCCCGGCTGCTCGCCTCGCTCGTGCAGGCGCTCGAGCAGTGGGTGACCGACCGCTACGAGTCGAACCGGCT
Organism: Actinophytocola sp.; assembly: GCF_036555685.1. Classification (GTDB taxonomy): domain Bacteria; phylum Actinomycetota; class Actinomycetes; order Mycobacteriales; family Pseudonocardiaceae; genus Actinophytocola. The sequence goes on along the minus strand of NZ_DATBKY010000041.1, from coordinate 46,293 downwards.
GCCGCGCCGGCTGCAGGACCTCGTCGCGCTCGCCGAGCACGAGTACCGCACGCTCGCCGAGACCGATATGTCCACTTTGGTCGGCGCGGTCGGCGAGCCGCCGCAGGGCACGGCCGGAATCCGCGAACTGGCCCGGGGACGGGCGGTGATCGACTTCGTCGCGTCGCTTACGGACAGTCAGGCCGCGAACTTGCTGGAGGCTCTCTCCGGCCGCAGTGCACAGCCGTGGTCAGACGCATTCGTTCTGTGAATCGCTAACAGTCGGCAATTGGTAACACACTCGTGGTGTGGTTAAGCCGAATGGCCGCTGTGTCGGAAACGACCGAACCATAGGTTGATCGCGGCCGGGCTTACCCGGTTGGGATGTCCGTGTGTCGGGGCACGGCCGATTCGCGGAGGGTATCCGTGCGTAAACCTGCACACGCATCACGAAGGTCCCGAGTCCTGATCACCTCAGCAGCAGCCCTGCTCGCCGTCGTGGAGTTGGCGAGCCCGGCCGCCGCGGCACCACCCCCGGAGGACCAGAAGGCCGCCGCGGCACAGGAGAACGCGGCCCGCCAGATCGGCGCGCTCCAGGACATCAAGGTCGCGACCAGGTCGAACGCCAAAGTGGACAGCAAGCTGCTCGTCGAGATGAGGGCGCGGGGCAACCGCACGGCCATGGCCGCCGCGGTGCCGAAGCTGCGGAGCGGCGTCAAGGTCACCGGCAGCAAGACGGTCGTCGACATCCGGGCCACGGTGTCGGAAGACCTGAAGAAAGCGCTTGTCAACAGCGGCGCCACACTCAAGTCGGTCTCCACCCGGTACGGCACGATCCGCGCCGACGTGCCGCTCGCGGCGATCAACGCGATCGCCGCGCGCAAGGACGTCCGCAAGATCGAGGTCGCCGGCGGCGCGATGACCGCGCACGAGCTTGACCGCAACGCCCAGCCGGCCAAGCCGGAGTCCAAAGAGGCCAAGGCGGCCCGCATCGAGGCCAAAACCCGGGCGGCACTGACGAACCGGGCCGGCGCGATCGACAGCGAGGGAGACCGCGCGCACAACGCGGACACCTCGCGCGACCAGGTCGGCGTCACCGGCGTCGGCGCGAAGATCTGCGCGCTGTCCGACGGTGTCGACTCGCTGGCAGCCTCGCAGGCCGCGGGCGAGCTCCCGGCCGTCGACGTGCTGCCCACCCAGGAGGGTTCGGGCGACGAGGGCACCGCGATGCTGGAGATCATCCACGACGTGGCGCCCAATGCCGCGCTCGGCTTCGCCAGCGCCTTCAACGGCGACGCGAGCTTCGCGGACAACATCCGCGCGCTCCGCTTCGACCTGAACTGCGACATCATCGTCGACGACGTCATCTACTTCAAGGAAGCGCCGTTCCAGGACTGGATCATCGCCCAGGCCGTGAACGACGTGACCGCCGACGGCGCGCTGTACTTCTCCTCGGCGGGCAACGAAGGCAACACCGGCGACGGGACGGCCGCGCACTGGGAGGGCGACTTCGTCAACTCCGGCCAGGTGATCGGCAAGTTCGCCGGCTACGCGCACGACTTCGACCCGTCGAGCAACACGCAGGTGTTCGAGCCGATCTCCGACGCCTCGTCCGCCGGCGTGCCCGTCCTGCTGAACTGGGCGGACCCGCTGGGTGCGTCGAACAACGACTACGACCTGTACCTGCTCGACCGCAACGGCAACGTCGTCGCGATGAGCCAGGACTACCAGACCGGCACCCAGGACGCCTTCGAGCGGGTGGACACGCCGGGATTCGGTGGCAGCGGCCTGCGGCTCGCGGTCGTGAAGTTCCGCGGGGACGACAAGTACCTGTCGCTGTCCGCGCTGCGCGGCCGGTTCTCCGACTCGTCCGACGGCCTCAAGGCATTCAACACGCCGGGCGTCACGTTCGGCCACTCGGCCACGCGCGGCGCGTTCAGCGTGGCGGCGGCGCCCGCGCACGAACCGCTGCCGTTCGACCTCGAGCCGGGCGACCCGCCGAACCCGAGCGGACCGTTCCCGAACGCGTTCGACTCGTCCTCGGCGCTCGAGCGGTTCACCTCCGACGGCCCGCGCAAGGTGTTCTTCGAGGCCGACGGCACGCCGATCCCGGGTGGCGAGGTGCGGCAGAAGCCGGACATCACCGCCGCGGACGGCGTCCGCACCAGCGTGGGCGGCTTCGACCCGTTCTTCGGCACCTCCGCGGCCGCCCCGCACGCCGCGGCGATCGCGGGCCTGGTCCTGTCCGGCAACCCGGGCATCGACCCTGCCGAGGTGCGCGAGGCGCTGACCAGCACGGCGATCGACATCGGCGAGCCGGGCGTGGACGGGCGCAGCGGGCACGGCGTGGTCCTGGCCGACAAGGTGCTGGCGTTCACCGGCGCGAGCCCGCAGCCGCTCGCGCAGGCGGCGGCGCCGACCATCACGCCGGACGGCGGCGGCCAGTTCCTGAACCCGGGTGACAGCGCGACCGTCGACCTGCCGGTCACCAACAACGGAGACGCCACCGCGGTGTCGACCAGCGTGGTGCTGACCAGCCCGACGCCGGGCGTGACGATCACCCCGCGGGCGCAGTCCTACGGTGCCATCGAGAAGGGCGCCACGGTGACCAAGTCCTACCGGCTCACCGTGCCCACCACGCACCAGGTGGGGACCCCGATCGTGCTGAACACCCGGGTCACCTTCGCCGGCGCGTACTCGCCGACCACCGGGAAGTTCTCCGTGGACGTCGGTGAGCCGTCACCGACCACTGTGGACTTCGCGTATGCGGGGCCCGCGGTGGCCATCCCGGACAACAGCACGGTGGGCGCCAGCGTGACGATTCCGGTCAGCGGCATCGGGCCGGCGTCGAAGGTCGCGCTCTCGATCGACGGCACGGCCTGCGACACGACCGAGCACTCGACCACGGTCGGCCTCGACCACACGTTCGTCGGTGACCTCGTCGGCATCCTCACCTCGCCGTCCGGGGCCAGCGCGACCGTGTTCAGCCGGGCCGGCGGCAGCGGCAACAACATGTGCCAGGTCGTCTTCTCCGACGAGGCGACGACGCCCTTCGCGTCGGTGACCTCGTCGCAGGCACCGTTCTCCGGCACGTGGCAGCCGGCCGATCCGTTCGCCGGCCTGCGCGGCTCGGCGGACGGGAACTGGACGTTCAGCGCCTTCGACCTCGCCGGCGTGGACACCGGTTCGGTCCGGGCCGTTTCCTTGCACATCAACGGGTACGTCACGCCGTGACGTCCTGACGGCACGCAGCGGCCGCCGCCGGCACTCGCCGGCGGCGGCCGTCCTGTGTGGCCGGTCGGCCGTCCGCGCTACCGTCGGTAGGTGGGCAGAGCCAGGGCGGTGGCCGGCGGCGGGCACGCGGTCGAGGTGGAACCGGAGCGGCTGGCGGGCTGGTACGAGCGGTTCGGCACGCGGCACGGGGGAGTGGCACACACGGCTCGTGGTCCCGCCGAGGTGGTGGTGACCGCCACCGACGGCACGACCGCCACGTGCGCGGTGCCGTTCCCGCCGCTGCCCGGGACGGGCTCGGCCGGCGGGCTCGACGTCGAACCGCTCGTCGCGCACCTGCTCGTACCACGCCGGATCGGGTTGCTGCTGGTGCGGCTCGGCGGGCACAGCACGGGCGTCGCCTACGGCGGCGTGGTCGAGGCGTCGCGCACGGACCGCCGGTTCGTGCAGGGCCGCAGCGCGGCCGGCGGATGGTCCCAGCAGCGGTTCGCCCGCCGCCGCGCGGGCCAGGCGCGGGAGGCGCTGCGGGCCGCGGCGGACGACGCGGCGGCGGTCCTGATGCCCCGGCTGTCCGAACTGGATGGTGTGGTGCTCGGCGGCGACGAGCGGGCGCTGGACGCGTTGCGCGCCGACCCGCGGCTGGCGAAGCTGTTCGCGCTCGCGCAGCCGCGGGTGCTCGACGTGCCGGAACCACGCCGCTCGGTACTCGCCGACGCCGCGCGCCGGGCACGCTGCGCCGAGGTCGTCCTCGAGAACCACGGCCGGAACCACGGCCGGAACCACAGCCGGAATGACCGCCGGAACGGGTAGGACGGGAAGGAGGAACGGTGGCCAAGGTGCACGCGTCCGCGTCGGTGCCGGCGTCGCCCGAGCGGACCTGGGCCGCCGCGGCCGACCTGTCCCGCTTCGGCGAGTGGCTGACGCTGCACGCGGGCTGGCGAGGCGAGGTGCCCGCGGAGATCACCGAGGGCACGGACCTCACCTCGGTGGTCGCCGTGATGGGGCTGCGCAACCGGATCCGGTGGCACGTCGAGCGCTACGCGCCACCGGCCGCGCTGACGATCTCCGGCCGCGGCGTGGGCGGGGTCAAGGTCGCCCTCGAGCTGCGCATCCAGGCGGACGCCGGCGACGCGTCGACGATCACCATCGACGCCGAGGTGACCGGCCGCCCGGTGTTCGGCCCGGTCGGCCGGGCCATCGGCCGCGCCGTCCGCGCGGACCTGCGCAAGTCGGTCGCCGGGCTCGCGACGCTGGTCGAAGCCTGCGATCGCTGACCTCGGGCGAGGTCAGCCCAGCGTGCCGGTGGCGAGCATGCCGCCGTCGACGCGGACGGTCTCGCCGGTGATCCAGCCGGCCCGGTCGGAGGCGAGGAACGCCACGAGCTCGGCCACGTCCTTGGGGTCGCCCAGCCGCTTCATCGGGTAGGCGTTCGCCACCTGTTCCTCGCGCTCGGTGTAGAGCATCTCGGCGAACTTGGTCTTCACGACCGCCGGGGCCACGGCGTTGACCCGCACGCCCGGGCCGAGCTGCCAGGCCAGCTCCTCGGTGAGCCGGATCAGGGCGGCCTTGCTCGCCCCGTAGGCGGCGATCACCCCGGACGAGCGCAGGCCCGCCACCGAGGCGATGTTGACGATCGAGCCGCCGTGCTCGGCCATCCAGGCCTTCAGCGCGAGCTGCACGAAGCCGAGCGCGCCGACCACGTTCACGTCGAAGATCTTGCGCACGGCGGCGAGGTCGGCCTCGGCGAGCGGACCGTAGGTCGGGTTGATCCCGGTGTTGTTGATCAGCACGTCGAGCCGGCCGAACTCGTCCATCGTGCGCCGCACGACCTCCTCGCGGTCCTCGTCGCGCCCGGTGTTCGCGGGTACGGCGAGCACCTTCGCGCCAGGCACTTCCGCGCGTAGCTCCTCGGCCGCCGCGTCGATCATGTCCGGCTTGCGGGACGAGATCGTCACGGCCGCGCCGCCACGCGCCAGCTCCGCCGCGATCGCATGTCCGATGCCGCGGCTGGCACCCGTCACCAGCGCGACCTTGCCGTCGAAGTCTGGGGTCATAGGCGCAGACTCTAGCTAAGCGGGTGCTTAGCGGACAGGGCGGCGGGGCGAGGGTCACCAATCCCGGTTGCCGGCGACCCGTACACTCGTCGGCGTGGTGGTTCGTACGAGCTAGGCCGCGGGCGAGCCTGCCGACCACGGTCGGCGGGCGGACGAGCCCTGCCCGAAACCACCCTCACGGAGCCTCCGCATGATCACCGCCACGGACCTCGAACTGCGCGCCGGCACGCGCATCCTGCTCTCCGACGCGACGTTGCGCGTCCAGCCTGGCGACCGGATCGGCCTCGTCGGCCGAAACGGCGCCGGCAAGACCACCACCCTGCGCGTGCTCGCGGGCGAGGGCGAGCCCTACGCGGGCGAGCTGCGCCGGGCGGGCGAGCTCGGCTACCTGCCCCAGGACCCGCGCGAGGGCAACCTGGCGGTCACCGCCAAGGACCGCGTGCTCTCCGCGCGCGGGCTCGACCAGCTCCTGCGCGACATGGAGAAGGCGCAGTCGGCGATGTCCGAGCACGCCGACGACAATCGCCGCGACCGCGAGGTCCGCCGCTACGGCCGGCTCGAGGAGCGGTTCGCCGCCCTCGGCGGCTACGCGGCGGAAAGCGAGGCCGCGCGGATCTGCGCCAACCTCGGCCTGGCCGACCGGGTGCTCGCCCAGCAACTCGAGACCCTGTCCGGCGGTCAGCGCCGGCGCGTCGAGCTCGCCCGCATCCTGTTCGCCGCCGCGGAGTCCGGCGGCGGCAACGGATCCGGCACCACGCTGCTGCTCGACGAGCCGACCAACCACCTCGACGCCGACTCGATCAACTGGCTGCGCGGCTTCCTCAAGGCGCACAACGGTGGCCTCGTGGTGATCAGCCACGACGTCGAGCTGCTCGCCGACGTGGTCAACAAGGTCTGGTTCCTCGACGCCATGCGCGGCCAGGTCGACCTGTACAACATGGGCTGGCAGCGCTACCTCGACGCGCGCGCCGCGGACGAGAAGCGCCGCCGCCGCGAGCGGGCCAACGCGGAGAAGAAGGCGTCCGCGCTGCAGGCCCAGGCGGACAAGATGCGGGCCAAGGCGACGAAGGCCGTGGCCGCGCAGAACATGGCGCGGCGCGCGGAGCGGTTGCTGTCCGGGCTCGAGGAGGTCCGCCAGGCGGACAAGGTCGCCAAGATCCGCTTCCCGGAACCGGCCCCGTGCGGCAAGACTCCGCTCACCGCCGAGGGACTGTCGAAAAGCTACGGCTCACTTGAGGTCTTCACCGGAGTCGATCTCGCGATCGATCGCGGCAGCCGCGTCGTCGTGCTCGGCCTGAACGGCGCGGGCAAGACCACGCTGCTGCGGTTGCTCGGTGGCATGGAACGCCCGGATTCCGGAAAAGTGGTGCCAGGACACGGATTGCGCATCGGGTACTACGCGCAGGAGCACGAGACGCTCGACCACCAGGCGACCGTGTGGGCGAACGTGCGACACGCCGCGCCGGACACGCCGGAGCAGCAACTGCGTTCGCTGCTGGGGACGTTCCTGTTCTCCGGCGAGCAGCTCGAGCAGCCGGCGGGCACGCTGTCCGGCGGCGAGAAGACGCGGCTCGCGCTGGCCGGCCTCGTCTCCAGCGCCGCCAACGTGCTGCTGCTCGACGAGCCGACCAACAACCTCGACCCGGCCAGCCGCGAGCGCGTTCTCGAGGCACTGCACAACTACGCGGGCGCGGTAGTTCTCGTGACTCACGACCCCGGTGCGGTGGAAGCACTTGCGCCCGAACGGGTGATCTTGCTGCCCGACGGCACCGAAGATCACTGGTCCGCCGACTACCTGGAACTCGTTCAACTGGCCTAATCCCGGGCCCTGCGGGTCCTCGTGGCCACGCGTGTTCATAGCTATTTTCGATCTCGTCTGGCATTCCACGCGGTCGTGTTCGATCATTGCCTCGGCAGGTGTTACCAGAAACCTCCGTCACACGCTACGGAAGGCGGACGACGTGGCTGATCTGAAGAAGGGCGCGCGGATCACGGGCAACACGCGTGACAAGCTTGCCGCGGACCTCAAGAAGAAGTACGAGAAGGGCGCGAGCATCCGCGCCCTGGCCGAATCGACGGGCCGTTCCTACGGTTTCGTCCACCGGGTCCTGTCGGAGTCGGGAGTGACGTTGCGGGGCCGTGGGGGCGCCACCCGGACCAAGAAGAAGTAGGTTCCGTCTCAGGGTTGGCTACCGCGGGAGTCGGGGTTCACGGCCAGATCGTCGGCCGGTCCCGCGGTTGCCCGGTCCGTCCGGCGCTCCGGCGCCGTTCCGCCGACGGAAGCGAACCCGATCATCGCGCCGAGCAGCGCCAACGGGTAGACCAGGTAACCCCAGCGCGTGGCCGGCGCGAGGATGATCGCCGTGCCGAGAGCGACGGCGATCCGCAGCGTGGCACCCGCCGGATCCCGCGGCGGGCGCACGATCAGCCACGCGACGATCACGCAGGCCGCCACCGCGAGCAGCGCCAGCGACACGGCGTGGCCCACCGGTCCCAGCTGTGCGATCAGGTGCCCGGGCAACGGACTCGCCGCCGGTGACCCGGCCCGGCCGAGCCCGGCCGGATAGAGGATCACGTGTTCCACGAAGGCCGCCGGGTCCACCCGGAACACCGGCACCACGATCACCGCGCTCGCGGCGAGCGTCCCGCCGAGGAAGATCGCCAGGTCCGCGACCCTTTTGCGGCGCACGAACACCGCGACGGCCAGCACGGCCAGTGCGGGCAGGGCCGTGAGCTTCATCGTGACCACCAGCGCGCACACCACGCCCGCCCAGCCGGGGCGGCCGCGGTAGACCAGCGCGGTCGCGAGCACGATCAGCGCGATCACCGGAAGGTCGTCGCCGGCCACGGCGGCGGTCAGCAGGGTGAGCGGGCTGATCGCGGCGAGCTGCGCGGCTGCCACCGGCACCCGCGGCCGGCCCATGATCGCGAACGCGAGCACGATGATCAGTACGGTCGCGACGGCGAACGCCACCCGGGCGTCGGTGAACGCGCCGTCGCCGAACAGCGCGCGGGGCAGGCCGAAGACGGTCATCGACGGGCCGTAGGGCGTGTAGTCGTCCGGGTGCGGCGCGCGGCCGAGCAGGTCGAGGTCGGGATAGGGCGTGCCGTGCGCCAGCAGCAGCTCCGCGGACCGCTCGACGACCCACACCTCGGGCTGGGCCGGGAACGACCACGGCCACCGGCCCCACCGGAAGTCCGGCGCCCGGCGGAAGATCAGCACGAGCAGCGGCACCACACCGGCGAGCAGGCCCGCGACCGCGACGGCGGTCCAGCGGGAACGCAGCGCCGCGGAAAGTGTCGGACCCTTGCGCGACAATAGGCCGAACCCGGTGAGTGCGGCGGCGAGCAGGTAGCCGGCCGTGGCGAAGTTGCCCCACACGCGGTAGCCGTAGAACTCGGAGAAGGCGGCGGTCGCGGCGGCGAACAGCAGGCTCACCAGGTAGAAGAGCAGGTCGAAGCGGCGCGCGCGCTGCCCGGTCTGCTCCACGCGGGCAGGTTACCGAGCGCGTTCGCTGTCCGGAGAACCGGGAAGCGAGGCGCGCCGCCGGGCGTTGGTTCGGGGAAACGGGGCAGAGAGAGGGCAGTCGTGGACAACGCCTGGACGCTGATGTATGGCGCGATACGTGCGGCGAACGCGCCGAAGGGCCTGCACAAGGGCACGATCCGGCGCGTGTTCCGGTTCGCCCGGCCGCACTGGGGCAAGCTCGCCGTGTTCCTCGTGCTGACGATGATCTCGGCGGTGCTCGCGGTGACCACCCCGCTGCTGGCCGGGCAGGTCGTGGACGCGATCGTCGGCGGGCACGACGTGTCGGTGGTGGTGTGGCTGGCGGTCGCGATCGCCGGTGTGGCGGTGCTCGACGCGGGCCTGGGGCTGGTCGAGCGCTGGCAGTCGTCGCGGATCGGGGAGGGGCTGATCTACGACCTGCGCCGGGCGGTGTTCGAGCACGTCCAGCGGATGCCGGTCGCGTTCTTCACCCGGACCCGGACGGGCGCGCTCGTGTCGCGGCTGAACAACGACGTGATGGGCGCGCAGCGGGCGTTCACCTCGACGCTCGCCGGGCTGGTCACCAACGTCATCCAGCTCGTGCTGTCGGTCGGCGTGATGCTGACGCTGTCGTGGCAGGTGACCGCGCTGGCGCTGATCCTGCTGCCGATCTTCGTGCTGCCGGCGCGGCGGATGGGCAAGCGGATGGCCGACATGCAGCGGGAGTCGGCCACGCTCAACGCGTCGATGACCACTCAGATGGCCGAGCGGTTCTCCGCACCCGGTGCCACGCTGGTAAAGCTGTTCGGCCACCCGCGAGCCGAGGCCGAGGAGTTCGGCGGCCGGGCCGCGCGGGTGCGGGAGATCGGCGTGAAGACCGCGATGCTGACGCGGTGGTTCATGACCAGCCTGACGCTGGTCTCCGCGCTGGCGCAGGCGCTGGTCTACGGGCTCGGCGGGTACCTCGCGCTCACCGGCCAGCTCGAGGCCGGCACGGTCGTGGCGCTGGCGTTGCTGCTGACCCGGCTGTACTCGCCGCTGACCGCGCTCGCGAACGTGCGAGTGGACATCATGACCGCGCTCGTGTCGTTCGAGCGGGTGTTCGAGGTGCTCGACCTGCGGCCGATGATCACGGAGTCACCGGATCCGCGGACGGTGCCGGCGGGCGGGGTGTCGGTCACGCTGGAGGACGTGCGGTTCGGCTACCCCGCACCGGACAAGGTGTCGCTGGCCTCGCTCGAGGAGGTCGCGGTCCTCGACCAGCGGGGCGGCCAGGAAGTGCTGCACGGGGTGTCGTTCCAGGCCGAGGCGGGCCAGATGGTCGCGCTGGTCGGGCCGTCCGGGGCGGGCAAGTCGACGATCGCGTCGCTGGTGCCCCGGCTCTACGACGTGGAGTCCGGCGCGGTCCGGCTGTCCGATGTGGACGTACGGGAGCTGTCGTTCGACTCGCTGCGCGACACGGTCGGCGTGGTGACCCAGGACGGTCACCTGTTCCACGACACGATCCGGGCGAACGTCGCCTACCCGCGGCCGTCCGCGACCGACGAGGAGATCTGGGCGGCGCTGACCCAGGCGCGGCTGGCGGACCTCGTCGAGTCGCTGCCGGACGGCCTGGAGACGGTCGTGGGCGAGCGCGGCTACCGCCTGTCCGGCGGCGAACGCCAGCGGCTGACGATCGCGCGCCTGCTGATCGCGCAGCCCAGGGTGGTGATCCTCGACGAGGCGACCGCACACCTGGACTCGGAGTCGGAGGTCGCGGTGCAGGAGGCGCTGACCTCGGCGCTCGCCGGTCGCACGGCGATCGTCATCGCGCACCGCCTGTCGACGATTCGCGCGGCCGACCAGATCCTCGTGGTGGAGGACGGCCGCATCGTGGAACGCGGCGACCACGAGACCCTGCTGGCGGCGGAGGGCAGGTACGCGGACCTGTACCGGACCCAGTTCTCGACTCAGGCGGCCGCCGCCTGATCGGCCCGGCCTGACCGGAGTCCGGCGTCAGCCGGGCAGGTCCGACGGGCGGTCCACGTCCTCACCCGCGGCGATGTCCTCGCACGGGACTGCCAGCGGCGGGTGCGCGGCCAGGTACTCCCGCGCCCCCGCGTCCCCGGTCGCCATGGCCGCGACGTCGGCCCAGCGGGAGCGGCCGATCAGCACCGGGTGGCCCGGGCGGCCGTCGTAGGTCGCCCGCGCCAGCGCGTCGGGGGAGGCCAGGGCCACGAAACGGCGCACCGCCGCGGCCGTCACGCCCGGCGTGTCCACAGGGAGGATCACCGCGGCCTCGGCCGTGGCCGACGCGAGCGCCGCCAGGCCCACCCGCAGCGACGAGCCCATCCCGCTCGTCCACTCTGGATTGTCCACAAGAGAGGAACCGGGCAGCGACGCCGCCGCCCGGACCTCGGCCGCGGACGCCCCCAGCACCACGACCACCGGATCGCACCCGCCGTCGTGCAGCACCTGCGCCGCCTGCTCCACGAACAGCCTCCCGCGGTGCCGCACGAGTGCCTTCGGCAGCCCGAACCGCCGCCCGGCCCCGGCCGCCAGCAGCACACCCGCCACGGTCACGCCAGGAGCGTAGTCAGCGGAAGCCCGCCACGTGGTCGCGCCATCCCAAAAGTGAGTACAGTGTACGCGAATTTAGCACCATACGATGAGATCGAGATGACCGAGGACGACACGGCCGCGGCGAGCTTCGGTGGCCCGGCCACCGCCGCGCGCAGCATGGAGCTGCTCTGGGGCACCAAGCCGCCGCCGAGTCGCGGGCGAAAGCCGGGCATGACGCTCGAGCGGATCGTCGCCGCCGCGGTCGAGCTCGCCGACGCCGGGGGCCTCGACGGCGTGTCCATGCGCCGCGTCGCCGACCGGCTCGGCATCGGGACCATGTCCCTCTACCGGTACGTCCCGGCCAAGGCGGAGCTGCAGGACCTCATGCTCGATGCCGTCATGGGCGAGGCCCCGGCGGTGAGCGGGGCAACCGGCTGGCGCGACGGGCTCGAGCGCTACGCCCGCGCGAGCCTCGAGGGCTACCGCCGCCACCCGTGGCTGCTGCGTGCCGTGCTGACCCGTGGCGCGATGGGGCCCAACCAAGCCGCCGCGCTCGACGCTGTCCTCCGCGTGCTCGAGGGCTCCGACCTCTCCGGCGGCGAGCGGATGGCGGTGGTCGGCCTGGTCGCGGGCTACGTCCGCGGTGTGGCGCAGCAGCTGGCCGGCGACACGCGGGCGGCACGCGGCTCCGGGGGCGGCTTCGCGCCGCTGATCGGCGGCCACCTCGACCCGGCCACGTACCCGGCGCTCACCGGTGTGTGGCGCGACGAGGACCTCGAGCGGGCGGAGGACCCGTTCGAGTTCGGGCTGCGCCGGGTGCTGGACGGCATCGCGGCGCTCGTCGAGTCCCGCCGGGTCGCCACGTGACGGCGCCCGGCCTGCGGCGCTTCGGCGGCGACGCGACCGCGGTCGTCCTCGTCCTGCACGGCGGCCAGGAGACCAGCAAGGCACGGTCCCACCGGCTGCGCCCGGCCTACCTGCGCATGCTCCCGTTCGCCCGCGACCTGCGAGCCGCCGGCCACCACGCGGGTCTCGCCGTTTGGGCGCTGCGCAACAGGTACCGCGGCTGGAACGCGCCGGACCTCGATCCGGTCGCGGATGCCCGCTGGGCGCTCGACGAGATCCAGCGGGTTCATCCGGGCGCGCCCGTCGTGCTGGTCGGTCACTCGATGGGCGGGCGGGTGGCGCTGCACGTGGCCGGGGACCCCGCGGTGGCGGCCGTGTGCGCGCTCGCGCCGTGGACCCCCGAGAACGAGGCGGTCGACCAGCTCGCCGGCCGAACCGTGCTGATCGCGCACGGCGACCGGGACACCGTCACCGACCCGAAGCTGTCGTACGCCTACGCGGTGCGCGCCAAGGAGGTCACCGACGCGGTGTGCCGCTTCGACGTGCGCGACGAGGGACACGCCATGCTCCGCCGGCCACGCGAGTGGCGGTTACTGGTCCGACGGTTCACGCTGGGCGTGCTGGGTATCACCGAGGTGGACCACATCATCGCAAGTGCCCTGGCCAAGCCGTGTCCCGGCGGGTTGGGGATTCCCATTTGACGTTTGTCCCCTACGGTGTCCCGCGTACCACTGGGCAACCTCGACGGCGATCCCCACGTCTTGGGTATCGACGGGAAGGTGGGGAGATGAGCTACGGCCACCAGGGAACGCCACGACGGCCCGGGTACGGCGCGCCAGGTCAAGGGCGCCCGGCTGCCCCCGGCCGGCGGCCGGCGTACCACGAGACCAGGGCGCTGCCCATGCCGCCGAGGGAGGCGCCGCCGAACCGGCGCCCACCGGGCCGCTACGACGGGCAGCCACCCGACGACTACGGCCCCTCCTACGGTGAGGGCTACCCGCCATCGCACCCACGGCGGCTGCGCAAGCGCCGCCGTCCCGGCCGCACGATCGGCATCATCCTGCTGATCCTGCTCGTGATCCTCGGTGGCACGTACTTCTGGCTCGACACGTCGCTCAACCGCGTCGCCGCGCTCGCCGACTACCCGGGCCGGCCCGCGGAGGCGGCCGGGACGAACTGGCTGATCGTCGGGTCGGACAGCCGCGAGGGGCTCACGCCGGAGGAGAAGAAGAAGCTCGTCACCGGTGACGCGGGCGGTCAGCGCACCGACACGATGCTCGTCGCGCACCTCCCCGACAACGACACGCCCGCGACGCTGGTCAGCCTGCCGCGTGACTCCAACGTGGAGATCCCCGGACACGGCGTCAGCAAGATCAACGCCGCGTTCGCGCTGGGTGGGCCGAAGCTGCTCGTGCAAACCGTCGAGCAGGCGACGGGGCTGCGCATCGACCACTACGCCGAGATCAACTTCGCCGGCTTCGCGAACATGGTCGACGCGGTCGGCGGCGTCGAGATCGACGTGCCGAAGACGATCCACGACAACGCGACCGGCGTGACGATCAAGGCCGGGAAGCAGGTCCTGGACGGCCCGAAGGCGCTGGCTTTCGTCCGCACCCGCAAGAGCGCGGCGACGCCGAGGTCGGACCTCGACCGGGTCGCGAACCAGCGGAAGTTCATCGGCGCCCTGGCGGCGGAGATCTCGAGCCCGGCCACGTTCCTGAACCCGTTCGACGTGATCCCGCTGCTGACCGAGCTGCCGGACGCGCTGACCGTCGACGACGGCGACCACCTGCACAACCTTGCGGGCCTGGGCTTCGCGATGGGCGGCATCGGCGACGGCGGCACGGTCACCACGACGGTCCCGGTGACGGACGGCTCGGCGACCCAGTGGGACGAGAACAAGTCCCAGCAGCTGTTCGAGGCCCTGAAGAACGACTCGGCGATCCCCAAGGACGCGATCTACGACTGACTAGCGGGCGCGGAGGACCTCGAGGGCGCGGTCGGCGTGCACGGCCATGCGGAGCTCGCTCTTGACGACCTCCAGCACCGTGCGGTCGGTGTCGATCACGAACGTCTGGCGGCGGGTCAGCAGCGGGCCGAACGAGCGCCGCACGCCGAACTGCTTCGCCACCGTGCCGTCCGGGTCGGACAGCAGCGGGAAGTCGAAGTCGTGCTTCGCGCTGAACGCCTGCTGCTTCGCCACGTCGTCGGGGCTGATGCCGACCCGGTGGGCCTTGACCGCCTCGAACTCGGCGGCCAGGTCGCGGAAGTGGCAGCTCTCGACCGTGCAGCCCTTGGTCATCGCGGCCGGGTAGAAGAACAGCACCACCGGTCCGGTCTCCAGGAACCCGCTCAGCTTGCGGGGATTGCCGGTCTCGTCCGGCAACTCGAAGTCGGGGGCGGTGTCACCGGCGTTCATCGACGCTCCTCGGGCAGGGAATCATCAACCACCATGGACATTACCGCGCGTCGCACCGCGCTCGTCGTGACCGAGCTGCTGTCGCCGGCCGTCGTGGCGGTGGCGCTGCCGCTCGCCGTGGCGTGGCACGCGACCGGATACGACGTGCCGGCCACGCTCGGCTGGATCGCGGTGGTCGCGATCTTCTTCTGCGTGCTGCCGATGGCCTTCCTCGTGCACGGCGCGCGGCGCGGCCGGTGGGACGGTCACTGGGTGCGTGACCGGGCGCACCGCACGGTGCCGCTGCTGGTGTGCCTGGCGTCCGCGCTCGCCGGGATGGTCGTCATGCTCGTCGCCGGGGCGCCGCGGGAGCTGGTGGCGCTGGCGTGGGCGATGATCATCACGTTGGCGGTCTGCCTGGTGATCACGCGCTGGTGGAAGGTGTCCGTGCACGCGACTGTCGCCGGGGGAGCGGTCGCGATGCTGTCGTTCGTCTACGGGCCGTGGTTCCTGCTGCTGGCGTTGCTCGTGGCCCTGGTGTGCTGGGCGCGCGTGGCGGTGGCGGACCACACGGCCACGCAGGTCGCGGTCGGCGCGCTGCTGGGGCCGCTCGTGGGCGGCGCGGTGTTCCTCGCGCTGACCTGACCGCCGGCGCGGTCCGGCGCGGTCCTGAAGATCGCCGCGGCGCGGACTTGACCGCTCAGGGTACGAGCAGGATCCGGCCGAGCTGAGCGCGCGCGTCGAGAAGCCGGTGGGCCTCGGCCGCCTCCGCGAGCGGGAGTCTGATGTGGACGGTGTAGCGAAGCTTGCCGGTACCGAGCAGCCCGGCCAGCTCGGTCATCGCGTCGGCGTACTCCGCGGGCCGGGCCTTCTGCCACGCGAGCAACGAGAAGCCGGTGACCGACCGCATCGTGTACAGGCTGCGCACCGGTACGTCCACGACGCCCTGCGCCGCACCGTAGACCACGAGCCGGCCGAACGGAGCCAGCAACTCGACACCGCGCAGGGTCGTCGTCCCGCCGACGGAGTCGAGGACGACGTCCACCCCGCCCGGGGCGGCGGCGCGTACCGCGTTCGGCCAGGCGTCGTCGGTGTAGTCGACGGCGACGTCCGCGCCGTGCGCCCGGACGAAGTCGAGCTTGGCGGGGGATCCGGCCGTCCCGATGACCGTCCCCGCGCCGCGCAGCTTCGCGAGCTGGGTGGCGAGATGGCCGATGTTGCCGGCCGCGGCGTGGACCAGCACGGTCGCGCCCGGCGTGAGGCCGCCGGCCAGCAACGTGCCCAGGGCCACCGGCGCCGCGGACGGGAGCATGCTCGCCGCGGCGTCGTCGAGCCCGTCAGGCACGACGACGAGGTCCGCGACGTCGGCCAGTACCTGGTCGGCGAACGCGTCCGGCGACAGCGCCGCGACTCGCCTGCCTGCCAGCCCCGGATCCGCGTCCGTGCCGACGGCCTCGACGGTGCCCACGACGTCTCCCGTCAGGGTGGCGGGCAACGGTCGCTGGAAGATCGCGCCCGCACCACGACGGAACTTGGCGTCGACGAAGTTGGCGCCGATCGCCGACACCCGGATGCACACCTGGCCTGGGCCCGGTTCGGGGACCTCGGCCTCCTCGACACGCAGCACCTCAGGGCCGCCGTATTCGTGATAGCGGACTCGCCGCACGCTATCCTCCTCAACTGGACTCGCGGTCAACTTACCGTACTGGACCATCGGTCCACTTGTCGAGCGTGAGGGTGGCATGGTCAAGGAACGTGTGGACGCGGCACGCAACCGGCGCGCGATCCTGCGTGCGACCGAGGAGTTGCTCTCCCGGCACCGCCCGGAGGAGGTCACGATGGAGCAGGTCGCGGCGGCGGCCGGGGTCGGCAAGGGCACCGTGTTCCACCGCTTCGGCAGCCGGATGGGCCTGATGATCGCGCTCATGCAGGAACGCGCGCTCGGCCTGCGCGACGAGGTCGAGACCGGCCCGCCGCCGCTGGGCCCGGGCGCCTCGCCACGGGAGCGGCTGCTGGCGTTCCTGTCCGCGGTAGTCGACGTCATCGGTCGCAACAAGGGCCTGTTGGCCGCACTCGGGCAAGAGGTCGCGCCGCGCGCGCACGGCGGGGACCACCCCGTCTACACGTTCTGGCACGGCCACATCAGCGAGCTGATCGCGGCGGAGCGGCCGGATCTCGACGCCCCGCTGCTCGCCGACCTGCTGCTCGCCGGCCTGCAGGCGGAGCCGATCCTCCGGCTGCTCGAGCGTGGCGAGACCGTGCGCCTGGAGAAAGGCCTGCACACGCTCGCCGCAGCGATCCTCGGTTAGCCGCGCAGCGTCCGGCTGCGGCCGCGGAACTCGGCCACCACCTCGTCGCCGCGGCGGACGGTCACGTCGCAGATGCCGCTGCGGCCGTAGACCACGCGTTCCTCCGCGCGGGCCTCCAGCTCGTCGCCCAGGCGGGCGGAGGCCACGAACGTGATGTCGGCACCCGCGGCGACCGTCACCGGGCCGTGGCTGTTGCACGCGCACGCGAAGGCCGTGTCGGCGAGCAGGAAGACGTATCCGCCGTGGGCGATGTCGTGCCCGTTGACCATGGTGTCGGTGATCGTCATGCGGACGACCGCGTAGCCCGTGCCGGCGTCGACGAGTGTCATGCCCAGCGAGCGTGACGCGAGGTCGTCATCGAGCATGCGGCGGACCGATTCCGGAACCATCGCGACATCATCGCAGGTCGAGCGCGGATCCTGATGACCGGCTGACGAGACGCGTACCACATTGGTTGCACGTAGGAAAGTAGGACATCAAACTATTCTTATGGCCACCCGAGCGCTGCACCGCCCCGTGCACCCCGTCCGGTTCGTCACCGCCGCGAGCCTGTTCGACGGGCACGACGCGGCGATCAACATCATGCGCCGCATCCTCCAGTCGCAGGGCGCCGAGGTGATCCACCTCGGCCACAACCGCTCCGTCCGCGAGGTCGTGCGCGCTGCCATCCAGGAGGACGTGCAAGGCGTGGCCATCAGCGCCTACCAGGGCGGCCATGTCGAGTACTTCACCTACCTCGTCGAGCTGCTGAACGAGCACGGCGCCGGCCACATCAAGGTCTTCGGCGGCGGGGGTGGCGTGATCGTCCGCCAGGAGATCGACCTGCTCCACCAGCGCGGCGTCGCCCGCATCTTCTCCCCCGACGACGGCCAGGAGATGGGCCTCGCCCGGATGATCAACTCCATGATCGAGGCCTGCGACACCGACCTCGCCGACCGGCCCGAGCCCTCCCTCGACGCGCTGTACGCCGGCCAGCACGACGCGCTCGCCCAGGTCATCACCAAGCTCGAGGCCGGCAAGCTCGCCGAGGCCACCCTCGAGCAGGTCCGCGAGGCCGGGGAGCGCCGCCGGGTCCCGGTCCTCGGCATCACCGGCACCGGCGGGTCCGGCAAGTCCTCGCTCACCGACGAGCTCGTCCGCCGCTTCCGCCTCGACCAGCAGGACAAGCTGCGCATCGCCGTGCTCGCGGTCGACCCGAGCCGCCGCCGCGGGGGCGGCGCGCTGCTCGGCGACCGGATCCGGATGAACACGCTGGGTGGCATCGCCGGTGTCCCGGGCGGGGACGGCGATTCGGTGTACTTCCGCTCGATGGCCACGCGTGGCGCGGTCACCGAGGTACCCGAGCACCTCACCGACGCGATCGCCGCGGCCAAGGCGGCCGGCAACGACCTGGTCATCGTCGAGACACCCGGCATCGGCCAGGGTGACGCCGCCATCGTCCCGTTCGTCGACACCTCGCTGTACGTGATGACGCCCGAGTTCGGCGCCGCCTCCCAGCTCGAGAAGATCGACATGCTGGACTTCGCCGACGTCGTGGCCATCAACAAGTTCGAGCGCCGCGGCGCGGAGGACGCCCGCCGCGACGTCGCTCGCCAGCTGGTCCGTAACCGCGAGGCCTTCGGCGAGTCGTGGGAGGACATGCCGGTCTACGGCACCAGCGCCGCCACCTTCAACGACGACGGCGTCACGGCCCTCTACCACCACCTGCGCGACCTGCTCGCCGACCGTGGGCTGGCGGCCGGCGAGCCGACACTCGCCCGCCCGGAGGGCAAGGTGTCCACCCGGGCGGCGACGGTCGTGCCGCCGCAGCGGGTGCGCTACCTCGCGGACATCGCCGAGACCGTGCGCGCGTACCACGCGCACACCGACGAGCAGGTGGCCGCGATACGCGAGGAGTCCGCGCTCAGCCACGCCCGGACGGCCCTCGACCGGGCCGGCGCGTCCACGTCGGACATCGACCGGCTCGTGAAGGAGGCGAAGCGGCGCGTCGACCGCGACACCGCCGACCTGCTCGACCGCTGGGACCAGGTCAAGGACGACTACACCGGCGACGAGCTCGTCGTGCGCGTGCGCGACAAGGAGCTGCACACCAAGCTGTGGCGCGAGACGCTCTCCGGCACCCGGGTGCCGCGGGTGGCGCTGCCCCGGTTCGACGACGACGGCTCGCTGCTGCGCTTCCTGCGCAAGGAGAACCTGCCGGGCCACTTCCCGTTCACGGCCGGCGTGTTCCCGTTCAAGCGCGACGGTGAGGACCCGGCCCGCATGTTCGCCGGCGAGGGCGACGCGTTCCGCACGAACCGCCGCTTCCGCTACCTGTCCGAGGGCTCCGAGGCCACCCGCCTGTCGACGGCGTTCGACTCGGTCACCCTCTACGGGCACGACCCGGACACCCCGCCGGACATCTACGGCAAGATCGGCACCTCGGGCGTCTCGATCGCGACGCTCGACGACATGAAGGTGCTCTACGACGGCTTCGACCTGACCGCACCGTCCACATCGGTCTCGATGACGATCAACGGTCCGGCGCCGACGATCCTCGCTTTCTTCCTCAACACCGCGATCGACCAGACGGTCGACAAGTTCGCGGCGGAGCACGGCCGCCAGCCCTCCGACGAAGAGCGGGCGGAGCTGACCGCGTGGGCGCTCGCCAACGTCCGCGGCACGGTCCAGGCCGACATCCTCAAGGAGGACCAGGGCCAGAACACGTGCATCTTCTCCACGGAGTTCAGCCTGCGGATGATGGCGGACATCCAGGAGTGGTTCATCGCCAACAAGGTCCGAAACTTCTACTCGGTGTCGATCTCCGGCTACCACATCGCCGAGGCCGGCGCGAACCCCATCAGCCAGCTGGCCTTCACCCTGGCCAACGGGTTCACCTACGTCGAGTCCTATCTCGCCCGAGGCATGGACATCGACGACTTCGCGCCGAACCTGTCGTTCTTCTTCTCCAACGGCCTCGACGCCGAGTACAGCGTGATCGGCCGGGTCGCCCGGCGGATCTGGGCCGTGGCCATGAGGGAGCGCTACGGCGCGAACGAGCGCTCGCAGAAGTTCAAGTACCACGTGCAGACCTCCGGCCGCTCGCTGCACGCGCAGGAGATGCACTTCAACGACATCCGCACCACGCTGCAGGCGCTGTGCGCGCTGTACGACAACTGCAACTCGTTGCACACCAACGCCTACGACGAGGCGATCACCACGCCGACGGAGAGCTCGGTGCGCCGCGCGATGGCCATCCAGCTGATCATCAACAAGGAGTGGGGTCTGTCGAAGAACGAGAACCCGCTGCAGGGCTCGTTCGTCATCGACGAGCTGACCGACCTCGTCGAGGAGGCCGTGCTGGCCGAGTTCGAGCGGCTCTCGGAGCGCGGCGGCGTGCTTGGCGCGATGGAGACCGGCTACCAGCGCGGCCGCATCCAGGACGAGTCGATGCTCTACGAGCAGCGCAAGCACGACGGCTCGCTGCCGCTCGTCGGCGTCAACACGTTCCTGCCGAGCAAGGACAACGCCGAGGACCTGCCCACGATCGAGCTCGCCCGCGCCACCGAGGAGGAGAAGCGCTCGCAGGTCGACCGCACGCGGGGGTTCCAGCAGAAGAACGCCGGGGAGGCGCGGGAGGCCCTGCGCCGGCTGCGTGACGCGGTTGCGGCCGACGAGAACGTCTTCGGCGTGCTGATGGACGCGGCTAGGGTGTGCACGCTCGGCCAGATCACCGATGCCTTCTTCGAGGTCGGTGGTCAGTACCGGCGAAACGTCTGAATCGTGGAGGGCATGTGGATCGACCGGGCCGTGGGCTTCCCAACCGCACCTCAGGGGAAAGTGACACAACCCAGCCACAAGTACGTGACCAGGCAGTACATTCCGTCGCACAAGGCGACCAAGGGTTTGAATCTCGGGGAGGCGGACTAGTGCGGGTCGGGGTTGTCGGCTGCGGGCTGATGGGGTCGGGCATCGCGGAGGTCTGTGCCCGCGCGGGGCTTGACGTCGTGGTGAACGAGGTGAACCAGGACGCGCTGGCCGCGGGCCGGGCCCGCGTCGAGAAGTCCCTCGGGCGGGCAGTGCGCAACGGCAAGCTGGCCGAGGCCGACCGCGACGACGCCCTCGGCCGCATGCGGTTCACCGCGGACATCGGCGACTTCGCCGACCGGCAGCTCGTCGTCGAGGCCGTGGCGGAGAGCGAGCAGATCAAGACCGAGGTGTTTCGCACGCTGGACAAGGTGATCACCGACGCGGACGCGATCTTCGCCTCGAACACGTCGTCCATCCCGATCATGAAGCTGGGCATGGCCACGTCGCGGCCCCAGCAGGTCATCGGCATCCACTTCTTCAACCCGGTACCCGTGCTCAAGCTCGTCGAGCTCGTGCCGTCGCTGCTCACCGGCGAGACGACGAAGGAGCGGGCGGACGCGTTCGTGGAGAACGTGCTGGGCAAGGAGGTCATCCTCTCCCAGGACCGCGCGGGCTTCGTGGTCAACGCCCTGCTCGTGCCCTACCTGCTGTCGGCGATCCGCATGCTCGAGTCCGGCTTCGCGTCGGCGGAGGACATCGACACCGGCATGGTCCAGGGCTGCGCGCACCCGATGGGCCCGCTGGCGCTGACCGACCTGATCGGCCTGGACACGACCAAGGCCATCGCCGAGTCGATGTACGCCGAGTTCAAGGAGCCCCTGTACTCACCCCCGCCGCTGCTGCTGCGCATGGTCGACGCCGGCCTGCTCGGCAAGAAGAGCGGCCGCGGCTTCTACGACTACAAGGCCGCCTGACCGACCCGGGATGTGATACAAAGATTCACGAATGTCTCATCGACTCGTCGAGGAGGCCGTCGTGACCGCATCCGCGCGGGCCGAGCCCGCGGTCGAGCTGCCGGGGCCGGGCTCGCTGCACTGGCGCTGGGCGGGCGAGGTGCGCGGGTACCTGCTGCTGGTCAAGGCCGGCCTGCTGCAGCTCATGCATCCCGGGCTCGGCGCCGGCGTGGAGCAGCACTCGGACTTCTTCAACGAGCCGTGGGAGCGCGTGCTGCGCTCGGTGCCGGAGATCCAGGGCGTCACGTTCGACTGGCCGCACGGCGCGCGCACCGCTCGCAAGATCCGCGACTACCACACGCACATCAAGGGTGTCGACGGCCACGGGAAGCGCTATCACGCACTCGACCCGGAGGTGTACTTCTGGGCGCACGCGACGATCTTCGACGCGCTTTTCCAGATGATCGACCTGTTCGACCACCCGATGACGTGGGCGGAGAAGGAGCAGCTCTACGCGGAGTCCCGGCAGGTGTACCGGGCGTACGGCGTGAGCGACCGGGCGGTGCCGCCGGACTGGGCGAGCTTCCTCGAGTACTTCGACCGGATGTGCCGGGAGGAGCTGGTGATCACGCCGGCCGCGCGCGGGCTGATCGAGTTCGCGAAGGAACCGCCGGCGACGTTCCCGCTCGTGCCGACGCCGCTGTACCGGCTCGCGCGCAAGCCGACGGCGAAGCCGTTGTGGTGGCTGTCGGTCGGCACGCTGCCGCCCGCGGTGCGCGAGCGCATCGGTGAGCGGTGGACCGAGCGCGACGAGCGCCGCCACCGGCGGTTCCGGCGCGCGGTGAGTACCGCCTGGCGCGTGGTGCCGCCGCGGCTGAAGTACACCGAGCGCGCCCGCCAGGGCTACGCCCGCGCCGGGGTCGGGCCGAGCGGATGAGCCTGCTGGAGCTCGTCCTGGCCGAGCCGGACACCGACGCAGTGGGAGAGTCCATTCTGGACGCCGCGTTCGCGGAGTTCCTCGCCTACGGCCTGCGGCGCACGAACGTCGACGTCGTCGCGCGGCGGGCCGGCGTCTCCCGCGCGACGCTGTACCGCCGATTCGACGGCAAGGACGCGCTCGTGCAGGCGGTCCTGGTCCGCGAGTCGCGGCGGTTCTTCAGCAGCATCGCGGAGGCGGTCGCCGGCCTGGCGTCGCCTGAGGAACGGCTCGTGGCGGGCTTCGTCGTCGGCGTGCGTTACGCGCGCGAGGACCGGCTGCTCAACCGCCTGCTGTCCGCCGACCCGGAGGCCCTGCTGCCGTACCTGACCACCAACGGCGCCCTGGTCGTCGCCGCGGCGCGGGACTTCCTCGTGCGCCAGGCCCCGGACGCGCCGGTGGCAGACCGCACCCCGGCCGGCATCGCGGAAGTGTTCGTCCGCCTGGCTATCTCGTTCACCCTCATGCCCGACGGCGCGATCCCGCTGTCCAGCGACGACGAGGTCCGCGCGTTCGCCCGCGCCTACCTCGCCCCGTTGCTGCGGTCCGGCTGACCGAGCGCGGTGTCGATCAGCAGCCGCAGGTCCGCCTTGGCACGCTTCCACCACATGTCCAGCTGGCCCTTGTCCGGGTTGGACAGTCCAAGTAGGAGGATGCCGCGGACGGTGTCCAACGCGGTGTACATGACGTGCCGGAACCGGGGGTTGTCGGCGTAGCGGCCGAACGCGGCCGCGGAGAACTCCATCAGCGCCGCGCGGGCTTCCGGCTCCACGGCCGTCAGCTGCTCGCGCAGCTCGGGGTCGGTACGGGCCGCGACCCACATCTCGACAGTCGCGTACTGGATCGGGCCCTGGTGGATCTCCCACATCAGGTCGAGCCCGGCGTCGAGCGGGTCGGGCGCGTCGCGGACCGCGTCGATCTTCTCGAAGGCGAGCTCGGTGCGCCGGGCGGCGAGGTGGCGGACCGCGGCGGAGACGAGGTCCGCGCGGGTGGGGAAGTGATGCACCTGCGCGCCCCGGGTCACCCCCGCGAGCTCGGTGACCCGGGTCGTCGTGGTGCCGGAGTAGCCGTAGCGGACGAGGCAGTCGACGGTGGCGTCGAGCAGGCGACGGCGCATCGCGGCGCTGCGCTGCTGCTGTGTCCGGCCGGTCTTCGACTTCCTCGTCGGCATCTCCTCAGGTTACTGATTCGTGCACTGATGTCGGGAATTGTCCGCCCCTGTCGACAGTCCGGCGGTACAGCGCGCCGTAGCACGCGACCAGGCCCGCCGCGACCAGCGCGAGGAGTCCGGCCAGCGACAGCAGCGTCGGCACGAGAGGCGCGTCCAGTGGCGACACCCTCGCGATCGACTCCACGATCACGACCGCACCGACGAGCGTATAACCGGCGATGCCGAGCCGCACGATCCGCATCCGCACGGACTCCGCCCACGACGTGAACGTCAGCAGCCAGGCGAGCCCGGGCAGCACGAGGATCGCGTGCATCGTGACCGCGTGGGCCGGCTTGAGAAAACCGCCCGTGTCGAACGCGGCCTGCGGGTCGGCCCGCGACAGCGGCACGCCGACCGCGATCATCGCCGCACCGATGCCCATCGCCGCGGCCAGCACGACGAACCCGTATCGCAGGGCCAGCCGCATGCTCGGCGAGTTCTGGCCGACACCGCGGAACGCCGACAGCGTGAACGCCAGCACGAGCACGACGATCAGCAGGCCGCCGAACGCCAGCATGCCGGCGACGGCCGCGTCGAACGGCGTCTGGAAGTTGAAGTGCGACGGCACGCCGCGCCACGCCTGCAGCGACACGAGGAACGTCTCGAGCACGCACGCCAGCGTGAACCCGCCGAGCAGCACCCGCCGCATGACCGGGTTCTGCCGGACGAAATGCGTGGCCCACGTGACCGTGGCCAGCGTGAGGCCGAACGACAGCCCGAAGGTCGCCGCCTTGCGCAGCGAGACCGGTCCGACCCACGACGCGCCGGTCGCGAGCAGATAGACCACGTGCGCGAGCCCGCTCGCGAACAACACCCCGCCGACGACGAACGCGATGTGCTCCATCCTGGTGCCCTCGGCCCAGCTCCGCCCCAGCGAGCGGCCCATGGCACGAATCGCGGTGTTCATGGTTCCACCTCCGGCCCTCAGACTCCTCCCATCGGCTGTGGAAGTCGTCAGCGCCGCGTGGACTCCGCGGCTACGCCCGGGGGAGTACGCCGCCGGCCCGCACACGTCAGGAGCATGTCAGTGGGCGGCGGCCCGTGCCCGGTGGCGGCGCACGGCGTCGCGGTTGGCGCAGGTGGGGGAGCAGCCGGCCGGCGCGGCGGCGCTGCGCGGCGGCGTGGCGATCGGTCCGGCCGCCATCCGCACCGCCTCGAGCCGCCTCACCAGCGAGGGCCGGGTTCGCTACCAACGATGCCTCTGCGGCTCGACCCGCGTCCTGCTGGGCACCGAGCCGATCGGTGTCGCGGCCGGAATGATCTCGGGCGAGGCGAGGTTGTCGTTGAGAGAGCGACGACCATCACGCCGGGGATGTCGGCCGCGAGGGCTAGCTTGGGGGCACGGCAGCCACGCGCGAGCAGGAGGGGTGTCCGTGACCGAGGGTTTCGTGCCGAGTGAGTCAGCCATCCGGCGGGCGCTGCGCCGCGCCCGCGACGGGGTGGCGCTCGACCGCACCGAGGCCGAGACGCTTCTACACGCGCGCGGTGAGCAGCTCGAGCAGCTGTTCGCGGCCGCGTCGCGGGTCCGGGACGCCGGCCTCGAGGCGACCGGCAGGCCGGGCGTGATCACGTTCTCGCGCAGCGTATTCGTGCCGCTGACCAAGCTGTGTCGCGACCGTTGCCATTACTGCACGTTCGCCACCGTGCCGGGCCGCGTGCCGGCCGCGTTCCTCAGCCCGGAGGAGGTGCTCGACATCGCTCGCCGGGGCGCGGAGCTGGGATGCACGGAGGTGCTGTTCACGCTCGGCGACCGGCCCGAGGACCGGTGGCACGCCGCGCGGGAGTGGCTCGAGGAGGCCGGCTACCCGGACACGCTCTCGTACGTCCGGGCCATGTCGATCAAGGTGCTCGAGGAGACCGGGGTGCTGCCGCACCTGAACCCCGGCGTGCTGTCGTGGAGCGACTTCCAGCGGCTGAAGCCGGTGTCGGCGTCGATGGGCATGATGCTGGAGACCACGGCGACGCGGCTGTGGTCGGAAAAGGGCGGCGCGCACTACGGCTCGCCGGACAAGGAACCGGCGGTGCGGTTGCGGGTGCTGGAGGACGCGGGGCGCAGCAACGTGCCGTTCACCACCGGCATCTTGAT
Source organism: Actinophytocola sp. (assembly GCF_036555685.1). Lineage (GTDB taxonomy): Bacteria > Actinomycetota > Actinomycetes > Mycobacteriales > Pseudonocardiaceae > Actinophytocola. The sequence continues at coordinate 20,434 of NZ_DATBKY010000041.1, read as the reverse complement.
CGGGATCGGCGAGACGCCGGCCGAGCGGGTCGACTCGCTGTTCGCGATCCGGCGGGTCGCGCGGCAGTACGGCGGCATCCAGGAAGTCATCGTGCAGAACTTCCGTGCGAAGCCGGACACGGCGATGGCCGGCATGGCGGACGTCGAGGCAGCCGAGCTTGCCGCGACGGTCGCCGTCGCACGGCTGGTGCTCGGCCCGAAGATGCGCATCCAGGCGCCCCCGAACCTGATCGGCGGCGAGTACTCGTTGCTGGTGCGCGCCGGGGTCGACGACTGGGGTGGCGTGTCGCCGCTGACCATCGACCACGTCAACCCGGAGCGTCCGTGGCCTGGCCTGGACGAGCTGACCGAGCACACCTCGGCGGCCGGCTTCCGGCTGGCCGAACGGCTGCCGATCTACCCCGAGTACGTCCGGCGGGGCGAGCCGTGGCTGGATCCGCGGGTGGCCGGTCACGTCGCCGCGCTGGCCGACCCGGTGACCGGCCTGGCCGTCCCGGGCGCGACACCGGTGGGCCGCCCCTGGCAGGAGCCGGAGGTCGCGCTGGCCGACTCGGGCCGCACGGACCTGCACGCCTCGATCGACACGGTGGGCCGCACGGGCGACCGGCGCGACGACTTCGACTCGGTGTACGGGGACTGGGAGGAGCTGCGCGCGCGGGTGACGTCACTGCCGTCGCGCGCCTCGGGCCCGGCGGACCGCCTCCGCTCGTCGTTCGCCGCCGCGCTGCGGCACGCCGAGTCCGACCCGAGTGGACTGTCCGATGAGGACTCGCTCACGCTGCTGTCGGCGTCCCCGGGGGCGGAGATCGAGGCCCTGGCTTCCCTGGCAGACGCCGTGCGCGCCGACGCCGTCGGGGACGAGGTGACGTACGTGGTCACCCGCAACATCAACTTCACGAACGTGTGCTACACGGGCTGCCGCTTCTGCGCGTTCGCCCAGCGCCGTACGGACAGCGACGCCTACACCCTGTCGCTGGACCAGGTAGGCCAGCGGGCGGTCCAGGCGTGGACGGTGGGCGCCACCGAGGTCTGCATGCAGGGTGGCATCCACCCGGACCTGCCCGGAACGGCGTACTTCAACATCGCGGCGGAGGTCAAGAAGCGCGCGCCGGGCCTGCACGTACACGCCTTCTCCCCGATGGAGGTCGTGAACGGCGCGTCGCGCACGAACATGTCCATCCGCGACTGGCTGACGGCTGCCCGAGAGTCCGGAGTGGACTCGTTACCGGGCACCGCGGCAGAGATCCTGGACGATGACGTGCGGTGGATCCTGACAAAGGGGAAACTCCCGACTGACGCGTGGATCGAGGTCGTGACGACGGCACACGACCTGGGTATGCCGACGACCTCGACGATGATGTACGGCCATGTCGACAACCCGTCGCACTGGGTCGCACACCTCAAACTGATCCGGGAACTGCAGGAACGGACGGGCGGCTTCACGGAGTTCGTCCTGTTGCCGTTCGTCCACACCAACGCCCCCCTTTACCTGGCCGGCATAGCCCGCCCCGGCCCGACGCACCTGGAGAACCGCGCGGTTCACGCCCTGGCGCGCCTGCTGCTGCACGGGCGAATCGCCAACATCCAGACGAGCTGGGTGAAACTGGGGGAGCAGGGCGTGGTGGACGTGCTGCGCGGCGGCGTGAACGACCTGGGCGGCACGCTGATGGAGGAAACGATCAGCCGGATGGCAGGCTCGGAGAACGGCAGCTACAAGACGATCGCCGATCTGGAAGCGCTGGCACACAAGGCAGGCCGCCCGGCAAGGCAGCGGACAACGACCTACGGCGAGGTCCCCGGGGAACGCCTGAAGACAGCAAGAGAACACGACGGCGTCTGGCGCCCCAACCTGCTGCCCCTGGTGAGCGGTTGAGCGCCAACCGCACAACGGAGGCGGAGCCGAGCAACGAAGCCGAGCATCCCCGCCGGCCGCGAGCCACATTCGGGCCAGGTCGCCGCTGATCCACGGCGCAGCCAACCACCTGGCCTCCGGCCCCCGATCACCACCTCACCGGCCCACCGACAAGATTCACCCGCCGAGGTGCGACTCTGTGGACAACCCGGGAGGCGCCGAATTCCGGCTGGTCGCGAAACTCGGCCCGACAACCGGCGCCGCCGGCCTGGTAGAAGTACACCTACGTATCGGTGCACGGAGACGAGGTGGCACATGGCTCAGGAGGTTCGGGGCGTCATCGCCAGGGCGAAGGGCGCGCCCGTCGAGATCGAGACGATCGTCGTGCCCGATCCTGGGCCGGGCGAGGCGGTGGTCAGGGTCCAGGCCTGCGGCGTCTGCCACACCGACCTGCACTACCGCGAGGGCGGCATCAACGACGAGTTCCCCTTCCTCCTCGGCCACGAAGCCGCCGGCACCGTCGAGTCCGTCGGCGAGGGCGTGACCGACCTGGCGCCCGGCGACTACGTCATCCTCAACTGGCGCGCCGTCTGCGGCACCTGCCGCGCCTGCCTGCGCGGCCGCCCCTGGTACTGCTTCGCCACCTTCAACGCCGAGCAGCCGATGACGCTCACCGACGGCACGAAGCTCTCGCCGGCACTGGGCATCGGCGCCTTCGCCGAGAAGACGCTCGTCCACAGCGGACAGTGCACCAAGGTGGACCCGGAGGCCAGCCCCGCCGCCGCGGGGCTGCTCGGCTGCGGGATCATGGCCGGCCTCGGCGCCGCGGTGAACACCGGCGGCGTGACGCGCGGTGACAGCGTCGCGGTCATCGGCTGCGGCGGTGTCGGCAGTGCGGCGGTCGCGGGCGCCTCGATCGCCGGCGCTACGAAGATCATCGCGATCGACCTCGACGAGCGCAAGCTCGAGTGGGCCAGGAAGTTCGGCGCCACGCACACGGTCGACGCCAAGGACGCCGACGTCGTCGAGGCCGTCCAGGAGCTCACCGGTGGTTTCGGCGCGGACGTCGTGATCGAAGCGGTCGGCCGTCCCGAGACCTGGAAGCAGGCCTTCTACGCCCGCGACCTCGCCGGCACGGTCGTGCTGGTCGGCGTCCCCACGCCGGACATGCGGCTCGACATGCCGATGATCGACTTCTTCTCGCGCGGCGGTTCGCTCAAGTCCAGCTGGTACGGCGACTGCCTGCCCTCGCGCGACTTCCCGTACCTGATCGACCTCTACCGCCAGGGCCGGCTCGACCTCGACGCGTTCGTCACCGAGACCATCGCGCTCGACCAGGTCGAGGAGGCGTTCACCAAGATGCACGACGGCGATGTGCTGCGCTCGGTGGTGGTCTTCTAGTGCCGGCCCGGATCGAGAAGATCGTCACCTCCGGCACGTTCAACCTCGACGGCGGCAGCTGGGATGTCGACAACAACGTCTGGCTCCTCGGCGACGACGAGCAGGCCCTGGTCGTCGACGCCGCCCACGATGCCGAGGCCATCGCCGTCGCCGCGAACGGACGCGAGATCGTCGCGATCGTCTGCACGCACGCGCACGACGACCACGTCAACGCCGCGCCCGCGCTCTCGGCCAAGGTCGGCGCGCCGGTCCTGCTGCATCCGGCCGACGACCCTCTCTGGCGGCTCGCGCACCCCGACACGCGACCGTCCGCCGAGCTCACCGACCTCGACACGCTGCGCGTCGCGGGCACGGACGTCCGAGTGCTGCACACGCCCGGCCACGCGCCGGGGGCGATCTGCCTGCACGTGCCCGAGCTCGGCGTCGTGTTCACCGGCGACACGCTGTTCAACGGCGGGCCCGGCGCCACGGGCCGGTCCTACTCGGACTTCCCGACGATCGTCCATTCGATCCGCGAGCGGCTGCTGACACTGCCGCCTGAGACCGTCGTGCACACCGGCCACGGGGACGACACCACGATCGGGGCCGAGGCGCCTCACCTGGAGGAGTGGATCGCCCGAGGTCACTAGCCTAGGCTCCCCCGTAGGATTGTCGACAATCCCGGACGAGGAGTGCTGATGGCTGAGCTGTCCCCGATTCTCAAGCAGGCGACGCCCGTGCTCGCCGAACGCGGTGAGGGCGTGTACCTCTACGGCGAGGACGGGCGCCGGTATCTCGACTTCACCGCGGGCATCGGCGTGACGAGCACCGGCCACTGCCACCCAAAGGTCGTCAGGGCGGTCCAGGAGCAGGCGGCCAAGCTGATCCACGGCCAGTACACGACGGTCATGCACCGGCCGCTGCTGACCCTGTCCGAGCGGCTGGGCGCGGTCCTCCCCGAGGGCCTCGACACGATGTTCTACGTCAACTCCGGCAGCGAGGCCGTCGAGGCGGCGCTGCGGCTGGCGCGCCATTCGACCGGCCGCGCGAACGTCGTGGTCTTCCACGGCTCCTTCCACGGGCGCACGATCGGCGCCGCCTCGATGACGACGTCCGCGACCAAGTTCCGCGCCGGCTTCGCGCCGCTGATGGCCGGTGTCACCGTCGCGCCATTCCCCACCGCCTACCGGTACGGCTGGTCGGAGCAGGAGGCGACCCGGTTCGCGCTGCGCGAGCTCGACTACGTGCTGGCCACGATCTCCTCGCCCGCGGAGACCGCGGCGTTCTTCGTCGAGCCGGTGCTCGGCGAGGGTGGTTACGTGCCGGCGAACACCGAGTTCCTGCAGGGTCTGCGCGAGCGCGCCGACCGGCACGGCATCCTGCTCGTCATCGACGAGGTGCAGACCGGCTTCGGGCGGACCGGGAAGTTCTGGGGCCACCAGCACTTCGGCGTGCGGCCTGACGTGCTCATCACGGCGAAGGGCCTGGCGAGCGGCTTCCCGCTGTCGGCGATCGCCGCGCCGCGCGACCTCATGGCCAAGGCGTGGCCGGGCTCGCAGGGCGGGACGTACGGCGGCAACGCGGTCGCGTGTGCGGCGGCGCTCGCCACGCTCGACGTCGTGCAGTCCGAGGGCCTGGTCGAGAACGCCGACAAGATGGGCGCGCGGCTGCGCGAGGGCCTCGCCAAGGTCGCGGCGGACGTGCCGGCCATCGGCGATGTCCGCGGCCTGGGCCTGATGCTGGGCAACGAGTTCGTCGACCGCGACGGCGAGCCGGACGCGGCCACGGCCGCCCGCGTGCAGCAGGCCGCCGCGGCCGCCGGGCTGCTGCTGCTGACCTGCGGCGCGGCCGGCAACGTGGTCCGGATGATCCCGCCGCTGGTGGTCACCGCCGACCAGGTCGACGAGGGCCTGGCCCTGTGGCGGGAGGCGATCGCGGCCGTCTAGAGGCGGTCGGCGTACTCCTTCGCGAGCTCCTCGGCGCGGTCCGCCGGCCACGGGCGGATCTCGCCGTGGATGGCGCCGAAGAACAGCTCGAGCTGCACGTGCCAGGCGCCGAGCGCGGTCGCGCGCACGTCGGCCAGCCGCGCCGGGACGGTCTGCGTGAGCTCGACGCGCACGCCGAGCTTCTCGTCGGAGACGATCTCCCAGCGCACGGTGCCGGCGGGCGTGCCGCCGTGCAGCCACTCGTACTCCAGTACGCGTGGCTCGTCGACCTCGGTGAGCCGCCCGGGGGGCACGTACCCGTTGGTGGCGCGCAGCGGCGGCTCGCCGCCGGGCCCGGGAGCGGCATCCTCGACGATCAGCGCCCACACGTCGGCGGGCGGCTTCCACACGAGATCGCGCGCGAAGCGTAGCTCCCAGCCGTCGCCGGTCTCGTGGACGGTGCCCTCGTCGAGACCGAACTCCTTGATATAGCCGGACATCGGCGTGAGCCAGTCGGTCCGGGGTTCGGCCACGGTCCCGCCGAGCCGGGCCACGAGCTGTTCGAGGCACTGGTCCCACCCGGCCGCGGTCCGGCCGGCACCGAGCCGCCCGGTCGGACCGCCGCCGATGGTGTGGGTGAACACCAGCAGGCAGCCGTCGCCGTCCGGGACCAGCTCGATGCGCAGCACGTCGGCGTTCCAGCGGAACATGTAGACCTTCTCCGGGTCGACCTCGAGCACCTCGCCGTCCCCGCCGTCGTCCACCGGAGCTTCGTCCGGGAAGACGAACCGCATCGGCGCGCCGGGCCGCAACTCGGTCTCGACCTTCGCGGGGAACCAGTGGGCCATCTCGGCCGGTTCACTGACGGCGCGCCAGACCTTGGCGGGGGAGTGGCGCAGCCGCCGCTCGAAGCGCAGCACGGGCTTCCCGTCGATCGTCTGCAGGGTCGCTCGTTCGGTCACTGGTCCTCCATCTCGTCGAGGTGCCGTTCCAGGGCATCCAGGGAGTCCGTCCACATGCGACGGTAGGGCGCCAGCCACGCGTCGATCTCGGTGAGCGGCTCCAGGCGCAGGCGGTACAGGCGGCGCTGCGCGTCCTGCCGCACCTCCACCAAGCCGGCGCCGCGCAGCACGCGAAGGTGCTTGGACACCGTGGGCTGGGTCAGCGCGAGCCGCTCGACCAGGTCACCGACCGGCCGCTCGCCGCCGCGAAGGATGTCGAGAATCTCCCGGCGGCGGGGCTCGGCCAGCACCTCGAATATAGATGCCATGCCGTCAATATAGATGAGAAAGCATATAAGCGCCAATCCGCTACCGTGCCGCGCGTGTACCGCTACATCGGCCCGGACGAGGTGCTGGCCTCGGTGCGCCCGGACACCGCAGGACGCCCTATCACGACACCGGCTGACCTGGCGTCGTGGTTGACCGCGCACGGCGCCGAGGCGACGGAGCCGTTCACGTTCGTCGTCGACCTCCTGGGCGTCCTGCGCCTGGCGCCGCGCCGCAGCGAGCACGTGGCCTGCGCCGCCGGCAGGGAGGTGCTGAGCGCCGGTGAGATCGCCTTCGGCCGTGACGGCGGCGGGTGGACGGTGCGCGAGGTCAGCAACCAGTCGACGGGCTACTGCCCGGACCCGGACTCGTGGCCCGCCGTCGCCGCCGCACTCGAACGCGCGGGCGTGCCGCACCCGGGCGAGTTCACGGACCCGGTGATCTTTCGGCGCTGCCCCGCGTGCGGCGAACGCAACCTGGTCAAGGACGGCGACTTCATCTGCGCGGTCTGCGGCGCGGACCTGCCGGCGAGATGGAACTTCTAACCGCCGAGAACGGGCCGTCAGACGCGGCCCCGTGGATCGCGGCCCCACCCGCTCCGGGGGCACCCCCTCAGGTCCATTCTATCGGGAAATGGGCTGGTCAAGGCGTTCCGTCGGGGCCTGTGGACAACTTCGGGCCGCGGATGGCGCCGTTGTCACGCCCCGAGCACGCCCAGCAGCCGGGCCACCTCCGCGGTCACCGCGGTTCGGGCGGCGGCCAGGTACTTGCGGGTGTCCACCACGTCCGGGTGTGCGGCGAGGTACCCGCGGACCGCGGCCGTGAACGTCTTGTTCAGCTGCGTCGCGATGTTGATCTTTGTCATGCCGGCCCGCACCGCGCGGGTGAGGTCCGCGTCGGGGACACCCGAGGAGCCGTGCAGTACCAGCGGGACCGGCACCGTCTCGTGCAGGCGGGCGATCAGGTCCAGGTCGATCGCCGCGTCGCGGGTCAGCATCGCGTGTGACGTGCCTACGGCCACCGCCAGCGCGTCGATGCCCGTCGACGCCACGTAGGCCCGGGCGTCCGCGGGATCCGTCCGCGCGCCCGGCGCGTGCACGCCGTCCTTGCCGCCCACCTCGCCCAGCTCCGCCTCCACGTAGACGCCCGCCGCATGGCAGCGTGCCACAACGTCCGAAGTAGACGCCACATTGTCCGCATAGGACATCGTGGACGCGTCGTACATGACCGAGCCGAACCCCAGCCGCACCGCCTCGTGCACGAGCGACACGTCCGTCGCGTGGTCCAGGTGCACCGCCACCGGCACCGACGAGGCCCGTGCCACCGCCAGCGTGGCGAGGGCCAGCGGCTCCAGCGAACCGTGGTAGCGCACCGCGTTCTCGCTGATCTGCAACACCACCGGCGTCCCGGCCGACTCCGCGCCGGCGACGAGTGCCGACGCGTGCTCGAGCTGGATGACGTTGAACGCGCCCACCCCGCGGCCGGCGTCGGCCGCGGCGCCGACGATCTCAGCGGTCGAGGTCAGCATCGAGTTCCTCCACCGAAACCAGACGCACCAGCCGCCGGTAGGTCGTCGTGTCCACGTCACCGGCCAGCGGGCGAGCCACCGCGGCGGCCGACAGCGCGACCGCGTCCGCGAGCACGGCCGGCCACGGCGCGCCGGCCGCGACTCCACCCGCGAGCGCGGCCACGCAGGCGTCGCCCGCGCCGGTCGGGTTGCCGTGCAGCGGTTCCGGCGCGGCCGCGCGCCAGCAGCCCTCTCCGGTGACCGCGACCAGGCCGTCCGCACCCCGGGAGGCGACCACCGCGCCGGCACCGGCGGAGCGCAGCCGCCGCGCCGCCGCGAGCGGGTCGGCCTCGCCGGTGACGGCCAGCTCGTCGGCGTTGGGCTTCACGACGTGCGGCCGCGCGGCGGCGCCCTCGAGCAGCGGCGCGCCCGAGGTGTCCAGGATCGCCGGCACGGGCGTCGCCCCGAGCAACTGCGCGTAGGCGTGGTCGGGCAGTCCGGGCGGCAGGCTGCCGGACAGCACCACGACGTCCGCGCGCGAGGCCAGCTCGTGGTACCGGCCCACGAACCAGGTCCAGTCCTCGATGGACAAGCGAGGTCCGGGCTCGTTGAACGCCGTCGCCGTACCGTCCTGTTCGGACACGACGGTCACCGTCCGGCGGGCCGCCGCGGACGGCTCGACGAACGCCTCCCGGATCCCGGACGCGGCGAGGTCGGCCCGGATCGCCGCGCCGGTGTCGCCGCCGGCGAACCCGGTGGCCTGCACGTCGTGGCCGAGCGCGTGCAGCACCCGGGCCACGTTGACCCCCTTGCCCCCGGCCCGCGTGCCGGTCGGCGACGCGCGATGCGTGGCGCCGGGCACCAGGGCCGGCACGTGGTAGGTGACGTCGAGCGCCGCGTTCAGCGTGACGGTCAGGATCACGTGACGGTCTTCCAGGCCATGATCGCCGACCCGATGCAGCCCGCGTTGTCGCCCAGCGAGGCCGGCACGATCTTCGGCACCCGCTGGAAGGTCGTCCGCCCGACCAGCGCCTCCCGTAGCGGGGCCAGCAGCGTGTCGCCGGACTCCGCGAGACCGCCGCCGATCGCCACGATCTCCGGGGCGAACAGCGTGCTCGCGATCGTCAGCGCGGCGGCGAGCCCCTCGATCGCGCGGTCCCACACGGCCACCGCATGCGGGTCGCCGGCCCGTACCGCCTCGGCGACGTCCGCGGCCCGGGTCACCGGCTTGCCACTCACCTCGCCGTAGCGGCGCGCGATGTGCATGGCGGAGGCGACGGTCTCCAGACAGCCGCGGACGCCACAGCCACAAATAGTCCCTTGTGGATCGACGACGACGTGGCCGATCTCGCCCGCGTAGCCGTCCGCGTCCAGCCGGTGGCCGTCGACCAGCACGGCCGCCGCGATGCCCGTGCCGATCGGCATGAACATCGCGTTGCGCACCCCGGTCGCCGCGCCGACGGTGAACTCGGCGAGCCCGCCGGTCCGCACGTCGTGGCCGAGCGCGACCGGCATGCCGGCGGCCTCGGACAGCAGCGCGCGCAGCGGCAGCTCGCGCCAGCCGAGGTTGACCGCGGCCCGCGCGATGCCGTGCTCCTCGTCGATGATCCCCGGCGCCGCGACCCCCACCCCGCACACCACGGCGGCACCGGCGGTCGTCCGCAGCTCCTCGATCAGCGCGGCGATCTGCCCGACGTCCACGCTGCCGTCCACCCTTGGGGTCGGGGTGCGGTGGGCGTGCACGACGCGCAGGTCCTCGGCGACCAGCGCGGCCTTGATCGAGGTGCCGCCGACATCAATGGCCGCGACCAGCCGCTCCGCCTCAACGTCCACGAACGCAAATGTAATGCCTCGCAACCGCACCCAAGGGGAACGGGACGCATCCAGCCACACGTGCGTGCGGACCTGGAGGGCATCAGGCCAAGGTGACCACAAGGGTCGACTTCGGAGAGGCGGTCACGCGTTCGGGTTGAACGGGATGCCGGACGGCTTGGCCTCGGCGAGGTTGTTCGCGAACGCGCTGTCCTTGATGCCCAGGCTCGCCTCGCCGAAGTCGGCGGAGGTCAGCTTGGCCCGGATGCCGGCCGGGTAGCCGCCCCAGCTCACCAGGTCCGGGTACTGCCACGTGCCGTAGTCGTTCTCCGGCTGCTCGTTCATACCGGCGAGCCGGAAGCAGTGCGTCGTCGCGCCGTCCTTGTGGTAGACGACCTTCGCGTGCGTGCCCTGGAAGCCGACCTGCGAGCTGGGGTAGGTGTCGTAGTCGCCGTGCCGGGACACCGACACGTACTTGGCCGCGTCGCCGTTGACCCACACCACGACGTGCTCGATGTCGTGCCGGTGGCCGAACGGGTCCCAGCCCGCGACCGCCTGGTCCTTTTCGAAGTACAGGTCGTAGAGGTACGCGCACCAGCCGTTGTTGCACGTGGACCGCGAGTACGAGTTGGTGTTGTCCAGGTCCGACCGGTCGTGGCAGTTGCCGTTCAGCGCGCCGGACGGGTTCAGGCCCGGGTTCAGCGTGCCGTCCGGGCCGATCGCGGGGGTGGGGTAGCAGCCATCGCCGTCGTAGTCGAAGGCCGGCTGCCACTTGCCGTCCGCGGCGGTGAAGTTCGCCGGCAGGGCGGGCGGTGGGGTCGCCCAGGCGAGCGCCGGTGCGGCGAGCATGACGGCGGCGGTTCCGGCAACAACGCTGAACGTGCGCGACACGGCCCTCATGGGGCCAGCGAAGCATGACGTAGATCACTCGCGGCACCGACGAACGGACTGTCCTGTTCCCTGTTATCCCCGGTGGCCGAGCATGCTCAGCACGAGATCGGCGTACTGCCGGCCGAGCATCGCCGGCGTCGGCTTGCTGACCGGGGTGTACCAGCGGGCGACGTCGATGCCCAGCGACAGCACCGCCCGCGCCGCCGTCCGCACGTCGGGCACCGCGAACGCGCCCTGCTCGACGCCGCGTGTGATCACCTCCCGGACGAGCCGCTCGGTGCGCCGCCGCAGGTCCGCGACCAGCTCGTAGTCGGCGGGCGGCAGCGCGTGCAGCTCGTGCTGCACCACCCGGGCGACGACGTGCCGCTTCGCGTGCCAGGCGACGAACTTCTCCACCAGCGCGCGCATCGTGACGACCGGATCGGGGTCGGCGGACACGATCGACTCGACCATCGCGAGCGTTCGCTCGTGACCGCTGCGGCTGATCGCGAACAGCACCGACGACTTCGCCGGGAAGTGCACGTACAGCGCCGCGGGACTCATCCCGGCCGCGGTCGCGATGTCCCGGGTCGTCGTCGCGTGATAGCCGCGCTCGGCGAACGACTCGACCGCCGCGGCCATCAGCCGGCGCGCCGCCGCCGGCCGGATGTCCGGCCACAGCTCGTCCGGGATCGGCAGCTGGGTCACGCCGGCAGGTTCGCGAGCGGGGCGAGCAGCCGGCGGTGCCGGCCCGGCGTGCCGAGCGCGAGCTGGTCGGCCTTGGCGCGCTTGAGGTACAGGTGCGCCGGGTGCTCCCACGTCATGCCGATGCCGCCGTGCAGCTGCACGCATTCCTCCGCCGCGTGCACCGCGACCGTCGAGCACAGCGAGTTCGCGAGGCTCGCGGCGAGCCGCGCCTCGTCGGACGTGCCCGGCGTGGCGGCCGCCGCCCGGGCCGCGGCACGGGCCAGCGCGAGCTCCTGGAACAGGTCGGCGAGCCGGTGCTTGAGCGCCTGGAACGAGCCGACCGGCCGGCCGAACTGGTGGCGCTCCTTGAGGTAGGCCACCGTGGTCGTCAGGCACCAGTCGGTCACGCCGACCTCCTCGGACGCCAGCAGCGCGGCGGCCGTCCACAGTGCACCGTCCAGCGCGGGTTCCGCAACACCCGGGAGCGCGGTGGCGGTGGCGCCGTCGAACGAGACGTCCGCGACCGGGCGGGTGAGGTCGAGCGACACCACCGGTGCCACGGTGACCCCCGCCTGACCGACCGGCACCGAGAACAGCCGTGGGCCCTCCGGTCCGGTAGCCGGCACGACCAGCACGTCCGCGGCGAGCGCGTCGCCGACCGAGCGGACCGAGCCGCGCAGCGTGTCGCCGTCGTACTCCACAGTGGACGGGAACGGTCCGGCCGGGGCCGTGCCGAGCGAGACCGCGAGCGCGCCGACCGAGCGGCCGGCGCCGAGCGCGTCGAGCAGCTCGCGCACCGCGTCGGTCGCCTCGACGCCGAGCAGCGCGGTCGTGGCCAGCACCGCGCTGCCGAGGAACGGCACCGGCGCGACCGAGCGGCCGAGCTCCTCCATCACCACGGCCATCTCGCGCGTGGACGCGCCCTGACCGCCGAGCTCCTCGGGCACGTGCAGCGAGCCGGCGCCGAGCTCACCGGTGAGCGTGCGCCACAGGTCCAGGTCGTACGGCTTGTCGGTCTCGCAGCGGGCCAGGATGGACGCCGGCTGCGCGCGGTCGGTCAGCAGGTCCCGCACGCTCGCGCGGAGCTGATCCTCGATGTCGGTGTAGAGCAGGTTCACTGGAGCACTCACCGCGGCAGGTCCTTCCAGGCGACCTTGGTGTCGACCCGCGTCTCGGCGGGCAGCCCGAGCACGCGCTCGGCGATGATGTTGCGCAGCACCTCGGAGGTGCCACCCTCGATCGAGTTCCCCTTCGCCCGCAGGTACCGGTAGCCGGCCTCGCGCCCGGTGAAGTCGACCATGTCCGGCCGGCGCAGCGTCCAGTCGTCGTAGCGCAGGCCCTCCTCGCCGAGCATCTCGAGCTCGAGGCCGGACAGCTGCTGCGCGAGCCGCGCGAACGCGAGCTTCATGGCCGAGCCCTCCGGGCCGGGGGAGCCGACCGCGAGCTGCTGGCGCAGCCGGATTCCGGCCAGCCGGAACGCCTCCGACTGGACCCACAGGTCGAGCAGCCGGTCGTGCATTTCCGGCGTGCGCACCTCGGGGTGCTCCCGCCACGTGTTCGCGACCGTGCCGATCATGCCGCCCTCGGGCGGCGTCGGCCGGCCGCCGATCGCGACGCGCTCGTTCATCAGCGTGGTCTGCGCGACCTTCCAGCCCTCGCCGACCTCGCCGAGCCGGTCGGTGTCCGGGATCCACGCGTCGGTCATGAACACTTCGTTGAACTCGGCCTCGCCGGTGATCTGGCGCAACGGCCGCACCTCGACGCCCGGCTGGGTCATGTCGAGGACGAAGTAGGACAGGCCGGCGTGCTTGGGCAGGTCCGGGTCGGTGCGGGCGAGCAGGATCGCCCACTTCGCGGTGTGCGCGCTGGAGGTCCACACCTTCTGGCCGGTGACCCGCCAGCCGTCCACGCCGTCCTTGGTGTCGCGCACCGCCCGCGTGCCCGCCGCGGCGAGGTCGGAGCCGGCGCCCGGCTCGGAGAACAGCTGGCACCACACTTCCTCGCCGGTCCACAGTGGACGCATGAGGCGCTTCTTCAGTTCGCCGGTGCCGAAGGCGAGGATCGTCGGAGCGGCCATGCCGAGCCCGATGCCGATCCGGCGCGGGTCGTTGTCGGGCGTGCCGGCGAGCTCGGCCTCGACGACGTTCTGCATCTCCCGGGCGAGGCCGAGCCCGCCCAGCCCCTCGGGGAAGTGCACCCAGGCGAGGCCCGCGTCGAAGCGTGCCCGCAGGAAGTCCATCCGGTCCATGGCGGACGGATCGTTGGCGGCCAGGAACTCGCGTGTCAGCTCGCGCAGCCGGTCGGGGGTCACGGCACGTACAACGCAATCGACTCGGCGACGCAGGCGGGTTTTTCGCCACCCTCGATCTCGATCGTCGTCCGGACGGTCACCTGCTTGCCCTGCGCCTTGTCGACGATGTCGACCAGCTCGACGTTGGCCCGCACCCGCGACCCGACCGGCACGACGGACGGGAAGCGGACCTTGCCGAGGCCGTAGTTGATGCCCATCTTGATGCCGTCGACCGAGTAGATCTGCTTGCCCAGCATGGGGATCAGGCTCAGCGTCAGGTACCCGTGGGCGATCGTGGTGCCGAACGGCCCGGCCTTGGCCTTGTCCGCGTCGACGTGGATCCACTGGTGGTCACCGGTGGCGTCGGCGAACTGGTCGATCCGGTCCTGGGTGATCTCGAGCCAGTCGCCGGTGCCGAGGAGCTCGCCCTTGGCGCCGGCGAGCTCGTCGAGGTTCGCGAAGGTGCGCATGTCCTCAGTCCCTGGGTCCGCCGGCCACGTAGATCACCTGGCCGGAGATGAAGCCGGACTCCTCGCCCGCGAGGAAGGAGACCAGCGCGGCGATGTCGCCCGGCTGGCCGACGCGCTGCACCGGGGTGGCGGCCGCGGCGGCCTTCTTCATGTCCTCGAAGTCGATCTCCAGCCGCTTCGCGGTGGCCGCGGTCATCTCGGTCTCGATGAACCCCGGCGCGATCGCGTTGGCGGTCACCCCGAACTTGCCGAGCTCGATGGCGAGCGTCTTGGTGAACCCTTGCATGCCGGCCTTGGCGGCGGAGTAGTTGGCCTGCCCGCGGTTGCCGAGGGCGGAGGTGCTGGAGAGGTTGACGATGCGGCCCCAGCCCTGCTCGGTCTGGTGTTTCTGGACCTCGCGGCTCATGAGGAAGGCGCCGCGCAGGTGCACGCCGAGGACCGAGTCCCAGTCAGTCTCGGTCATCTTGAACAGCAGGTTGTCGCGTGTGATCCCGGCGTTGTTGACGAGGATGGTGGGCGCCCCGAGCTCGCCCGCCACCCTCTCGACGGCCTGCTGCACGGCCGCGGCATCGGTGACATCGGCGCCGATCCCGATCGCCTGGCCGCCCTTGTTCGTGATCGCCTCGACGGTGGCGGCGCAGGACCCTTCGTCGAGATCGACGACGCCGACGGCGTTTCCGTCCTGCGCAAGTCGCTGGGCGACCGCCGCCCCGATGCCCCGAGCGGCACCGGTCACGATCGCGACACGGGAGTGGGCCACAGTGCTGTTCCTCCAACGTGGGGGGTAGGTAAGCAAGCGCTTAGCAAGTTACCTCGCCACCCAAGTACAGGCAACAAGCTGTGACGAGCAAGGCGAAGGCCATCCTCCGGCCGCGTCCGCTTGGCCAACTCCACGAGCGGTCTCACCAGCGAGGACGCACCAAGAGCAAGATCGACGACGGCTCCGGCCCCCGAGAATCCAGCGCAGGGGCGACGCCCGACAAGATCGCCGCGAGCGACCGAGGGCTGTCGACAGGTCAGAAGTCGAACCCGCCCGGCTTGCCGTTCCGGTCCGCGATCAACCCCGCCAGGGTCGCGATGGCGATCTCCGCCGGCGTCCGCGACCCGATGTTCAACCCGATCGGCCGGTGCACCCGGGCGATGTCCTCGTCCGCCACCCCGAGCTCCTTGAGCGCGGAGAGGTGCGGTCCCGGATGCCGGGGGCTGCCCATGATGCCGACCCACCGCACGTCGAGTGCCAGCGCGTCCCGCAGGAAGACGCCCAGCTCAGGCCGGTGGTGGTCGGTGACGATGACGTCCGTGTCGCCGTCGATGCTCGGCGGGAGGGCGGTCAGGACGGTCGTCTCCGCGTTCTCGTCGTTCGTCACGCGACCGCGTTCCGGTTCCACCAGCGTGGTGTGGTAGCCGAGGTCCCGGCCGTAGCGGATGAGGAAGTGCGCCACCGGCGAGGCGAACACCGCCACCAGCGTGCGTGTCTCGGGCGTGGCGCTCTCGTAGCCGTGCGCGATGGCGTCCCCCTGCCCGTGGGCGACGGCACAGTTCGGGTCGATCTCCATGAGCCTAGGGTTGCACGCGTGCGAGCTAACGACACCTTGCCTTACAACGGGTTGCAGCTCGATCGCGCCGGGGCCCGCCGCGGTGATCCGGACTGGGTGGCCCGCGTGCGGGCGCGCCCGGGCACGCGCGCCCTGGCCTTCCGTCGCGACGCCTGCCTCACCGCACACGGGCGGCCCGTCACGGTCGAGGCCGGGCCCGACGCGGTCTTTCTCGGCACGGACGGCGAGGCGGGCGTGTTCGCCGTCGACCTGTCCGATTTGGACGAGTCGGCGGCACTGCGCGCCGCGGAGGCGGATGCCGTCACCGACGTGCGCGCGTTGTTCCGGACGCTCGACGCCGAGGACGCGGCCACCCTCGCCTACGCGCGGGGGATGCTGCACTGGGCCCGCAACCAGCGCTTCTGCGGCGCCTGCGGCACGCCCACCGAGATCCGCCACGCCGGTCATCAGCGCTTCTGCCGCACGTGCGAGCGGCTGCTGTTCCCCCGCATCGAGCCCGCGGTGATCATGCTCGTCGAGGCACCCGCCGCGCCCCGCCGCGTGCTGCTCGCCCGGCACCGGGGCGCCGCGCCCAACGCCTACTCCACGCTCGCCGGCTTCGTCGAGATCGGCGAGAGCCTCGAGGACGCCGTACGCCGCGAGCTGGTGGAGGAGGCCGGCGTGCCCGTCTCGTCCGTGCGCTACCAGGCGTCCCAGGCGTGGCCGTTCCCATCCGGGCTGATGGTCGGCTTCCGGGCGGTCGCCGAGTCCGACGCGGTGGCCGTCGACCACGACGAGCTGCTCGAGGCCCGCTGGTTCACCCGCGACGAGGTGCTCGACCTGCTCGCCGTGCACCGGGCCGAGGGTCGTGACCGCCCGGACTCCATCGAGGCCTACCTGGTCGGCACCTGGCTCGAGGAGCAGCCGTAGTGGCCCGCGACTTCGACGACCTGGTCGAGGCGCGCAAGCCCTAACGGAGGCTCGCGGCCTCGCGGCGGCGGCTCACCGGCGTCAGGTTGGCCTCGCGGGAGTACGCGTCGTCGGGTGCGGCCTCGGTGTGGTCCACGTCTTCGGCGTCGTCGCCGACGGCCGGGCGCCCGCAGTACGGGCACGAGCAGATATCGCTCATAGGTTCGATTCTAGTGATCGCCGTCGTGACCGGCAAGGAAACCGAGGGGTTTAGCCGCCGGGTGCCACGGGGGACACTGAAACGTGGAGGTGACGTCATGCGCTTCCGGGATCGGGTGGACGCCGGCCGCAGGCTCGGCGAGCACCTGACTGATCTCCGCGCGGCGAACCCCGTCGTGGTCGGCCTTCCGCGCGGCGGCGTGCCCGTCGCCGCCGAGATCGCGGCCGCGCTCGACGCCCCGCTCGACATCGTGCTCGTGCGCAAGATCGGCGCGCCGCAGCGCCCGGAACTCGCGGTCGGCGCCGTCGGCGAGGACGGCGTGACCGTCCGGAACGAGGCCGTGCTGGCCGAGCTGGGGCTGTCCTGGCCGGATCTCGACGAGCAGATCGCACGCGAGCGCGCGGAGATCGAGCGGCGGGCCACCACGCTTCGGCCGGGTCCGCGGCCGAGCCTAGAGGGGCGCACGGTGATCGTCGTCGACGACGGCATCGCCACCGGCGCCACGGTCGTCGCCGCGATCCGCGTGACGCGCCGGCTCGGCGCGCGGCGGATCGTGCTCGTGGTCCCGGTCGCGCCCGCCGACACGGTGGCGCGCCTGCGTGAGATAGCCGACGACGTCGTGTGCGGCATGACGCCGCGCCGCTTCCTCGCGGTGGGGCAGTGGTACGACGACTTCCGGCAGGTCGGTGACGAGGAGGTGCGCGACCTGCTCGCCGCGGCGGCCCAACCCGCCGGGCGGTCCACTGAGGACGCGCAACGCATCGATGAACAGGTCGTCGTCGCCGGCCACCTGCCCGGCGACCTGATCGTGCCACCGCGGCCGGCGGGCATGGTGGTCTTCGCGCACGGCAGCGGCAGCGGGCGGCGCAGCCCGCGCAACCGGTCGGTCGCCGCGACGCTGCACGAAGCCGGGTTCGGCACCGTGCTCGTCGACCTCCTCGACGCGACCGAGGCCGGCGACCGGGCGAACGTGTTCGACATCGACCGGCTGGCGTCCCGGCTGCGCGCGACGGTCGCGCTCGTGCGGGACGACCCACGGCTCGCCGGGCTGCCGATCGGCCTGTTCGGCGCGAGTACGGGTGCGGCGGCGGCCCTGCGGGCGGCCGCGGCACCGGACGTGAAGGTGTCCGCGGTGGTCTCCCGGGGCGGGCGGCCCGACCTCGCGGGCGACGGGCTGGCCGCCGTGGACGCGCCCACCCTGCTGATCGTGGGCGGACGCGACGAGCAGGTGCTGGAGCTCAACGTCCAGGCGCGAGAACGGATGCGCTGCCGGACCGAGCTCGCCGTCGTGCCTGGCGCGAGCCACCTGTTCGAGGAACCGGGCGCGCTGGGCCAGGTCGCCGAGCTCGCCGTCGGCTGGTTCACCGAGCACGCGCGGAACTGACTCCTCAGAGCTGACCCGCGGCGGTGATCACCACCGCGGCGCTGCCCTGCTCGTCGGAGCCCGCCAGGTCGATCTCCGCGGTGAAGCCCCAGTCGTGGTCGCCGGCGGGGTCGTCGAAGATCTGGCGGACGAGCCAGCGTTCGGGTTCCTGCTCGATGACGAGGAAACGCGGCCCGCGCGCGTCCGAGCCGGTGCGGATCTCCTCGTGCAGGTCGAAGTACGGCTCGATCGCGTCCGCCCACGCGTCGGCGTCCCAGCCGGACTCGGCGTCCAGCGCACCGAGCGCGTCGTAGTCCTGGCGGGCGGCGAGCTGCACGCGGTGGAACAGGGCGTTGCGCACCAGTACCCGGAACGCCCGCGTGTTCGTGGTGACCGCGGGCGCCTGGTCGTCCGAAGTGGACTCCGGTTCGGCGTCCGGGTTCGTCAGCTTCTCCCACTCGTCGAGCAGGCTCGAGTCGACCTGGCGCACCAGCTCACCCAGCCACTCGGTGAGGTCGGCGAGCTCCTCGGTCTTCGCCTCCTCCGGCACGGTCTGGCGCAGCGCCTTGTACGCGTCCGCGAGGTAGCGCAGCACGAGGCCCTCGCCGCGAGCGAGCTGGTAGAAGGCGACGTACTCGACGAACGTCATCGCCCGCTCGTACATGTCGCGCGCCACGGACTTGGGGGAGAGCCGGTAGTCCGCGACCCACGGGTGGCCACGCCGGTAGGTCTCGTACGCGGCGTGCAGCAGCTCCGCGAGCGGCTTGGGGTGGGAGACGTCCTCCAGGAGCGCCATGCGCTCGTCGTACTCGATGCCCTCGGCCTTCATCGCGGCCACGGCCTCGCCGCGGGCCTTGAACTGCTGCGCGGACAGCACCTGCCGTGGGTCCTCCAAAGTGGACTCAATGACCGACAGGACGTCCAGCGGGTAGGCGGGGTCCTCGCGGTCGAGCAGGTCGATGGCGCCGAGCGCGAGCGGGGACAGCGGCTGGTTGAGCGCGAAGTCCAGCTGCAGGTCGACGGTCAGCCGGATCGTGCGGCCCTGCTCGTCGGGCT
This sequence comes from Actinophytocola sp., assembly GCF_036555685.1. Classification (GTDB taxonomy): domain Bacteria; phylum Actinomycetota; class Actinomycetes; order Mycobacteriales; family Pseudonocardiaceae; genus Actinophytocola. The sequence goes on along the minus strand of NZ_DATBKY010000041.1, from coordinate 1,290 downwards.
CGGCCAGCTTCTCCACGACGCCGGCGGCCAGCAGCGCCCGATAGATCGCGATGGCCCGGCGGATCAGCCTGCGCTGGACTGGCCGGTCCTCGTGGTTGTCCTCCAGCAGGTGACGCATCGCGGCGAACGCGTCGCCGGGACGGCCGATCACGTTCAGCAGCATCGCGTGGTTGACGGTGAAGCTCGACGTCAGCGGCTCGGGCTCGGCCTCGACCAGGCGCTGGAAGGTCGGCTCGCCCCAGCCGATCGAGCCCTCCGGCGGCTTCTTGCGCACCACCTTGCGCCGCTTCTTCGGGTCGTCGCCGGCCTTCGCGAGCGCCTTCTCGTTCTCGATGACGTGCTCGGGAGCCTGCACGACCACGTTGCCGACCGTGTCGTAGCCGGCCCGGCCCGCGCGGCCGGCGATCTGGTGGAACTCGCGGGCCTTGAGCAGCCGCACCTTCTGACCGTCGTACTTGGACAGTGCGGTGAACAGCACCGTCCGGATCGGAACGTTGACCCCGACGCCGAGCGTGTCGGTGCCGCAGACGACCTTGAGCAGGCCGGCCTGGGCGAGCCGCTCCACCAGCCGGCGATACTTGGGCAGCATCCCGGCGTGGTGCACGCCGATCCCGTGCCGGACGAACCGGGACAGGTTGCGGCCGAAGCCGGTGGTGAACCGGAAGTTGCCGATCTCGGCGGCGATCGCGTCCTTCTCCGCCCTGGTGGAGACGTTGATGCTCATCAGCGCCGACGCCCGCTCGACGGCGGCCGCCTGGGTGAAGTGCACCACGTATACCGGGGCCTGCTTGGTGTAGAGCAGGTCCTCGATCGTCTCGTGCAGCGGAGTCAGCCGGTACGAGTAGAACAGCGGCACCGGGCGGACGGCGCTGCGGACGGTCGCCGTCTCCCGGCCGGTGCGCCGGGTCAGGTCCCGCTCGAACCGGCTGACGTCGCCGAGCGTCGCGGACATGAGCAGGAACTGCGCCTTCGGCAGCTCGATCAGCGGCACCTGCCAGGCCCAGCCGCGGTCCGGGTCGGCGTAGAAGTGGAACTCGTCCATCACGACCTGCCGCACGTCCGAGTCGGGACCGTCCCGCAGGGCGATGTTGGCCAGCACCTCGGCCGTGCAGCAGACGATCGGCGCCTCCGAGTTCACGGCGGCGTCGCCGGTCATCATGCCGACGTTGGCGGTGCCGAAGATCGCGCACAGGTCGAAGAACTTCTCGCTCACCAGCGCCTTGATCGGCGCGGTGTAGAACGTCCGCGGCCCGGCGGCCAGCGCCGCGGCGTGGGCGCCGGCGGCGACCA
>NZ_DATBKY010000040.1:0-9313 GCF_036555685.1 Actinophytocola sp. | reverse complement strand
CCCCCCCCCCCCCCCCCCCCACTCCACCCCCAGCATCGGAAACGTCAGCCGATCTGCCGGATGAGCGTCGTCGCCAGTTCGATCAAGGCGTGTGACTCCATCACCGGTCCTCTCCTCCCGACTGCCCAGATGACCCATCGCTCACCTGGGTCGGTGGTTGCCGGGAGGGCAGGGAATCCGATGTGGACAGAGCGGCAGAGCTCAGCCACACACCGGCGACCAGCCCCAGTATCAGGCAGAACAACGCGAGCTTGAGCGCGAACGAGACTGGACAGTACGCGCGCACCTTCTCGCCCCCCGTCATTCCCGACTTCCCCCGACAATTCGAGGTTGACATCGGGAGGCGAATCGATCTGCGTCACCTGACACACAGCTGTGAAATTGTTCCGTTATCTGGTCCACGGCATCCCTCGACCAGATGTCTCAGCCTGATCGTACAGCGCTGAACAGGCCATACCCAGCTCGCGAATTCACCCGACCGGCCCATTCGAAGGGGCCACGGAAATGACATGTGGACAAATCGTTGCCACTACTGTTGGTAATGCAAACGAGATGAACGGCCCCAAATTTGTATCGAAATGGGCCGCGTGGCATTGTGCCGCTCGAGGTATCGCCGCAGGTCCGCCATACCGTGGCTGCTTGTTGGACAATCGCCAACACATGGCGCCCCATGGACACGCTTCGTGGCCGAGCGGCTGAATCCTAAATGGACCATCGAGACCGTACCCGGTGCCGCTGGATCAGCAGCCGGCACCGGGCGGGACTCCCCGCCGCGACCGTTTGGCCAGGTAGCGAAAGCCGGGCGCGGGGAGTCTGCGGATGGCCTCTCGGGGAGCCGTCCTCTTCGGAGCTGAAGGGACGGCTCCCGGTGACCGGATGGCGGCCGCCGCGGGCGAGCACCGCGACCGGCCCGCGTCTGCGCGACGGCGCCATCCGGCGAGCACACCGGTGTTACCGCTCACTCCCCCGAGTCACGGTGATCACGGTGTCCTCCTTGTGGTTCGGCGCGCGCCGGGCACAACTATGCGACACCGCAAGGAAAGAAGCGAACGAATTACGCCCGGGTCAGCCGGCGAGGATCTGGTCCAGACCGGCGGCCACCACGCGCTGGGCGTCCTCGCGGTACTTGAGGACGGCGCCGAGCGTGGCCGCCGCGGCGGCCGCGTCCAGCTCCGTGCGACCGAGCGCGCCGAGCGCCTCGGCCCAGTCGATGGACTCCGCCACGCCCGGCGGCTTGAGCAGCTCCACCTCGCGCAGCCGCCGCACGGCGTTCGCCACCTGGTTGGCCAGCTGTGCGGACAGGCCCGGCAGCCGGCGCCGCAGGATCGCCACCTCGCGGGCGAGCTCCGGGTGCTCGAGCCAGTGGTACAGGCAGCGCCGCTTCAGCGCGTCGTGCACCTCGCGGGTCCGGTTCGACGTGAGGATGACCAGCGGCGGCACCTCGGCGCGCACCTCGCCGAGCTCCGGCACGGTCACCGCGCTCTCCCCCAGCACCTCCAGCAGGAACGCCTCGAACTCGTCGTCGGCCCGGTCGACCTCGTCGACGAGCAGCACACAGGGCGACTCCTCCAGTGCCCGCAGCAGCGGCCTGGCCAGCAGGAACCGGCGGCTGTAGAGGGAGCGCTCGGCCTCGTCGGAGTCCAGCTCGCCGTGCGAGGCGGCCTCCAGCGCGCGCAGGTGCAGCAGCTGGCGCGGGAAGTCCCAGTCGTAGAGCGCCTGTGTGAAGTCGATGCCCTCGTGACACTGCAGCTTGATCAGCTCCACGCCGAGCGCCTCGGCCAGCGCCGCCGCGAGCGAGGTCTTCCCGGTCCCCGGCTCACCCTCGCAGAACAGCGGGCGCCCCAGTCGCAGCGCGAGGAACGCCGCCGTGGCGACCCCCTCGTCGGCCAGGTAACCGACCCGCTCGAGCGAGTCGGCCAGCTCGTCCGGCGAGGCCACCGGCGCCCAGGACGCGTCCACCACACCCCGAGCCTACGGGTAGGGAGATCGCCCGAGGCGAATCCGGGTGCGGCCAGGGTCGGACCCCGATGTGCCCGACCGGCCCGGCGGCGAAGCTGGACTCATGTACGACACCGAGACACCGAACCGTCCCACCCGCACGCTTCGCCGCAGCCGCTCCGACCGCATGGTGGCCGGCGTGTGCGGCGGCATCGCCGAGATGTTCGGCATCGACGCCGCGCTCGTCCGCATCGGCCTGGTCGCGGCCACGCTCCTCGGCTTCGGCACCGGCGCCATCCTCTACCTGGTCTGCTGGATGATCGTGCCCGAGGAGTAAGCCGCGGAGACCCATAGAGTGAGGCCGTGACCGAGGAAGAGGACCGCGCGACCGTCTCGCGCCTCGGCACGGCCCGCGCGCTGGTCCTGGTCGCGGCCGTGCTCGCGGTCGCGGTCAGCGCGCTCGTCTGCCTCGCGGTCCTCGTCGTCGGCCCGACGTTCCTGGCCAGGACGGGGCTGACCGGGACCGCCGTGCTCGCCGCCGCGGTGTTCTGCGTCGTGGTGCTCGCGGCGGCCATCGCCGCGAGCCTGCTGGCCGTCCGCGCGCGGACCGTCCGGGCCGTGCTCGGCCGCGGCTTCGGCGTGCTGCTCGCCGGCGTCGTCCTCGGGCTCGCCGCGCTGCTCCTCCTGGTGGCCGGAACCACCTAAACCCGCCGGTAACACCCGAATGGCCGGTATCTGGCCCGCACAGTCACGCTCTTGACTACCGAGACGATCTATCGTTCGAATAGCCCGGAAGGGTGACCGGATAACGGAGAAGACGCGAGGGGCCGGGGGTTGGCACGATGGACCTGGAGCCATCAGGAACACAACCCACGAAGCGGGGTGGGCAGCGGTGACCGAACTGCAGACCGCAAGCATGGCCAAGCCCTGGGAAGGGCTCGAAGGCCGGGATCGGCACGCGGCATGCATGATCGCCGCCCAGGCCGGTGACCGGTCCGCGTTCGATGTGCTGGTCGCCGAGCTCTCGCCGCTCGTGTGGCACGTGGCGCGGAGCAACGGGCTCGACCGGACAAGTGCGGAGGATGTCGTGCAGACCGTGTGGCTCGCGCTGCTGCGGCACATCGACCGCCTCGCCGAACCGCGGGCGCTGGCCGGCTGGCTCATCACCACGACCCGCCGGGAGGCACAGCGGGTCCAGATCCGGGGGGCCGGTCAGGTCGAGCTGTCCAGCGAGGTCGCCGAGCAGATGCCCACGTCCGACCCGTCGCCGGAGCACGAGGTGCTGCGCGACGAGCGGGACCGGCAGCTGTGGGCGGCGTTCCACAAACTGACGCAGCGCTGCCAGGAGCTGCTGCGGCTGACCGTCCTCGCCGGCCGCGCGGAGTACCGCGCCGTCGCCGAGGCCCTGCACATGCCGCACGGCAGTATCGGACCGACCAGAGGGCGCTGCTTGAACAACTTGCGGGCCCTGTACAACGGGGACAGTGGATCATGAGAACGCACATCCCGGATGACGAGCTGATGACCCAAGTGGCGCGGCTGGTGCACGAGCTCGATCCGATGCCGCCAGGCTTGGTGGAGCGTGCCCAGTTCGCCGTAGCCATCGACGACATCGACGACATCGACCTCGAGGTCGCCCGGTGGTCCGACAACCGCACGCTCGCCGGCGTGCGCGGCGGCCTGCCCGGCACGATCACGTTCTTCGTCGGCGACCTGACCGTCATGGTCAACGTCACCCGTACGGGGGAGCGCCAGCGCATCGACGGGTGGCTGGTGCCGGCCGGCGCGCACGGCGTCGAGGTCCGCGTGGCCGACCACGGTTCGTCGACCACAACCGCAGATGAGGGCGGTCGTTTCGTCCTCACCGAGGTGCCCCGCGGCACCACCCAGTTGTTGGTACGCATGCACGCGGAACAGTCACGAACAGTCGTGACACCAACTGTCGACTTGTAGCCCACATAGCCCCACTTACTCCGTTCGGCAGATATTGTCTGTATCTCGCTGTGATCGCTTGCCTCTTCTCCAGGTGAGGACGCAGCTGTCTGCTGAAAGGGGAGTAAGCAATGACCAACCCGAAGCCTCCGACAGACCCACGCAAGCCGTGCGAGATCTGCGGCTCGACCGATCACACGACCGGTTACCACGAAAGTGGCGTCTCGCCGCAGGGCTACCACGAAAGCGGCGTCGCACCCGAGAAGAGCGTCGTCTCGGACGAGGTGTAGCGCGGCTCGTAGTCCCGCCGGTATCGCAACCGCACATCGCAAGATGCCCTCACCTGCTGGACAGGTGGGGGCATCGATGTGCTGCCATTGACCCATGCCCAGTGCGCGCAGTCGACGTGCCCCGCGTTCGCGGCCGGACCGATCCTCACTGGCCAACGGCGACGCGATCGCGGCCAGCGTCGAGGCGGCGGCCGCGTTACGCGTACGAGCCGTGGAGGAGGCGGCCGCGGCCCGGCCGGCCCCGGCGATGCAGCTGCTGCGCCGGGCACTGCGGACGCTTCCGGTCGACTCCGACGACCTCGGTGCCATCACCGTGCGCACCAAGACGCTGCTGACGATGGCCTACGTGCAGGCCGAGACCGGGCCGATCACCGAGGGGCTCGTGCACCTCGGCACCGCGCGCAGCCTCGTGGGCGGCATGGCCGACGGCCAGCACAAGCTGTACCTGCTCGGCTTCGCCCACCACCAGCACGCGCTGATCCTGCTGCGCGCGGGCCGGATCGCCGAGTCGGTCGAACTGTTCGACCAGGCCATCCCGCTGCTCGAGGAGGCGCTCGGCGGGCCGGCCGGGGACCCGGAGCTGCTTGCCCGGGCGTACATGAACCGCTGCCTCGCCCACATCTCCGGGGGCCGCCCCGGCCCGGCGGAGCGGGACGCGCGGGCGTGCATGGCGCTGGCCGCGGAGCACGGCTTCCCCCTCATCGGCGCGAAGGCGGAGGGCAACCTCGGCGAGATCGCGCAGCTGCGCGGCGCCATCCCGGAGGCGTTGCGGTACTTCGAGGGCGCTGAGCGGGCGTTCCGTGAGCTCGCTCCCGGGCTCGTGCCGCGCACCAAGATCGACCAGGCGCGGTCGCTGCTCGCGGCCGGGCTGGCCGACGAGGCCGCCCGGCACCTCGACGAGGCGCTGCCCGAGCTGCGCGAGCACCGGATCGGCCAGGACCTCGCCGAGGCCGAGGTCGCCCGCGCCGCGGCCGCGCTGCTGGCGGGTGACCTCACGCTCGCGAAGCAGCTGGCGACGTCCGCACGCAGCCACTTCGTCAAGCGGGGCAGCGAACCCTGGGCGGAGGTGGCCGCGCTGACCCGGCTGCGCGCCGAGGTCGAGGCGGCGCTCGCCGGTGTGGACAGCACCGCCACGCCCGCGCGTGCCGTGGCGCTCGCGGAACGGCTGGCGGAGGCCGGGCTCACCGACGAGGCCGCGACCGCGACGATGCTCGCGGTCCGGCTCGCGCTGCGCCGCCGTGGCGTCGACGCGGCCGAGGAGCTGCTGGAGCAGGTGCCCGCGCCGAGCAGGATCGCGCCGATCGACCACCGGATGCTGCTGCGGTTGTGCCGCGCGGAGGTGGCGCTCGCGCACGGGCAGTCCCGGCGCGTGCTCGCCCAGGCGAAGGCCGGGCTGACCGAGCTCGGCGCCGCGCGGGACAAGATGGGCGGGCTGGACCTGGTGTGCGGCACCGCGATCCACGGCTTCGAGCTCGGCCGGCTCGCGGTGAAGCTCGTGCTCGACAACGCGCGCACGGACGCGGACGGGCGGCGGCTGCTCGACTGGCAGGAACGCACCCGCGCGCAGATCTACCGCTACGAGCCGCAGCCCGCGATCGACGACCCCGAGCTCGCCACCGCGGTCGCCGACCTGCGCGCGGTGATGCGGACCGTCCAGCAGTACCGCCTCGAGCGGCGGTCGACGGCCCACCTCGAGCGGCGGATCACCATGCTGCAGCGGGAGGTCAGCCGGCTCGGCTGGCACACGAGCCACTGGGGCAAGCCGCGGCCGGTGTGCTCCGCGGCGGAGGTCATCGACCGGCTCGGCGACCGGACGCTGATCAGCTTCGCCGGCCCGGGCGAGGACCTCGCCGCGGTCGTCGTCAGCGGCGGGCGCACGCGGCTGTTCCGGCTCGGCCGCCAGGAGCAGGTGCTCGAGGTGGCCCGGCAGCTGCACGCGGACCTGGACGCGCTCGCGCCGGACGATCTCATCGAGCCGCTCGTCAATGCCGTCTCGCGCTCGGCGCTGAACCGGATCGAGCTGCTGGACCGGTGGCTGTTCGGTCCGGACGGCATCCCGACGGAGCTGTTCGCGGACAGCGAGCTCGTGATCGTGCCGTTCGGCGGCCTGTACTCGGTGCCGTGGGAGTCGCTGCCGACGCTGCGCGGGCGCGCGGTGTCGGTCGCGCCGTCGGCCACGGCCTGGGTCGGCGCCGCCGAGGCACCCGGCACGGACGGGCGGGTCGTGCTCGTGTGCGGGCCGGACCTGCCGGAGTCGGTGTCCGAGCTGGACCAGCTGACCGCGGTCTACCCGGACGCGGTCGTGCTGCAGGGCGCCGAGGCGACGACGGCGGCGGTGCTGTCCGCGATGGACGGAGCGAAGCTCGTGCACATCGCCGCGCACGGCACGCACGAGCCGGCGAACGCGCTTTTCTCCCGGCTCGAGCTCGCCGACGGCGGCCTGATCGCGCACGAGGTGGCGCGGCTGCACCGGCCGCCGGAACACATCGTGCTGGCCGCGTGCGAGCTGGCGCTGTCGCACATCCGGCCGGGTGACGAGCCGCTCGGGTTCGCCGGCGCGATGCTGGCGAGCGGCTCGCGGACCGTCGTGGCGGCCGTGAACCGGGTGGGGCACCGGTCGGCCGCGCTCACGATGACCGACTACCACCGCAGGCTCGCGAGCACGAGCGCGGCTGTCGACATCGCGGAGACGATGGCCGAGTACCACCGGCGCCTGGCGTCGGGCACCCGCCCGGCCCGTGCGCTCGCCGAGGCGACCGCCGCCGACCCGCTGCGCCGCCCGTTCATCCTGCTCGGCGCGGGCTGAACCGAGGTTTGCACAAAGATCGTCGGCAGATGACCATGGGGGGTGTCGGGCGACGAGGGGCGGTTTCATGACGCTTGCGCTGGAGTGGAGTGACCCGCACTTCCTGACGTCGCTGATCTCGGTGCCGCTGTTCACCGGCGTGATCGGCTACATCACGAACTGGACCGGCGTGATCATGCTGTTCCAGCCCATGCGTTTCCACGGGGCGCGGCTCCCCGGGCTGCGGTTCCTGTACTCGTACCTGCCGCGGCGGGTGCAGGTCATCCCGGCGATCACGCACGACGGGCGGTTCGGCTGGCAGGGCATCATCCCCTCGCGGGTGTCCAAGATGGCCAGCATCTCCGTGGACAAGGCGCTGCTGAAGGTCGGCAGCATCGGCGACTTCTACCGCGAGTTCGAGCCGGACAAGATCGCCGACCACATCGCGGCGACCGCGCGGGAGGAGATCCGCGACGTGGTCGAGCGGATCATGGAGCGCGAGCACCCGCAGCTGTGGCACGACCTGCCGCCGGTCGTCCGCGAGGCCGTGCACGCCCGCATCCAGGAGCGGCTGCCCGTGATCATCCGCGGGCTGACCGACCAGCTGGGCGAGCACATCGAGGACCTCATCGACGCGAAGCTGCTGGTGATCCGGCACTTCGAGGAGCACCCGGAGCTGATGAACGACATGCTCCGCGAGGTCGGCCGCAAGGAGCTGCGGTTCATGCAGAACTTCGGCTTCTACTTCGGCTTTCCGATGGGCATCGTGCTGGTGTTCATCCTGCAGGCGTTCCCGTACTGGTGGGTGCTGCCGCTCGGCGGCGCGGTGATCGGCTGGGTGGTGAACTGGATCGGCATCAAGCTGATCTTCGAGCCGGTGTTCCCGCGGCGCATCGGCCCGTTCCGCTTCCACGGGCTGTTCCTGCGCCGCCAGCCCGAGGTGAGCGACGTGATGGCGAAGATCATCGCGGACGACATCATCAACATGCGCAACGTCGGCGACGAGCTGCTGCACGGGCCGCGCTCGGACCGCACCCGGGCGATGCTGGAGGCATCGCTTCGCCCGGCGGTCGACAACGCGGTCGGCTTCGCGCGCTCGGCGGTACGGGTCGGCATGGGCACCGAGCGGTACGACCGCATCCGCGACGCGGTGGCCACCGAGGCGGTCGAGTTCGCCTCGGCGTTCGGTGACACGGAGTTCGGCAAGCAGCAGTCGATCAAGATCAACCGGTTCGTGGCGCGGCAGATGCGCCAGCTGCGCTACGACGAGTTCAACGAGCTGCTGCGCTCGGCCATCAAGCAGGACGAGTGGCTGCTGTTCGTGCACGGCGGCGTGCTCGGCATCGGTGCCGGCCTGATCCACCTAGCGATCTTCGGAGTCTGAGATGTCCAACTCCCCCATCCGGGAAGGCGCCGGCCTACTGCGGATCGCGGCGAACGCCGGCTGGTCGACGGCCCAGTGGATGTGGAGCACGACCGTCCACACCGGAGCGCGGGTGGTCCGGGGGCTCGCGGCGGGCGAGTCACCCGCGTCGATCGCCGGCGCCCTCGGCGCCGACCTCCGGTCCTCGGTCGAAACGGCGCTCGGCTCGCCTGTCCCGCCGCCCGCGACCGAGCATCGCTCCTCGGCGGCGGAGCTGCGTGCGCGGGGCGCGGAGCTGCTGCGCCGGTCCGCGGACGTCCACTTCGTGGAGGACATGCATCCGGCATACGAGCGGATCCTGGGCGAGCTGACACCGGACGAGGCGCGGATCCTGCGCTTCCTGGCGAAGGAAGGCGCACAGCCCACTGTGGACGTGCGAACGAACCGTCCACTCGGGATCGGCTCGGAGCTGATCGAGGCGGGGCTGTCGATGATCGGGCGGCAGGCCGGCGTGCGGCACGTCTCGCGGACCAACGCGTACCTGAACAACCTGTTCCGGCTGGGCCTGATCTGGTTCTCACGCGAGGAGGTCGACCCGTCGCGATACCAGGTGGTGGAGGTACAGCCGGAGGTTCAGGCGGCGATGGCCAAGGCGGGACGGGCACCGAAGACGGTGCGACGGTCCATCCACCTGACACCCTTCGGCGAGGACTTCTGCGAGACGTGCCTGCCGCTGGACTGAGTTGTCCACTTGTTCATCGCTGAGGACGCTCCGTGCTTTACCGGAGGAACCTTGTCCCCAACCAACCCGACCAAAACGAAAAGGCCCGGGCGCTTTCGCGTCCGGGCCTTTCGCTACTGACTGGCTGGATCAGAAGTCCATGCCACCGGTCGGGTCGCCCGCCGGAGCGGCGGCGGCCTTCTCCGGCTTGTCCGCGACCACGGCCTCCGTGGTCAGGAACAGGGCCGCGATCGAGGCCGCGTTCTGCAGCGCCGAGCGCGTCA
>NZ_DATBKY010000039.1:0-8541 GCF_036555685.1 Actinophytocola sp. | reverse complement strand
GTGGCGCTGCTGCCGCTGATCCTGACCCTGCAGATCGGGCACGACGGCTGGTGGTCGAGCACGCCCGCGGTGATGGTGTGGACCGTGGCCATCGCGGCCCTGCTGATCAGCCGGATCCCGACGCTGTCGGTGAAGACGTTCCGGGTGCCGGCCCGCATGGTCGCGCCGCTGCTGGTGCTCGTCGGCCTGGCCGCGGCCGCGGTGATCACCTACCCGATGCTCGCGCTCGCGAGCGCGCTCGTGATCTACCTCGCGCACGTGCCGTACGCGGTGCGGCGCAACCACTGGCTCGCCAACCACCCCGAGGCGTGGGACGTGCCGCCGAAGGAGCGCCGGGCGATCCGCCGCGCGCACGGCTCGTCGCGGCGGCTCGGGCTGCGGCCGCCGATGCGCAAGGTCGCCGGCGCGGCCCGGCGCGCGGTGTCGGTCGCCCGCCGCGGGAACGGCGCGGGCGGTGGCGCGCGGGAGGGGCACCGGGTGCTGCTGCCGACCGACTCGAACCGGGTTCGCCGCGCGGTTCGCGGGCGCGGCTGGCGGCGCACCGGACTGCGCCGCAACCAGGCCCGGCCACGGGCCGGCGAGCAGTAGTCTCGGGCCCCATGCCACAGATCACGCTCACCGCGCGGCTGACGCCGTCGGCGATGGACACCCGCCGCGGCGTGGTGCGGCTGCACCGCGAAGTGCTGGACGCGCTCGGCCTCGAGCCGTGGTCGTGCGTGCGGCTGACCGGGGCACGGATCAGCGCCGCGCTCGCCGCCGAGGCGGACACGGCCGGCGCCCCCGGCGTGCTGCTGCTCGACGACGTGACCATGTCGAACGTGGGCGTGACCGAGGGCGCCGACGTCGTGGTGGAGCCGGCGGACGTCGGCGCCGCGCGGATGGTGACGGTGGCCGGCTCTCGGCTCGCGTCGACGTCGCTGCCGCCGGAGACCGTGCGGCAGGCGCTGATCGGCAAGGTGCTGACGGTCGGCGACGCGGTGTCGCTGCTGCCGCAGGACCTCGCGCCCGCGCCGGGGTCGGACCTGCCCGCGGTGCGCGGCAAGCTGTCCCGCGCGATCGGCATGACCTGGACCAACGAGCTGCTGACCGTCACCGCGACCGAGCCCGCGGGCCCGGTCGCGATCCATCCGTCCACTGTGGTCGGCTGGCGGGACGGCGCGCGTACCGGCGACCCGGCCCCCGCGGCCGCGGGTCCGGGCGGCACGGCGACCGCGCCCACCGACCGGCAGGCGGCCACCGGCACGGACACCGACGCCGACACGGACACCGACGTCGCTTCGCCGGCCGTCGAACCGGTCGTCGAACCGATCGCACCGCCGCCGCCCCTGGCCGACCTGGTCGGCGCCCGGGAGGCCGCCGAGCGGCTCACCGAGTGGTTCGAGCTCGCGTTCAACCGCCCGGAGCTGCTGTCCAAGCTGGGCGCGGCCGCGCAGCTCGGCGCGTTGATCACCGGACCGGAGGGCGTCGGCAAGACGACCCTGGTGCGCTCGGTCGCGAACGCGGTCGACGCGCGCGTCGTCGAGCTGGCCGGGCCGACGCTCGCGGCGCTGGAGCCGAACGCGGCCGCCCGCCGGCTGACCGACGCGATCGCCACGGCGAGCGGGCAGGTGCCGGCGGTGCTGCTGATCACCGACCTGGACGCATTGCTGCCGGCGAGCAGCCCGCCGCCGGTGGCCACGGTCGTGGTCGACACGCTGCGCACCGCGATCCGCACGCCGAAGCTGGCGATCGTCGCGACCACGGCGCACCCGGAGGCGGTCGACCCGCGGGTGCGCGGGGTGGACCTGCTGGACCGGTCGCTGTCGCTGCCCCTGCCGGACGCGAAGACCCGCACTGAGCTGCTGCGCGTGCTGTTCCGCGAGGTGCCCGTCGAGTCCGAGGTGAACTTCGGCGAGGTGGCCGAGCGGACGCCGGGTTTCGTCGCCGCCGATCTCATCGCGCTGCGCCGCGAGGCCGCCGTGCGCGCCGCAGTGCGGGTGAAGGCCGCCACCGATCCCACGGTCACCTCGGCGGACCTGCACGGCGCGCTGGAGACCGTCCGCCCGACCTCGCTGTCCACTTCGGACAACCTGCAGACCGGCGGGCTGACCCTGGACGGCGTCGGCGACATGGTCGAGGTGAAGCAGGCGCTGACCGAGTCGGTGCTGTGGCCGCTGCGCTACCCCGACTCGTTCTCGCGGCTGGGCGTGGACCCGCCGCGCGGGCTGCTGCTGTTCGGCCCGCCCGGGTGCGGCAAGACGTTCCTGGTCCGGGCGCTCGCGGGGACCGGACAGCTGAACGTGCTGTCGGTCAAGGGCGCGGAGCTGCTGGACAAGTGGGTCGGCGAGTCCGAGCGGGCGGTCCGGGAGCTGTTCCGCCGGGCCGCGGAGGCCGCGCCGGCACTGGTCTTCCTGGACGAGGTGGACGCGCTGGCGCCGCGGCGCGGGCAGTCGGCGGACTCGGGCGTGTCGGACCGGGTGGTCGCGTCGCTGCTGACCGAGCTGGACGGTGTGGAGCCGGTGCGCGACGTCGTCGTGCTGGGCGCGACGAACCGCCCGGAGCTGATCGACCCGGCGCTGCTGCGCCCCGGCCGCCTGGAGCGGCTGGTCTACGTGCCGCCGCCGGATGCCGACGCGCGCACGGAGATCCTGCGCTCCGCGGCGAAGAACACCCCGCTGGCGGACGACGTCGACCTGGCCGAGCTCGCCCGCGAGCTGGACGGCTACTCGGCGGCGGACTGCGCGGCCCTCATCCGGGAGGCCGCCCTGACCGCGATGCGCGAGTCCCTCGAGGCGACGATCGTGACGCGCGCCCACCTGACCACGGCGCGGGAGAAGGTGCGCGCCTCCCTGGACCCGGCGCAGCTCGCTGCCCTGGAGGCGTACGCGCAGTCCCGCTGAGGCGTACGCGCAGTCCCGCTGAGGCGCACGCGCAGTCCGGCGGGCCGCGGCGTGAAGTCTCGGACGAACCAGCGGGATCTCAGGGGACCGTGACGGCACGCAGCCACCATCAACCCGGATATCCCGCGCCGATCGCCGGAACGCGACCAACACATTGAATTCCGGGCGGCGGGACTGCCTATTTGCCCTCGTTCTTGCCGCCGATGCCCTGGTAGTCGTCGGTGACGATGACGATCACGCCGGTCGGGAAGCTCTTCAGGCCCGGGAAGCGGGCCTCGACGTGCATGCCGAAGTCGTCCGCGATGTCCTCCGCAGCCTGCTGCTCGGCCGTGCCGGCCCGGTAGTACACGGTCGTGGTCGGGATCGTGCCGTACGGGTAGTTGCCGACCGACACGACGTTCCAGCCGACCGCGCGCAGGTCGTCCGCCGCCTGCGCGGCCAGCCCGCTGACGGTGCTGTTGTTGTAGACGCGGACGGGCTGGCTCTTGCCGGGTTCGCCGTTGCCGTCGCCGCCGGGCGGCGGGGCGGGCAGGGAGCTCTCGTTGCCGCCACCGGCGCCGGGTTTGGTGGTCGTGGTCGTCGTGGGCGCGCCGCTCGACGACGAGGACGGCGGTTGCTCGCCCGACGTCGTCGTCGAGGTCGGCTGCTCCTCGGACGAGCCCGGCTTGCTGGTCTGGGTGGGCGACGGCTGGGCGTTGCCGTCCCCGTCGCCACCGCCGAGGATCGAGACGAGGCCGATGATCAGCGCGATCGCGGCCAGCCCGAGCAGCGCCAGGCCCGCGATCCGCAGTGGCCGCGTGGGACTGGGCGACTCGGGCGAGCTCATCGAGACAGCCGCGGGGCCGAGCGGGCACGCTGCCGACCGCTGCGCAGCCGGCGCAGGCGCTTGACCAGCATCGGGTCGGCCTCGAGCGCCTCGCGCTTGTCGATCAGCCGGTTCACGAGCTGGTAGTAGCGGGTGGGCGAGACACCGAACAGCTCGTGGATGGCCTGCTCCTTGAGGCCGGGGTACTTCCACCACTGGCGTTCGAACGCCAGGATCTCGCGCTCCCGCTGCGTGAGGCCGTCCGCGTCCGCGGGCGGCACCGCGCGCATGTGCGGGCCGGAGGGCTGTGCCGGCAACTCTGCGGCGTCCATCAGGCTCCTCGCCACGGGGTCTCTGCCCGCGAATCACACGCCTGTGATTCGCCGGGCCTTATTACATCACGCTACCGACGGTGTCCGTCGGCGATGCGCGCGAGAGTCGCGCGATCTTTCGGCGAGCGGCCGTGCTCTAGGGTCGCGCCATGGCCGTTCGCCCGATCGTCATCGTCGGAGACCCCGTGCTGCACAACCCGACGCGCAAGGTGGAGGCCTTCGACGACGAGCTGAAGACGCTCGTGGACGACATGTTCGAGACGATGGCCGCCGCGCCGGGCGTCGGCCTCGCCGCGAACCAGGTGGGCGTGGACCTGCGCGTGTTCGTCTACGACTGCCCGGACGACGAGGGCGTGCGGCACCGTGGCGTGGTCGTCAACCCGGTACTGGAGACCTCCGAGCGCCCGGAGACCATGCCCGACCCGGACGACGATCTCGAGGGCTGCCTGTCGGTGCCCGGCGAGCGGTTCCCGACCGGCCGGGCGTCGTGGGCGAAGGTGACCGGCCAGGACCTGTCCGGCGAGCCGGTCGAGGTCGAGGGCACCGGGTACTTCGCGCGCTGCCTACAGCACGAGACCGACCACCTCGACGGGCTGCTCTACCTGAGCCGGCTCACCGGCCGGTACGCCAAGGAGTCGAAGCGGATGCTCAAGCGGAACGGCTGGGGCCAGCCCGGCCTGTCGTGGGACCCGACCGTCGAATCGGAGCCGGGCGACGAGTAGGTCTTCGCCCTGTTTCGATTGTTCGCTACTTCGCTCACAGCGAACGGGGAACACCGGGGCACCGGCGCACACTTGAAGTGGAGTGCAACGGTGTAATTGGCGGTGATGTCCGTGTCGTCGGAGGAGCTGGACGCCTACTCCCGCACGGTGAGCGCGGTGGCCCAGATGCTGACCCCGCACGTGGCGAGCGTGTCGCTGCGGCGTGGCAGCGGCTCGGCGGTCGTGTTCACCGATACCGGGCACCTGCTGACGAACGCTCACGTGGTCGGCGGGGGCAAGCGCGGCACGGCGACGTTCTCCGACGGGACGGAGTCGCCGTTCGAGGTGATCGGCGCGGACCCGCTGTCGGATCTCGCGGTGGTCCGCGCCGGTTCGGACGCGCCGGCGCCCGCGTACCTGGGCGAGGCCGACGACCTCGTGGTCGGCCAGCTGGTGGTCGCGGTCGGCAGCCCGCTCGGCCTGTCCGGTTCGGTGACGGCCGGGGTCGTCAGCGCGCTGGGCCGGTCGCTGCCGGTGCGCCAGGGCCAGGCGGCGCGGGTGATCGAGGACGTGATCCAGACCGACGCGGCGCTGAACCCCGGCAACTCCGGCGGCGCGCTGGCGGACTCGCGCGGGCGGGTCGTGGGCATCAACACGGCGGTGGCGGGCTTCGGCCTGGGCCTGGCGGTCCCGATCAACGGCACGACGAGGCGGATCATCGACACGCTGATGGTGGAGGGCCGGGTGCGGCGGGCGTACCTCGGCGTGATCGGCGTACCGGCGCCCCTGCCGGACGACGTCGCCGAGCGGACCGGCCAGCGGGCCGGCCTGCGGGTGATCGAGGTGGTGCCGGGCGGCCCCGCGGAACGAGCGGGCCTGCGCACGGGCGACCTGGTGCTGACGGTGGCGCGCGAGCAGGTGCACAACGCGCAGGGCATCCAACGCAAGCTCTTCGCGGAGGTGATCGGCACCGACCTGGCGGTGACGGTGTTGCGCAACGGCGCCATGGTGGACGTCTACGCCCGCCCGACGGAGCTGACGGTCAGCTGACCGCCGTCCATGCTCGGCCGCCGCGAAGCGGGTGGCCCGTCGCCGCCCTGGCAAACCTCTGTCGCTTGTGGACAGCTGGCCGCAAATTCGCTCGTCCGCGGGGCGGTGCGGCGGCAAAGTGGGCCGCATGGACCTTGCCGCCTTTCTGCTTGCTTCCTTCCTCCTCGCGATGGTGCCCGGGGTCGGCACGGCGATGCTCGTCCGGCAGTCGGTGCGGGGTGGACGGCGGGCGGCGCTCGCGACGGTCGCCGGGCTCGAGAGCGGGGTCGCCGTGTGGGCAGCCGCGGCGGGGCTCGGGCTGTCGGTCCTCCTCGTCGCGTCCGAGGTGGCCTACCAGGTGCTGCGGGTCGCCGGCGTAGTCGTGCTCCTCTGGTTCGGGGTGCGCGCCTTGTTCGGGCGGCATCGGGAGCCGGACGAGACAGCCGGCGGCGGGTTCCGGGCGGGGCTGCTCGTCAACCTCGCGAACCCGAAGCTCGCCGTCTTCGCCATCTCGTTCCTGCCGCAGTTCGTGCCGCCCGGCGCGAGCCACGCAGCGCTGCTGGCGCTCGCCGCGCTCTGGGTCGTCGTCGACACGATCTGGTACCTGCTGATCGCGACGCTGCTGACCCGCCTCGTCGGCATCCTGCGGAAGAGCTCGCTGGTCGAACGGATCTCCGGCGTGGCCCTAATCGGCCTTGGCGTGCGGCTCGCTGTCGAGGGATAGCCGCCGCCACGGCACCAGCGGCAGGTTCACCAGCTCGACCACGCTGTCCAGCGCCGCCAGGTCGGTGTACCGGCCGGCCAGCACGCCCGCGCGGACGGCACGCACCTCGGCCGCCGACACCGGCGCCCCCGCCAGCACGAACGGCAGTACCAGGCGCAACGCCGACACCACCGACACCCGCCGGCGCTGCGGTGCCCGTAACGCCAGCGCCGCCGCCCGCAGCAGGTGGTCCGGCCCGGCCCACGACTCCCAGCGGGACGCGTCCGCCGCCGCGCAGCGCAGGCACACCGGGTCGCCCGCACCCAGCTCGCCCGCGCACTCCTCGCAGCGCAGCAGCCGCAGCGCCCAGTCGACGCACGTCCACGGGTACGCGGCCGGCCCGGCCGACAGCACCTGCGTCGCGAGGTCCCGTTCGGACTCCGCGCCCGCGCTCGCCCGCGACGCGGCCAGCAGGTCGCGCCAGTCGTCGAGCCAGCGTGCCTCGACCTCCTCGGCGCACCCCAGGCACGACGGGTAGCCGCGGCCGGCCGGCTCGCCGCAGGTCGCGCACGGCACCACGGTCGGCGTGTCCACCGACCGGTCCGGCACGAGCGCGTCCACGGGTAGAACGGTACTTCACAACGCCCTTGGCACCGCCGCATCGGCGTGGCTATGGTCGAAAGCACGAGAACTCAACATCTTTAGCGGGAGCTCGCGCCACAGCGGGCTGAGAGGGCAAGTGGTGTCCGTTCCAGGACCCGGCCTTGCCGACCGCCTGAACCTGACCGGGTAATGCCGGCGTAGGGAGGCTTTTCCATGACTGCTCTCGAGGACCGTTCCGTCCGGCCGACCGTGACCACCGGGCCCGTCACCGGCTCCACCAAGGTCTACCGCGGCGACGTCCCGTTCCGGCGGGTCCACCTGACGAACGGCGAGCACGTCGACCTGTACGACACGTCCGGCCCGTACACCGACCCGGACGCCACCATCGACATCCACAAAGGACTGCCGAAGCTCCGGCAGGGCTGGGCACGAGAGCCGGCCGGCGGCGCCGTGACGCAGCTGGCCTACGCCAAGGCCGGAGTCACCACGAAGGAGATGGAGTTCGTCGCGGCACGCGAGGGCGTCGAGCACGAGTTCGTGCGCGACGAGGTCGCGCGCGGCCGGGCCGTGATACCGGTCAACCGCAACCATCCGGAGGCCGAGCCGGCGATCATCGGCAAGAACTTCCTCGTCAAGATCAACGCGAACATCGGCAACTCCGCGGTCTCCTCGTCCATTGAGGACGAGGTGGAGAAGATGGTGTGGGCGACCCGCTGGGGCGCGGACACCGTCATGGACCTCTCGACGGGCAAGCGGATCCACGAGACGCGCGAGTGGATCCTGCGCAACTCGCCCGTGCCCGTCGGCACCGTGCCGATCTACCAGGCGCTGGAGAAGGTCGACGGCCGCGCGGAAGAACTCACCTGGGAGATCTTCCGCGACACGCTCGTCGAGCAGGCCGAGCAGGGCGTCGATTACTTCACCATCCACGCCGGCGTGCTGCTGCGCTACGTGCCGCTGACGGCGAAGCGCGTCACCGGCATCGTCTCGCGCGGCGGTTCGATCCTGGCCAAGTGGTGCCTGGCGCATCACCGCGAGAATTTCCTCTATACGCACTTCGAGGACATCTGCGAGATCATGAAGGCCTACGACGTGGCCTTCTCGCTGGGCGACGGCCTGCGCCCCGGCTCGATCGCCGACGCCAACGACGAAGCGCAGTTCGCCGAGCTCAAGACGCAGGGTGAGCTCACGAAGATTGCGTGGAAGTACGACGTTCAGGTGATGAACGAGGGCCCCGGCCACATCCCGATGACCGCGCGCCGCGTCACCGGCATCGTCTCGCGCGGCGGCTCGATCCTCGCGAAGTGGTGCCTCGCGCATCACCAGGAGAACTTTCTCTACACGCGCTTCCGCGAGATCTGCGAGATCATGCGCGCCTACGATGTGTCGTTCTCGCTCGGCGATGGTCTGCGGCCCGGATCGATCGCTGATGCCAATGACGAAGCGCAGTTCGCGGAATTGAAGACGCAGGGTGAGCTGACGCGCATCG
>NZ_DATBKY010000038.1:0-2616 GCF_036555685.1 Actinophytocola sp. | reverse complement strand
CCGCAGGTCGTCCTCGGTGAGGGCGCTGCCCAGGACCGTGCCCGTCCCGCCGCGTCCGGCGAGGACCCACTGCAGCGCGGTGCCCAGCACCTCGCTGGACGCGTGCGCCCGTCGTTCGGAGTCGACGTCCAGACCCGCGAGCTGGTTGCCCGCGGCCACCACGTCGTCCTCGGTCAGCTCGGTCGGCGACGTGACCCGCAGCCGGGCGCGGATGGCGGCCAGCTGCGCGGCGACGTGGTGGCTGGACGTCTCCGGCACCGAGCTCAGCACGTCCACCGCCTCGAGCCGCTCACCGAGCGCCAGCAGCGAGCGCGCCATCCCGAACGCGGCGCTCACGTACGAACGGTCGGTGCGCCACACGATCCGGTAGTACTTGTCCGCGGCCCGGTGGTCGCCCGCGACCTCGGCGCACAGCGCGATCGCGAGCTTCGGCGCGGCCTCGCCCGGTACGGCCGCGTAGACGCGGTCGAACCGCTGGCGCGCCACCGTGGTGTCGCCTTCGGACAGCGCGGCGAGCCCACGGTGCCAGTCGAGCAGCCAGCCCCGCTCCAGCAGCTTGGTGTCGCGGGCGATGTCGTCGATCGTGCGCCGGGCGGCCGCCACGTCGCCGAGCTCGATGTGCGTGCGTGCCTCGCGCAGCCGTACCTCCACAGTGGACTGCGGAGCGGTGCGCAGCTCCTCGAGCAGCGCGGCCGGTTCGGTCGAGGTGACGGTGGCGAGGAAGGCGGCGGCCGGGTCCGCACCGTCCACGCGGGGTACGGGCAGCATGTCGACGATCGCCGCGAGGTCGTCCGGCTTCGCGAGGTCCGTGCGCACGCCGAACGAGCGCCGCTCGGGAGTGAACTCCGTGGACGTGCCCGGCCGGGGCAGCCCGTCCTCGGCGGCCAGCACCTCCCGCAGCACGCCGGTGAGCTGCTCCTTCATCTCCTCGGCGGAGCTGAACCGCGCGTCCGGGTCGGGCGCCGTGGCGCGGCGCAGCAACCGGTCGTAGGACTCGAACTCCGCCAGCAGCGGCTCCTCGGCCGCCGTGGGCAGCGTCGTCTGATGCTCGCGCTGGAAGTCGAACGGGAACGTCATCACCGCGAGCGTGCGGCCGATCGTGTACAGGTCCGAGGAGATCGACGGGCCGGCGCTCGCGATCTCCGGTGCCTGGTAGCCGATCGTGCCGTAGACCGCGCTGTCCTCGTCGTCCAGGTGCCGCACCGCCCCGAGGTCGATGAGCTTGAGCTGCTCCTCGGTCTGGATCACGTTGTCCGGCTTGAAGTCGCAGAACAGCAGGCTCAGCGAGTGCAGGTAGCCGATCGGGGGCAGCATCTCGAGGATGTAGGCGATCCCGCGGGCGAGCGGCAGGCACGCGGTCGCGCCCCGCGTCTGCCGGATCTCCTTGATCATGTCCTTGATGGACCGGCCGCCGACGTACTCCATCACGATGTAGCCGACCGACGTGTTCGTCGCGGCGTCGTGGTGCTGCACGAAGTTGTGGATCTTGACGATGTTGGGGTGCTCGACCTCGGCGAGGAACCGGCGCTCGGCGACCGCCGCGGCCATCGCGTCCGCGTCACCGGTGTCGAGCAGGCCCTTGAGCACCACCCACCGGTCGGCGACCGCACGGTCGAGCGCGAGGTAGATCCAGCCGAGCCCGCCGTGCGCGAGGCAGCCGAGCACCTCGTACTGGTCGTGCAGCACATCGCCGGGGGAGAGCTTCGGGGTGAACGAGTAGCGGTGCCCGCACTTGGTGCAGAAGCCCTCCGGCCGGCCGGGAGCGCCATCCCGGCCGCGGCCGACCTTCGCGCCGCAGTTGCTGCAGAACCGCTTCTCCTCGGGCACCTTCGGGTCGGTGAGCACCGCCGTCTTCGGGTCCCGGTAGGGCACCCGGGGGACCTCGACGAGGCCGGCGCCGAGCAGGCCACGCGTCGACGAGCGGGCCGAGCCGCGGCGCGAGCTGGAGGTGACCGCGCCGGACGAGGACGTCCAGGAGACGCTGCCGGTGCGTGCGCTGCCGGTCCGGGTGCTGGGCGTGGCGACGTCGGCCGGTGCGCCGCCCCGGATGGGGGTCGTCGGGGCGGTCGAGCCGGCGGCGGCCGCACTCGCCGGCGCGCCCGCGGTCGCCGGCACCGCGTCGGCGGGCGCTTCCAGCCCGCACGTGTCGCAGAAGCCGTCCTCGTCGATGGTGCCGGCGCAGCCGGGCCGGGGGCATGCGGTCATTCGGACCCCTCCTCCGAGGCCGGGCGCGGGCGCTCCCGGTCCTGCAAGGCCTGCTGGTAGCGGTTGAGCGCGCGGGTGGCGGCCGGCAGGTCGCACGGCGCGGTGAACAGGATGTCCTGCGCCTGCTTGTGCAGCCGCTCCAGCTCGAGGTCCTCGGCGTAGCCGAGCCGCGCGGCCTTGACGCGGTAGGCCTCCAGCCGCCCGCGCAGCTCCGCGCGCCGGTCGAGCAGGCCGCCGACCGCCCGCAGCGACCGCCGCGCGTCGTCGAGCGTCGTGGCCGCCTCCCGGTCCAGCTCGGCGACCTCGGCGGCGAGCGCGGCCCAGTCGCCCTCGTCTTCGAGCAACAGCGCCTTGTAGTTCGGCGGCGGATCCCCGTCGGGGGTCTCCGGGCGCGGCAGTTCGACCGCGGCG
>NZ_DATBKY010000037.1:0-47022 GCF_036555685.1 Actinophytocola sp. | reverse complement strand
ACCGCCAAAATGGCCACCCTGCTCACCTTCCAATCCAAACTCGACGCCACCCGCATCCAACGCGTCCCCGACCTCATGCTCGAGTTCGACGTCATCAAACAACCCATCGACGTCAAAAAGATGATCATCCCAACCGCACCGCTCAGCTGAGCGGCTGCGCAGACGGAACGACAACTGACCGGGCCGGTGGTCCCTTCCTTGACCAGGACGGAGCCACCGGTCCGTTCTTCAATAACGACCGGGGGAAGCCGATGAAGGTTCTCATCGCGGGTGCGGGCATAGGTGGTCTCACCACCGCGCTGCGGCTGCACCACGAAGGAATCGACTGCGCGGTATACGAGCAGGCCGACCAGATCAGGGAACTGGGCGTCGGCATCAACCTCCTACCGCAAGCGGTCGCCGAGCTCGCGGAGCTCGGCCTGCTCGAAGAGCTGGCCGACGCCGGGATCCGCACGCACGAGCTGATCTACGCCCACCGGCTGGGCGCGGAGATCAGCCGCATGCCGTGTGGCACGGCCGCGGGCTTCACGATGCCGCAGATCAGCGTGCACCGCGGGCGCCTGCAAGGTCTGCTGTACCGGGCGGTGGAGGCGCGGCTCGGCGCGGGCACGGTGCGCACCGGGCGCCGGCTCACGGAGTTCGACCAGGACGGAGACGGCGTGTGTGCCGTGTTCGGTGGCGAGTCCGTGCTCGGCGAGGTGCTCGTCGGCGCGGACGGCATACACTCCGCCGTCCGCGAGACGTTCTTCCCCGCCGAGGGTCCGCCGCGGTGGAACGGCGTGATGCTGTGGCGGGGCGTCACCGACTGGCCGGAGTTCGGCACCGGCCGGAGCGAGATCATCGCCGGCGGCCTGCTGAAGCTGGTGATCTACCCGATCGCGGCGGGTCGCATGCCGGGCACGAAGCTGACCAACTGGGCGATGTGCATCACGTCCGGAGACGCGGGCGGCCCGCCGCCGGTCCGTCAGGAGTGGGCGAAGCTCGCGAACCCCGCCGACCTGCGGCAGTACTTCGACCACTTCCACGTGCCGGACGTCGACCACCGCGAGCTGATCCTGGCAACCGAGCAGATCTTCGAGTTCCCGATGTGCGATCGGGACCCGGCACCGTACTGGACGCGGCACCGGGTGACCCTGCTCGGCGACGCCGCGCACCCGATGTACCCGATGGGCAGCAACGGCGCGGGCCAGGCGATCCTCGACGCGCGGAGCCTCGCCGACCACCTCGCCCGGCACGCGGACCCCGCGTCGGCGTTGCGCGCGTACGAGCTCGAACGGCTGCCGGCCACGAGCGAGGTGGTCCTCCGCAACCGCGTCGGCGGCCCGGAGCAGGTCATCGACGTGGTCGAGGACCTGGCTCCGGACGGGTTCGACCGGCTTGAGGACGTCGTCGACCCGGCGCGGCTGGAGGAGATCGTCGCCGAGTACCTCTCGTTGTCGGGCGCGAACCGGGCACGCTGAGCACCGCACGTCGGTCACATCCCCTCGTCGCGAGCCGTCATCGTCAATGACGGGCCCACCGCGACCGAGGTGACGAGGAGGAGCCATGGCGCCCATTGTGTCCACAATCGACATCGCCCGGCCGCCGGCCGAGGTGTTCGCGTACGTCACCGACCCGGCACGCTTCCCCGAGTGGCAGCGGGATGTCGTGCGCGTCGACGTGGCCGGGGACGGCCGCTTCACGACGATCCGCCGGTTCGCCCGCGCGGAGCGGACCACGACGCAGGTCGTGTCGTCGAACGATCCACCGCGATCGTGGTCGGCCCGCGGCGTGGACGGCCCGATCCGGCCCAGCGCGTCGGTCACCGTGGCACCGGCTGAGGGCGGGTCACGGGTGACGTTCGCGCTGGACTTCGAGGCGCACGGGCTCGGGGTAGCGCTCTTGCCCCTCGTCCGGCGGCAGGCCCGGCTCGGCGCACCGGTGAGCTACCGGAACCTCAAGCGCCTGCTGGAAGGTTCCCGCCAGGCCGACTGAGGTCAGGCGATCGTTGCCGTGATCGGGGTGCCGCGTTCGACCGTGCGGCTCACCGTGCAGAGCTTGTCGTGGGACAAGGCCACCGTGCGGGGTAGGACGGCTCGGGCCGCGTCGCCGGCGTCGCCTTCCGGGAAGAGGATCTCGAAGGTCACGGCGAGGTTTTCGATTCGGTTGCCGGTGTCGCGGTCGGAAACCTTGTCGCCGGTGACCGTGACCGTGAAGGAGGCCGGCTCGACGCGGCGGCTCGTCACCACGTCCGTGTCCGTCGCGGTGCAGGTGCCGATCGCCGCCAGCAGCAGCTCCACCGGCGTGAACGCGTCGCCGCCCACCGGCAGCGTGCCGCCCCGCGCGTTGTGCACGGTGTACTGCCCGACCGCGGTCCGCTCGATCCGTACCGATCTCTTCGTGTCCTCCGCCATGCCCGCCACGGTAGTCACGGCTCGATCACCGTGATGCCCGCCCCGGCGGCCGGCCGGTCCATGGCCGACAGCGCGTCCGGCGCCTCGGCCAGGCCGATCACCGAGCTCACCAGCCGGTCCGGCCGCAGGGCACCGGACGCGACGAGGCCGAGCATCGGCGGGTAGTCGCGCGCCGCCATCCCGTGCGTGCCGTGGATCGACAGCTCCCGCGCGACGACGAGGTCCATCGGCAGCGGCGGGGTCGACTCCGCGCCGAGCAGCAGCCCCGCCTGCACGTGCCGGCCGCGCCGGCGCAGGCAGCGCACCGACGCCACGGCGACAGCCGGCACACCGACCGCGTCGAGCGACACGTGCGCGCCACCGGAAGTCAACGACGGGATCGCCGCGGGATCGTCCACGGCGACAGCGCCCAGCGAGCGGGCCCGCGCGAGCGCCGCCGGCGCGACGTCGACCGCCACCACCCGGGCACCCAGCGCCACGCCGATCATCACCGCCGACAGGCCGAGACCGCCGCATCCGTGCACCGCGAGCCAGTCGCCGGGACGCAGCCCGCCGTGGGCGGTCAGCGCGCGGTACGCCGTCGCGAACCGGCAGCCGAGCGACGCGGCGGTCACGAAGTCGACCTCGGCCGGCAGCGCGACCAGGTTGAAGTCCGCCGCGTGGATCGCGACCCGCTCGGCGAACGAGCCGGGCCCGGTGAAGCCCGGCTGCGTCTGATGTGGACAGACCTGCGCGTCGCCGGCGCGGCAGAACGGGCATCGCCCGCAGCCGCACACGAACGGCACGGTCACCCGGTCCCCGGGGTGCCACCGCGTCACGCCCGCACCGACCGACGCGACGACACCGGCGAGCTCGTGCCCGGGCACGTGCGGCAGCGGCACCTGCTCGTGCCCGCGCCACGCATGCCAGTCCGACCGGCACACCCCCGTCGCGCGGACCTCGAGCACGGCGCCGCCCGACGGGCAGGCGGGCGCCGGCACGTCGGCGACGACCGGTGGCTCGCCGTAGTCCGCGTAGACGACGGCCCTCACCTGTCGATCACCAGGTCACGGTATGCCGGTGAGGTGCCGTGAGCGCTGGTCGACGCCGGGGCCGCCGTACGGGTAGTCGGCCACCAGCGGGGCGCTCGCGTCGGTGAGGAACTCCGTTTCCTTGGCGGTCAGGTGCAGGTCCGCGGCGCCGAGGTTGTCGTCGAGCTGCTCGAGGGTGCGGGCGCCGAGGATGACCGACGTGACGGCCGGGCGGCCGGCGACCCACGCGAGCGCAACCTGCGACATCGGCACGCCGCGGTCGTCCGCGACGTGGCGGACCGCGTCGATGATCCGCCACGTCCGCTCCTGCGCGTTGCGCGGGCCGTAGGCCTCCATGCCCCGCGCCGGGTCCTCGCCCAGCCGCGTCGCGCCGGACGGGGTCTCGTCACGGGTGTACTTGCCGGTCAGCCAGCCGCCGGCGAGCGGGGACCACGGCAGGATGCCGATGCCCTCGTTGACGCACACGTCCACGAGCTCGAACTCGATGTCGCGCACGAGCAGATTGTACTGCGGCTGCAGCGTCACGATCGGCGCCGCGCCGCCGGCGAGCAGCGCCGCCTTCTGCAGCTGCCAGCCGGTGAAGTTGCTGACGCCCGCGTAGCGGATCTTGCCGGTGCGCACGGCGTCGTCGAGGAAGCCGAGCGTCTCCTCGAGCGGGGTCAGCGGGTCCCACGCGTGCGCCTGGTACAGGTCGACGTGGTCCACGCCGAGGCGGCGCAGGCTCGCGTCGAGCGCGCGGCCGAGGTGGGTGCGCGACAGGCCCGCGTCGTTCGGCCCGTCGCCCATCGGGAAGCGGCCCTTGGTGGCGAGGACGACCTGGTCGCGCGCGCCCGGGCGGCCCGCGAACCACCGCCCGACGATCTCCTCGGAGCGCCCGGCCGAGTACACGTCCGCGGTGTCGACGAAGTTGCCGCCGCGTTCGAGGTACCGGTCGAGCTGCGCGTGCGCGACGGCCTCGTCGCTCTCCTTGCCGAACGTCATCGTGCCGAGGCACTGCGCGGACACGACCGTGCCGGTGCTGCCGAGGGTGCGGTACTCCATGACAGCGAAACTACCCGCAGGCGATGCCGTCCTTGTCCGGGTCGAGGTTGTAGACGTCCTCGCCGACCACCCGGATCGGCCCGGTCACGAACACGGGGCCGGTGCCCTCGCCGGCACAGTCCACATCGTCCGCGCGCGGCACGCAGGCGCCGCGGTAGTTCGGGTCGCACATGCGCGCCGTCAGCGGGTCCGTCGTGGACGAGGACGTCGCGGTCACCGACACGCCGCCGTCCGTCCGCGGCGTCCTGTTCGCGTCGAGCACCGCGAGCAGGGATGCCATCGCGACGACCACCACCGCGGCCGCCGCGAACCACGCCAGCCCGGAGCCACGCCGGCGCCGCTCGGCCGGCGGTGCGGCGGGCGGCGTCCACCGGGGCAGCTGCAGCATCACCCCGAGCCCGGCCGGCGTCTGCTGGACGACCGCCACGCAGCCTGGGCGCCCGCCGGTCTGGCTCACGCCCCGCAGCAACGACGCGTACCGCTGCGAGATCAGCTCGGTGAGCTCGCCGATCCGGCGGCCGTCGAGCCGGACCTCGATCACGCGGTGGCCGGAGTGATTGACGCACCACGCCAGCTCGACGGCGATGTGCCGCCGTTCGCCGGGGTCCACGTGGTAGCGGGCCAGCGCGTACTGGTGGTGTTTCTCGTGGCTGACGGCGACGAACACCTCGCCAGGCAGCATGGCGAGGCCGGCCGCCGAGTTCTCGACTGACACTTCGTCCCCCGATCCCCGAACTACTCGCAGGCGACGCCGTCGCCATCCCGGTCGAGGTCGTACACATCGGTGCCGACCACCTCGACCGGACCGTCCACATAGGCGGGACCGTTGCCGCTTCCGCCCGCGCAGTCGACGTCGCTGGCCACGGGGACACAGCCCGTGTAGTTCGGGTTGCAGTTGGGTTGCGGAGCAGGTTTCGGCGTCGCCGGCGGGGGCACGACCGGCTTCGGAGTGGTCACCTGCGGCTTGGGCTTCGGTTTCGGTTTCGGTTTCGGTTTCGGCGCGACGGTCGTGGTGGTCGTCGTGGTGGTGGTCGTCGGCGCATGCTCGGTGGTCGGCACCGGCTCGGTCGTGGTGACCTGGGTGGATCCGCTCGTCGCGGCCGGATCGTCGATGTTGCTGCCGATGATCCCGAGCACGACGATCACGGCCGCCACGCTCGCCGTGATCCAGGCGAACCGGTGGCCGCGCTTGGGCTGCTGCCCGGGCGGCACCGGCGCGGCGGGTGCCATGACGAACGTCTGCGCGTCCGCGCGGGGCAGGCGGAGCACGATCTCCAGGCCCTTGGCGGAGCGCCGGACGTACGCCTCGCAGCCGGGCCGGCCGGTGACCTGCCGCAGCAACGGGGCGTACCGCTGGGACATCGCGTAGGTCAGCTCGCCGACCCGCCGCCCGTCGAGGCGGACCTCGATCACGCGCTCGCCGCGGTACTTGCCGGACGGCACGGTGGACCAGCCGAGCTCGACGGCGACGTGCCGCTGCTGACCAGGCGCGACGTCGTACCGGGCGAGCGTGACCTGGTGCTGCTCCTCCCGGGTGACCGTCACGGTGACATCGCCGGGGAACATGCTCAGACCCGCAGCCGAGTTCTCGATCACGACGCACTCCCCAGAACGGCGAACGATGCCACCGCCTCAATCGGCGTGCCGAGAATTCCGTTACTTCTACTTCACCCCGGCCACCCGCCGGGGCCAGCTCGCCGCGCGAGCGGACGCCGAGCGCGGTGAAGAAATCGCGCAGGTGGTGGTCGACGGTGCGGCGGCTGATGACCACGGCGCGGGAGGCGCGGAGGTAGCCGCTCAGGCGGCGGACCTCGCCGGTCAGCAGTAGGGCTTGGGACGGGTCCGCCGGGTGTGCGGCGGCGTCGTCAGCTCGTGGGTGGCCACCGACGGTTCGCCGTCTCGCAGTTCCATCTCACCGTGCGGCAGGGCCACCTCGCCCGGGTCGGCGCCGGACGCCCGCGACGGCAGGGCCCGGGCCCAGCCCGGGCGTCCCGCCTGCCACGCCTGGCGGGCGGCGACGAGCAGACGGGACACCCGGAGTCCTGTATGGATGGTCAGCGCCGCGGCGCGTTCGAGGATCGCCGCCGCGGTCAGCTGGTCGGCGGCCGGCGATGCGGCGAGCTCGTCGGCCAGGGTGGCGCTCGAGCCGGGCAGCAGGCCGATGCCGGGAAGCAGGGTGTCCAGCGAGCGCCTCGAAGCCGGTCTTGTCCAAGGCGTCCAGCAGCGCCGTCTCGCCCATCCCGGCCTCGCCGTGGACCACCACGCAGCCGCCCGAACCGGCCCGGGCGGCGGACAGCAGTGAGCGCGGCCGGCGAAGCTCGGCGCCCCGGCCGTGCGGCACCGCACCGCCGGTCACGACAACCGGCTCCGCAGCTCGCGCTTGAGGATCTTGCCGGCGGCCGACACCGGGATCGAGTCCACCAGGTACACGTCCCGCAGCTGCTTGTACGGCACGACCTGGTCGTTCACCGCCGACATCAGGGCCGACGCGGACACCGACGGGCCGGCCGGCACGACGAACGCCACCGGCAGCTCGCCCACCGACTCGTCCGGCTTGCCCACCACCGCCGCCACCACGACGCCGGACTGCGCGGCCAGCAGCTCCTCCAGCTCGCGCGGATACACGTTGTACCCCTTGTACAGCAGCATGTCCTTCATGCGATCCACAATGGACAGATAGCCGTCCTCATCGAGGACGCCGATGTCGCCCGTGTGCAGCCAGCCGTCGACGAGCACCTCGGCCGTCGCGTCCGGACGGTTGTGGTAGCCGGCCATCACCTGCGGGCCGCGCACGCACACCTCGCCGCGCTCCCCCGGCGCCGACGCCCCGTCGATGCGCACCTCGGTGTCGAACACCGGCACGCCGACGGTCCCGACCTTCCGCACGCCGGACCGGTGCGCCGGCCCGGCGGTCGCGCCCATCGTGACCTCGGTCAGCCCGTAGCCCTCGCTCACGGTCGCGTCCGGCGCCAGCGCCTTGAGCCGCTTGATCATCTCCAACGGCATCGGCGCCGCTCCCGAGGAGATCGCGCGCACCGACGACAGGTCGCGCGTGTGTACGTCCGGACACGCCAGCAGCGCCGCGAAGAGCGCGGGCGCACCACCGATCGACGTGACGCGCAGCCGTTCGGCGTCCGCCAGGTACGCCGCCGGGTCGAGGCGGTCGTGCAGATGTGCCGTGAACCCGGCGAGCACCAGCGCGTTCAGGCCGGCGATCGTGCCCATGGCGTGGAACCACGGCGTCAGGTTGATCGCGACCGCCGTGCCCAGCCGGGTCGGCCACTCCGCCTCGCTGCCGACCTGGTCGATGACGAGGCCGCCCTCGCCGTCCAGCGCGGGCAGCGCACCCGCGCCCCAGCATGCGTATTGCAACGAGTTGATCACGACGTTGCGATGCGGGAGGCGCACGCCCTTCGACTCGCCGGTCGTCCCGCCGGTGTACGCGAGGTGCGCGAGGTTCGTCTCGAGGTCCAGGTCGACCGCGGGCGGCACGACCGGCTGCCCGGCGCAGATGCCCGGCACGTCGGCGGCGGTCACGGTCAGCACCGCGCCGGCGTCGGCGACCTGCCGGGCGGCGACCGGCTCCGGCAGCAACGGGTTGACGGGCACGAACACCGCGCCGGCGAGCAGCGTGCCGTAGTAGGCCACCGGGTACTCGAGGCAGTTCGGCATCCGCAGCGCCACGCGGTCCCCTGTGGACAGTCCGCGGGCGAGCAGGCCGTGCGCGAACTGGGCCGCACGCTCGCCCAGCTCGGCGTAGGTCATCGATTCCGCGCCCCGCGCGAAGGCCACCCGGTCGCCGTACCGGCGCGCCGAGCCGGCGATGATCGCGCCTGCCGGAACCTGGGGGTAGTCGAGGGAGTCGGGCAGGCCCGGGGGCCAGTTCCCGGCGGTGCGAACCGACATCGGGCC
This sequence comes from Actinophytocola sp., assembly GCF_036555685.1. GTDB lineage: Bacteria > Actinomycetota > Actinomycetes > Mycobacteriales > Pseudonocardiaceae > Actinophytocola. The sequence goes on along the minus strand of NZ_DATBKY010000037.1, from coordinate 38,645 downwards.
TCCTCAGTGAGCGCCCTGTCGATGGAACACCACCGCGAAGTGTTTCACAAGAGCTGCTGCTCGTGCGCGGGCACGCGTCCTTCCACGAGGGCCGCGAGCAGCGTCGAGGCCGCGGCCAGGTCCGGTGCGCGAGAAGCGAGAACGTCGGAGTAAAGGAACGCCTCGCCGAGTCTCACGATCGCGTAACAGAGACTGTCCAGGCTGACGGCCGGGACGAACCCGCCGTCGTCCACGTCGCGGCGCAGCAGCTCGATGTGCGCGGCCATGACCCGCGGCTGCACGCGGCCGTGCGGGTCGGTGAGCACCCGGATCGCGAGCGTCGGCTCGTCGTCGAGCAGCCGCCGGAACCCCTCGTTGCCGGCGATGGCCTCCCGGTACTGGCGCATCACCGCGAGGCAGCGCAGCTCGCCGGCGGGGTCGCGGACGGCGTCGCCGTGCGCGGCGGCCCAGTCGCGGATGGCGGCGGCCATCGTGCGGTCGGCCATGTACCAGAGCGCGTCGCCCATCAGGTCCTCGCGGTTGCCGACCCGGCGGAACAGCGTGCTGCGGGAGATCCCCACCTCGGCGGCCAGCGTGCGGGTGTCCAGGCGGATGCCGCGGCCGATCCAGTGCGCGGCGGTCCGCACGATCTCCTCGGGGGTTGGACTCACAAAGCCAGAGCGTACGTCCGCAACGCCCGGCTCGGGCTCCCCGCGCGGCTCGAGACCGGCGATTCCACCGATGCGCGAGCACCGCCACACTGAGCCGATGGACGGGCAGAACATCGTCGTCGGGTGGCCCCTGGCCGTCGTGCTCGTGCTGCTCGCCGCCGTCGGCACGCTCGTCGTCCGGCTCGGGCGCATCGACGGTTGGCGGCCGGTGGCCACGGCGGCCGTCCGCGCGGCGGTGCAGCTCGCGGTGGTGTCGCTGCTGATCACGGCCGTGCTCGCCTCCGGGTGGCGTACCGCGGGATTCGTGCTGCTGATGTTCGCCATCGCCGCGTTCACCTCCGCCGGGCGGATCGCGCGGGCCGGGCTGCGCGCCACGATCCGGCACATGCCGGGGCCGGCCGCCTCGATCGCCGCCGGGGTGGCGCCGGTGCTTGCCATGCTGCTCGGTGCCGGGATCGTCCCCGCGAAGCCCGTCGCGGTCATTCCGATCGCCGGGATCCTCATCGGGGGCGCCATGTCCGCCACCTCGCTCGCCGGCCGCCGCGCCCGCGACGAGCTGCACGCCCGCCGCGGCGAGTACGAGGCCGCGCTCGCCCTCGGGTTCCCCACCCGCGACGCCGCACTGCTGGTCACCCGGCCGTCGGCGAACCAGGCGCTCGTCCCCGTGCTCGACCAGACCCGCACGGTCGGGCTCGTCACGCTGCCCGGCGCGTTCGTGGGTGTCCTGCTCGGCGGCGGCGACCCCGTCCAGGCCGGCGTCACCCAGCTCGTCGTCCTCGTCTCGCTCCTCGCCATCGAGGCCGTCGCCGTCCTGGTGACCATCGAGCTCGTCGCACGCACACCTTGATTGGTCCAGACCTTGTGGTGCCCGCTGGTCTAGACCACACTGCTCCTAGCGAGGTGGATGTTCACGGGGACCCTGCAACCCTGCGCGAGGAGACCGATGTCCACGATCCGAAGACGCGTACCCGTACTGCTGATCGCGCTCGCCACGGCGATCCTCGGCCTGAGCGTGGTGCCGGCGGCCGCCGCGCCAGGGCTGACCGCGACCTTCACGAAGGTGTCCGACTGGGGCACCGGCTTCGAGGGCAAGGTCACCGTCGCCAACGCCTCGTCCACCGCGCTCAACGGGTGGACCGTCGAGTTCGACATGCCGTCCGGGTTCGCCGTCGGCACCTTCTGGGACGCCCAGCACACGGCATCCGGCCAGCACCACACGTTCCGCAACCCGAGCTGGGCGCCGGCCCTGGCCGCCGGCGCGTCGACGACGTTCGGCTTCAACGGCAGCCCCGGCAACTTCCCGGGCATCCAGAACTGCCGGTTCAACGGCGACCCGTGCGACGGGACCGGCGGGAACCCGGGCGCACCCGCTACGCCGGCGAACCTCCACGTCACCGGGACGACGAACGCGTCGATCTCGCTGGCGTGGAACGCCTCGGGCGGCACGGTCACCGGCTACCGCGTGTACGAGGGCTCGACCGTGCGCGCCACGGTCACCGGCACCAGCGCGACGGTCGGCGGGCTCGGCAGCTGCACCTCGCACAGCTACACGGTCGCCGCGTACAACGGCAACGGCGAGTCCGGCCGCAGCGGGGCGGTCTCCGCGACGACGACCGGCTGCACCCAGCCGTCCGGCGGCCGCGGCGCGCCGTACCTGTACCTCGGCTGGGGTAACCCACCCGCGCCGGGCACGGTGATGTCCGCGACCGGCATCCGCTGGTTCACGATGGCGTTCGTGCTCTCCGGCGGCGGCTGCTCGCCGGCGTGGGACTCGGCCCGGCCGCTCACCGGCGGTGTCGACCAGCAGACGATCAACGCGATCCGGGCGGCCGGCGGTGACGTCGTGCCGTCGTTCGGCGGCTGGCAGGGCAACAAGCTCGGCCCGAACTGCTCGACCCCGCAGGCGCTCGCCGGCGCGTACCAGCAGGTGATCAACGCCTACGGGCTCCGGGCGATCGACATCGACATCGAGAACACCGACGAGTTCGAGAACGACACCGTGCGGAACCGGATCCTCGACGCGCTGAAGATCGTCAAGCAGAACAACCCCGGCCTCCAGACGATCGTCACCTTCGGCACGACCACGACCGGGCCGAACTTCTACGGCAACCAGCTGATCGACCGGGCTGCGGCGATCGGGGCCAACATCGACGTGTTCACGATCATGCCGTTCGACTTCGGCAGCTCGAACGTCTACAACGACACGGTCAACGCGTCGGAGGCGCTCAAGAACAAGCTGAAGTCCGCGTTCGGCTGGTCCGACGCGACGGCCTACCAGCACATGGGCATCTCCGGCATGAACGGCCTGTCCGACCAGCAGGAGCTGACCAGCACGGCGACCTGGACACAGATCCGCGACTGGGCCAAGAGCCACGGCCTCGCGCGGCTCGCGTTCTGGTCGGTGAACCGCGACCGCGGCTGCCCGGGCGGCGGCGTGGTGTCCAACTGCAGCGGGATCGCCCAGTCCGACTGGGATTTCACCCGCATCACCGCCGGCTTCTGAGCCGGCCGGACGAGCCCGGGGCGGCCTTCCCTGCGGGTCGCCCCGGCGCTTGTCCATTGAGGACCGTATGCGGAACACCGCATCCTTCCAAAGCAGTTACATGTTGTCAATGGTCAGCTACAAGTGGTAATTCACCAACCTTTCGACCCTACGAAAGTTGGTGCCGTCGCGCCCGTGAGCCCTCCTAACGTCGCCTTCGAGCCCATCACTCTGGGCTTTCCTGCAATTACTCGTGAGGGCGAAGGAGTGCTTGATGTTGAAGAAGACATTCCTGTCCGTCGCCGTCGGGGCCGCGATGATCTTTGCGCCGCTGACTGCCGGGCAGGCCGCCGCCGAAACCAGTAGCGCCGGCGACGTCCACGCCGCCGCGACGACGGTCTGCTACGAGACCTCCGGAGCGCCGAGCTTCGTGAGCGCCATCAACCAGGGCGCGGCGAACTGGAACGCCTCGGTCAGCAACGTGCGGCTCGTGAACAACCCGTCGTGTGCGACGCTGTCGTACTACGAGGGCAACGACCCCCAGGGTTCGTACGCCTACACCGACGGCCACGGCAGCGGCTACATCTTCATCGACTACACGCAGGCCCAGCAGTACTACATCGTGCGGATCACCGCGCACGAGACCGGTCACGCGCTCGGCCTGCCGGACCACTACTCCGGGCCGTGCTCGGAGCTGATGTCGGGTGGCGGCCCCGGCCCGTCGTGCACCAACGCGTACCCGAACGGCGACGAGATCGGGCGCGTCAACAGCCTGTGGGCCAACGGCTTCAAGGCGGCGCGTGGCGAGATGAAGAAGGTCTACTGATTCACTGAGCGGACGAACGGCGGTCGCCTCCGGGCGGCCGCCGTTCCTTCGGTCCCATTGACAAAATCTGTTTTTACGTACAAAAATGTTCTCTCGTGAAGGACGTGCTCTACCTCGACGACATCGAGCAGGCCGAGGCCCTGCTCAAGCCGGCGCGCGTCGACGTGCTGCGCAGGCTCGCCGAGCCACGGTCGTGCACCGAGGTCGCCACCGAGCTCGACCAGACCCCGCAGCGGGTCTACTACCACGTGAAACGGCTGGTGGACGCCGGTCTCGTGGAGCAGGTGTCGGAACGGCGGATCCGCGGCATCAACGAGGGCCTCTACCAGGCCACCGCGCACGCTTACTGGCTCTCGCCCCGCCTCGTCGGCCGCATCGGCACGCGGCAGACGCGAGACCAGCTCAGCCTCGGCTACCTGCTCGACCTCATGGAGGAGGTGCAGGGCGAGGTGGCCGCACTCGACGAGACGGCGGGCACGGGGCTCGCCGGCGACCTGCCTTCGATCGGGGTGTCCGGCGAGATCCGGGTCGCCCCGCGACGTCGCCAGGAGTTCCTCGACGACCTGCGCGACACGCTCCAGAACCTGTTCGCCCGCTACGGCGGGGACGAGGGTGACGCCTTCCGCGTCGCGCTCGCCTGCTACCCGACCTACCCGAAGGAGACACCATGACCGAGCCACTGCGCCTGCGGGCCCGCGTCGACGCGCCGCTCGACGAGGTGCGCCGCGCGCTCACCGACGCCGCCGCGCTGCGGGTCTGGCTCGCCGAGCACGCCGAGACGGACCTGCCCGACCGCTACGAGTTCTGGGGCCGGTACACGCCCGACGGCGCGGCGCCGCACCAGCGCGTGCTGCACGCCGACGACCGCACCATCCGTCTGGAGTGGACGGTCAACGGGACGGCCACCACGGCGGAGCTCGCGATCGAGCCGGAGACCGACACCAGCACGCTGATCTCGGTGTCGCAGAGCCATGTCGACTGGCGCGAGGCCGTCCAGGAGACCGGGCTCGCGGTGCTCAGCACGTTCTGGTCGCTCGCGATCGCGAACCTCGTCGCCTACCTCGAAGGCCGCGAGCTGCCGCCGCGGTGCGACTACTCCACACGGGAGATGGACGCACACATCGACATCGCCGCCACACCCGCGCGGGTGTGGGAGGCGCTGATGGACCCGGACATCTTCCAGCGCTGGTTCGGCGCGCGCATGGAAGTCGAGCCACACGTCGGCGGGCGGTGGGCCATGGGTGGCTTCGACAGCGGCGCGGAGCACGCGAAGATCGTCGAGCTGACGCCGGAACGCCGGGTGACCATGGAGTTTCACGACATGGTGTCCACCTGGGAGCTCGAGGGCGCCGCGGGAAAGACCCGGCTGACGTTCGTGCAGAGCGGGTTCGACGAGCCGCCGTACGCGGGCTGGGCCGGCTGGCTGGGCGGCGTCGCGGAGCTGCGCCGCTTCCTCGAGATGCCGGACTGGCGGCCGATGTGGCTGCACGTCGAGATGCCCGGCGTCCCCGCCGACATGATCACCATCGAACGAGGGCCGGAACACTAGCGCGCCGCGCGGCGCGGTCCGCGCCGGACCGCGCCGTGCCGGCGTTCGCGTGCCGCGATGACTCAGCTGACTCATTGGCTGAGCACATCGCCCGCGGCCGTGCGCCGGGTCCGCCACAATGGCCGGATGATCCGCCCGGCGCGCCCCGACGACCTGCCCGAGTTGCAAGACGTGGAGCGCGCCGCGGGCCTGCCGTTCCGCGGCATCGGCATGGACGCGGTGGCGGAGGACGACCCGCCGGCGGTCGACGAGCTGGCGGCATACCAGGCGGCCGGCCGCGCGTGGGTGTTCGCGGACCCGGATGACCGCCCGGTGGCGTACCTGCTGGTGGCAATCGTGGACGGGCACGCGCACATCGAGCAGGTGTCGGTCCGCCCCGAACACGCACGACGCGGCATCGGCCGGCAGCTCGTCGAGGTCGCGCGCGAGTGGGCGCAGGCGCGGGACCTGCCGTCGCTGAGCCTGACCACGTACGCCGACGTCCCGTGGAACGGCCCGTACTACGAGCGCCTCGGCTTCTCGGTCGTCCCCGAGGACGAGCTGTCCCCGGGGCTGCGCGCGATCCGAGCCGCGGAAGCGGCCAAGGGCCTCGACGCGTGGCCCCGGGTCGTCATGCGGCTGCGCCTAGGATCCGGCGCATGAGCTGCCGAATCACCGAACTGGTGCTCGAGTGCGTGGACGTGGAGAAGCAGGCCGCCTTCTGGGCGGCGGTGCTCGGCTACGTCGAGGTCGATCGCGAGGAAGGCGCCATCGAGATCGGGCCGCCCGGGATCGGCTTCGGAGGGCCGCAGCCGACCATCATCCTCAGTCCCAATTCCGAGCCCAAGCACGCGAAGCCGCGGCTGCACATCGACGTGAACGCGACCGACCGCGACCAGGACGCGGAGCTCGCGCGGCTCCTCGAGCTGGGCGCGCGGCCGGCCGACGTGGGACAGACGGGCGAGGAGAGCTGGCACGTGCTCGCGGACCCGGAGGGCAACGAGTTCTGCCTGCTGCGCCGCCGCGTGGATCCGGTCTAAGCGGCGGCCTCCGTCCAGGCGCGGGTCAGGGCCGCGCCGAAGATCTCCACCGACTGCGCGCCCGACACCAGATACCGGCCGACGAAGACGAACGCGGGCACCGCGCGGATGCCGAGCTGCCGGGCGAGCGCCTCGTCCTCGCGGACCTCCGCCGCGAAGTCGTCGCGGGCGAGCAGGCCCGCGACGGCGTCCGGGGCGAGGCCCGCGTCGGCGGCGAGATCCAGCAGGACCTCGGGGTCCGACAGGTCCGCCGCCTCCGACGTGTACGCGCGCATCAGGCCCTCGCGCATGGCGTCGCCCGCGTCGATGCTGTCCGCGAGGTGCATCAGGCGGTGCACGTCGAACGTGTTGACCGGCCGGGCCTCGGCGAGCCGGTAGGCCAGGCCGTCGGCCGCGGCGAGCGACGTGACGTGCTCGAGCGACTCCTCGACTTGTGCCTCGGAGAGCCCCATCTTGGCGCGCAACATGTCGGGCACGAGCACGTCGCTGCGCGCGGGAGTGCCCGGATCGAGCTCGAAGCTGCGCCAGCGGACGCGAACCGCGTCCCGGTGGTCGAACTTCGCGAGCGCCACCTCGAACCGCCGCTTGCCGAGGTAGCACCAGGGGCAGACGACATCGGACCAGATGTCGACGGCGATCTCGTTCACGCTTCAACAATAAGGCAGCGTCTCCCCCGCGGGGGTGGGATCCGCCGCTTCGTGTTTGGGTGCTGTGACCTGTGGCTATCCAGATCTTGAGCGGTATCGGCCGTCTCGCGTTTGAAGGGTGCGCTCAAGTGGTATCTCCGTGGCCATGTGGCTTCTGACGTGCATGTCCAACGGCAAGGCGGTGAGACGGTGAGTGCTGCTGCTCGTGCGGAGAGTGCGGTACCGGAAGGGTTCTCGGTGCAGGCCGAGGACGTCGGCGACGCGGTCGTGTTGAGCGTGATCGGTGAGGTCGACATGGGGACCGCGCCCGTGCTGGAGGAGTCGATCAAGGAAGCGCTCAAGCGTGACCCGGGAGTGCTGGTCGTGGACCTGAGCAGGGTCGACTTCCTGGCGTCGGCGGGGATGAGCGTGCTCATCGGCGGCAATCAGCAGGCCGGCGAGGCGACGAGCTTCCGACTGGTGGCGGCCGGCAGTGCGACGCTGCGCCCGATGGAGCTCACCGGCATCGCCTCGGAGTTCGCCATCCATCCCACCCGCGACCAGGCTCTCGCCGGGGGATGAGTCGTGAACCAGGGGCGGACACAACTCGACGACGTTCAGGAGGGCGATTTGCACATCCGTGTACCGGCCGTCGCCGGCCGGCTCACGGGACTGCGGCACGCGCTCGCCGAGTGGGCCGAGCGGTGCGGGCTCGCACCGGAGGACCGTGAGGCGTTGACGCTCGCCAGCTACGAGGCCATGGCCAACTCCGTCGAGCACGCCTATGCGGGGCAACTGCAGGGCGTGCTCGACCTTCGTGCGGAACGCGATCCCGCGGAGCGGCGCGTGATCGTCACCGTCACGGACTACGGGCAGTGGAAGCCGCCGCCGAGCGACCCGGGCACCCGCGGGCGCGGGCTCCCGCTCATCCGCGGGCTGACTCCGGACTCGGCGATCCGGCCGTCCGCGAACGGCACCACGGTCAGCCTGTCCTGGCCGCTGCCGGGCGACTGAGTCCGGTTCGCCGCGCCGTCGCCGGGTAACCGGGCGGCATGGCTGAGACCGAGCAACCACCGCAGACCCAGGAACCGCCGGGCCGTACCGGTGAGATGGCACCCGAGCCGCACGACGAGATGGCCGGCTACGAGGGCCGTGACCTGCTCAAGCACCGCCGTGCGCTGATCACCGGCGGTGACTCCGGCATCGGCCGAGCGGTCGCGATCGCGTTCGCCAAGGAAGGCGCGGACGTCGCGGTGGCCTACCTCGAAGAGCACGACGACGCCAAGCACACCGCCGAGCTCGTACGTGCCGAGGGCCGGATGTGCGAGCTGATCCCCGGCGACCTCGCCGACCGCGCCCACTGCGCGGAGGTCGTCGAGCGGGCCGTCGCCGCGCTCGGCGGCCTCGACATCCTCGTCAACAACGTCGCCACCCAGCAGCCGGTCGACTCGCCCGGCGACCTCACCGAGGAGCAGTGGACGCACACGTTCGACGTCAATATCCACAGCTACTTCCGGGTCACCGCGGCCGCCCTCCCGCACCTGTCCGAGGGCGACGTCATCGTCAACACCGGCTCGGTCAACGGGCTGCGCGGCAACAAGACGCTGATCGACTACTCGGCCGCCAAGGGCGCGGTGCACGCCTGGACCTACTCGATGGCCCAGGCCCTCGTCGACCGCGGGATCCGGGTCAACTGCGTCGCGCCGGGTCCGGTGTGGACACCGCTCATCCCGGCCACGTTCCCGCCCGAGAAGGTCGCGAAGTTCGGCGAGAGCGTGCCCTACGGCCGCCCGGCGCACCCGGACGAGATCGCGCCGTCCTATGTGTTCTTCGCGGCGAACCAGCTTTCGTCGTACTACACCGGCGAGGTGCTGGCCCCGCTCGGCGGCGAGACGACCCCCGGCTGAGCGGAGGCAGCAGATGACCACCACGACGAGAACGGCACAGCTGCTCGAGGTCTACCTCAACGACCACCTGGCCGGCGCCACGGCCGGGGCCGGGCTCGCGCGGCGGCTCGCGGACTCGGAGTCCGGCTGGGCGCCCGGGCTCGGCCGGATCGCCGGCGAGATCCACGACGACCGCTCGGCACTGCTGGAGCTCATGCGGCTCCTGGACGTGCGGCTGCAGCGCTACAAGTCGGCGATCGCGTGGGTCGGCGAGAAGGCCGGGCGGTTCAAGCCCAACCGGCACCTGTTCACCCGCTCGCCGCTCAGCCGGGTCATCGAGCTGGAGATGCTGCGGCTCGGCGTCGAGGGCAAGGCGGCCGCGTGGCGCACGCTGCGCGAGGTCGCGGAGACCGAGCCTCGGCTGCCGGTCGCGCGGCTGGAGGCGCTGGACGCGCGGGCACGAGCGCAGATCGAGGAGCTGGAGGCACTGCGGGTGCGGGCGGTCGCCGAGGCGCTGGCTCCCTGAGCCGGCCCCGGCAGCCGCACGATCACCTCAGTCGTCGGGCCACTCGCCGGTCACCTTCTTGTAGCCGGTCGCGCCGCCGCGGTCGACGGCCGCCTTGACCAACCCGAAGATGGCCCCTTGCACGGTCGCGGCGAGGAGGACCTGACCCCAGCTGCGGTTGCGGTCGGTCGGGTCCGGTGCCTCCTTCTCGCCGGAGACGAGCGTCCAGACCTTGCGGAACACCGCCGTGGCGGCGACCCCACCCAGCGCGCCGACGAGCATGCCGACGGGCTTGTAGACCACCTTGTTGACGTTCATGAGCTCCTCCGATCCTTGTCCGGAAAGTACCCGCCCCCGGTGCGCGCAACCCACGTTTCGCCGTTTCGCGGTCCGGGTAGGCAGCCCACATGAGCGCACCGGACGACGACGAGCTGTGGCAGGACTTTCACCGGGTCGTGAACATGACCTCGCGTGAGCTGGCGGACTGGCTGCGTACCCGCGATGCCGGCGAGGACACCGAGGCGATGCCGGACCAGGCCGGGCAGCCGACCGGCCGGCAGGTGCTGCACGTGCTCGGCAAGCGCCACGTCGACCTCACCGACGACGACCGGCGGATCATGCGCAAGGTCGTGGACCGCGTGCGCGCCGAGCGGCGGGAGGACCTGGAGCCGGTCGCGGGGCAGGCGAACTGGCGGCACCGGCTCATGTCGATGGGGCACGACCCGCTGAAGCCGGCCTGACGCTCTCAGCGCGATGCGGGCAACCGGGACGCGGACCTGATCGTGGACCGGATCGGGGTCAGCTCGCCCGCGGCCGCGGTGAGCCGGGGGGTGGCGCGCAGGCGCAGCATCGTGGCGAGCCGCTCGGGGTCGCCGACCGTCGAGACGAGTTCGGCCGTCACCTCGTAGGCGGTGCGCTCGACCGGTCTCGCGCCGCTCGCCGGGCTGCCGGGCGCACACCGCGTCGACCGTGGCGGCCATGACCGCCACGACGACGTCCGGCGGCACGGCCCTCGTCCTCGCGTCGTGGCGCATGTCCGCCCCTCCGTACCGATTCAGAGTACCGACCGCAACGCCCCGACACCACCCGTGACCAGCGGTTTTCACCTTTTCGGCCCGCTACTCTCCGCAGCCGGGCCACGCCGGGTCCGGAGCCCACTCGCGCCCGCGCGCCACGCGGTTCTCGTCGCGAGGTCGGGGTAGCGTCCGGAATATCGCGGGCCCATGCGAATGCGGTTGCCGCGGAATGGCTTTTCGCGCGGTGAACATCATTTCCAACAGGCGTCCTATCCGGACCGTCGCATGGCTCCGTTCGGCCGATTCGCAGAGGCCATAGCGGGGAGTAGGGTCGACCGCCGAGCGGGTTTGGCCAGAAAGGTGCGGGCTATGGGCGACCGGGGCGAGGACAAAGCCTTGCGGGTAAATCTTTACCCAATTCTCTGAAGCAAATTTTCTCGAACAGTATGACAGGGGTTTCCCCCTGCGCTCATTCGTTTCCGATCGGCTTAGGACAGTCGTGAACCCGACAGCGCCGGACGACGTGTTCTTCTTCCCCACCTCCTCGGGCCAGCGCAGGCTCTGGCTGCAGGAGCAGCTCATGCCGCCCAGCTCCGCGTTCAACAACGCCTGGCGGGTACGCCTGAGCGGGCCGCTCGACCCCGGGCGCCTCGCCGAGTCGCTGCGCGTGGTGGTCGGCCGGCACGAGGCGCTGCGCACCCGGTTCGCCGAGGCGGACGGGCTGCCGACCCAGGTCGTCGCGACGCGGGCGCGGCTGCCGCTCGTCGCCGTCCGCGCGTCCGATGTGGACAAGCTGGTGCGCGCGCCGTTCGACCTCGCCAAGGGACCGTTGCTGCGCGCGGGCCTGCTCCGCCGCTCCCCCGACGAACACATCCTCGTGCTCGTCGTGCACCAGGCGGTCGCCGACTCGTGGTCGTGCGCGGTGCTCTTCGACGAGCTGGCCCGGCTCTACGGCGGCGAACGGCTGCCACCGCCGGAGGTGCAGTACCCGGACTACGCGGTGTGGCAACGGGAACAGGCCGATGCGAACAGCTTCCTCGAGGCGCGCAACTTCTGGACCGAGACGCTCGCCGGCATCCCGACCGTGCTGTCGCTGCCCACCGACCGGCCGCACGTGGCCGCCCGCGGGCGGGGTGCCGAGCACATCGGCGAGCTGGACCCGTTGCCCCGCGCGTCCTTCGGCACGCTGCTCGCGGTGTACCAGTCGGTGCTGCACCGGCTGTCCGGGCAGGCCGACTTCCTCGTCGGCACGCTGGTGCCCGGGCGCACCGGACCGGGCACCGAACGGCTCGTCGGGTTCCTCGCCAACACGCTCGCGCTGCCCGCGCGCATCGCGCCGGAGACCGTGTTCGCCGAGCTGGCCGCGCGCAACGAGGACGCCGTCGAGGGCGCGCTCGCCCACCAGGACCTGCCGTTCGACCAACTCGTCGGGCTGCTCGCGCCGCGGCGGACGATGGCACACGGGCCGGTGGTGCAGACGATGTTCGTCGTGGACCCGCCGATCGAACCGACCACTGTGGACGGCGTGACGTTCGCGCCGGAGCCGATCAGCGCGGGCGGCGCGCCCGCCGAGCTCATGCTCACGGTCGTGCCCGGCCGAGACCGCTGGCTCGCCCGGTGGAGCTACGACACCGACCTCTTCGACCGCGCGACCGTGGCCGGCTTCGCCGACATCTTCGCGGTGGCGCTGCGATCCGCGATGGCCGAGCCGGGCCGCCCGATCGCCGAGCTGGCGTTGACCACCGCCATGCCGCCGGCCTCCCCGGCCCGGCCGGGACGGGTGCGCCTGCCGGACCTGCGGCGGTTCGGCGACGCGCCCGCGGTGGCCGGCCCCGGGAGCACGCTGACCTACCGGGAGCTCGACGCCGCGGCGAACCGGCTCGCGCACCTGCTGCGCGAGTGCGGCGTCGGCCCGGACGTGCCGGTCGCGCTGTGCCTGGCGCGCGGCCCGGCCGTGGTCGTCGGCATCCTCGCGGCGTGGCGCGCGGGCGGCGGGTACGTGCCGCTCGACCCGGGCTGGCCGGCCGAGCGGCTCGCCACGATGGCCGCGGACTCGGGCGCGCCGGTGCTCGTCACGCACGGCGCGGCCGGGGTGGACCTACCCGGCGACTGGCAGGTGATCGACCTCGACCGGACGAGCCTCGCGCAGTGGCCGTCGACCCCGCCGGACGTGCCCCCGCCCGACCCGGGCTCGCTCGCGTACCTGCTCTACACGTCCGGCTCCACGGGCCGGCCGAAGGGGGTGGCGATCACCCACGGGAACGTCGGGAACCTGCTGTCCCACATGGACTCCCTGCTGCGGCTCCGCGCGGCCGACCGGGTGGCGGCGGTCAGCAGCCCGTCGTTCGACATGTCGATCGTCGAGCTGCTCGTGCCCCTGCTGCGCGGTGCGACCGTGGTCGTCGTGCCTGGCGCGGAGGTCGCCGACGGGCACCGGCTGCGGGAGCGGCTGTCCCGGCTCCGGGCGACGGTCGTGCAGGCGACCCCGTCGGTGTGGCGCACGCTGGTCGCGGCCGGCGGCGTGCCGGTGTCGGTGCGGCTGCGGATCTCCGGCGGCGAGGAGCTGACCCGCGACCTCGCGGACGCGTTGCTGACCGGCGGCGCGCGGTTGATCAACGGGTACGGGCCGACGGAGACGACCGTGTACTCGACGGCCGGCGAGGTGTTCGCCGGCCCGATCCGGCTGGGCGAGCCGGTCGCCGGTACGACGCTGCATGTGCTCGACCCGGCGATGCGGCCGGTGCCCGACGGCGTGGTCGGCGAGCTGTACGTCGGTGGTGCCGGGGTGGCGCGCGGGTACCACAACCGGTCCGTGCCGACGTCCGAGCGGTTCCGGCCCGATCCGTTCAGCGCCGACGAGGGCGCGCGCCTGTACGCGACCGGCGACCTGGTCCGGCGACGGCGGGACGGGCTGGAGTTCCTGGGGCGTGCCGACCTGCAGGTGAAGGTGCGCGGGTTCCGCATCGAGCTGGGCGAGATCGAGGCGGTGCTGCGCGCGCACGAGTCCATCCGGAACGCCGCGGTGGCCGTGTGGCGGGTGCGGAGCACGGACGTGCGGCTGGTCGCCTACCTGGTGCCGCGGCGGCGGATCGCGATGGCGGAGCTGCGGCCGTGGCTCGCCGCGCGGCTGCCGGACTACATGCAGCCGAACCGGTTCGTCACGCTGAACACGCTGCCGGTCACGCCGACCGGGAAGCTCGACCGAGCGGCGTTGCCGGAACCCGTGTGGAGCCGCCGGAAGGCGACGACGGTCGCGCCGCGCACGGACGTCGAGCGCCGGCTGGCCGCGATCTGGCGCGAGGTGCTGCACATCCCGGCGGAGGTGCCGCTGGGCGTGCACGACGACTTCTTCGCGCTGGGCGGCCACTCGCTGACCGCGACGCAGCTCATCTCCCGCATCCGCGGCGGCCTGGCGGCCGAGGTGTCACTGTCCACTGTGATCGCCACCCCGACGATCGCGGGCCTGGCGGCGTCCCTGTTCCCCGTTCCGGACCACCGAACGGTGACGATCCAGGTGGACGACGGCCCGGGCGGCCTGCTGCCCCGCGCACCGAACGGCGACGACGCCAAGGCCTGACCAGGGCACGCCCCACCCCAACGATTCGTCGCCCCGTGGATGGCGGCCCCACCCTCTCCGGGGGCACCCCTCAGGACCAAGTCTATCGAGGATGTGGGCTGGACAAAGGGGTCGCGCGGGCTTGTGGACAGGTTGGGCGAGCGAACGGAAGATTCGGACCGAGTGGAGCGCCGAGGCGCTGCGCGGCCGGGTCCCGAGTGCACAATCGGCCTGTGCGAGCTGAGCGGTTGGTGACCCTGCTGTTCCTGTTGCAGCAGCGGCGGCGGGCCACGGCGGCCGAGTTGGCGGAGGCGCTCGCGGTGTCCGAGCGCACGGTCTACCGCGACGTCGCCTCGCTCGAGGCGGCCGGGGTTCCACTGTGGACTGAACAGGGCCGCGCGGGTGGCATCCGGTTGATGGACGGCTGGCGGACGCGCCTGGACGGGTTGACGGGCAAGGAGGCCGCGGCGATCTTCGCGCTCGGGGTGCCCGAGGTGCTCGGCGAGCTCGGGCTCGGCGCGGCGCTCACCGGGGCGCGGGCGAAGGTGCTCGCGACCTTGCCGGCCGGGCTGCGGGAGTACGCGTCCCGCGTGAGCGACCGGTTCCACCTCGACGCGCCGGGCTGGTTCCACCGGCCCGAGGAGGTCACGCAGCTCGCGACGGTCGCGGCGGCGGTGGCCGCCACCCGACGGCTCGCGGTGCGCTACGGCCGGCGGGACCGGACCGTCGAGCGCACGCTGGAGCCGCTCGGTCTCGTGGTGAAGGCCGGCGTCTGGTACCTGATCGCGCAACCCGTGCCCGGCGACGGGCCACGGACGTACCGGGTGGCGCGGATCGAGTACGCCGAGGCCGGCGACGAGTTCGAGCGGCCGCCGTTCGACCTCGTGTCGTGGTGGTCGCAGACCTCGGCCCGCTTCGAACGTTCCCTGCTGCGGGAATCCGTCCGGCTGCGATTGAGCCCGCGGGCCCAGCGCGCGCTGCCGGAGGTCACCGACCGCGAAGCGGCCGCCGAGGCACTCGCGTCGGGCGGGCCGCCGGACGGCGACGGGTGGCGGGAGGTCACGCTCGACGTGGAGAGCGAGCGGGTGGCGCTGACTCAGCTCACGGCCTTGGGCGTCGGCGTGGAGATCCTCTCCCCCGCGTCCTTGCGTGCCGCGATGGCCGAGGTCGGCGAGACGATCGCCGCCAACCACGCCGCTCAGCGGTAGCCGGTCGCGTCCGCCGGCTTGCCCTGGCTCTCGACCTCCGCGATGTAGCGCCACGCGTCCGGGCGGCTGCCGTCCACGTCCGTGAAGTCGTAGACGTTCGCGAGCTGACCGGACGACAGGGACCGGCCCGACCACCGCGCCACGTCCGGGTCCGCGGCCAGTGCCGCCGCCGCGCGGCCGACGTAGACCGGGGACTCCGAGATGACGAAGTGCGGCTGGAACTTCGTCGCGTCGCGCCAGTTGGCCTCCGTGACACCGAACGCCTCCAGCATCGCCTCCGAGCGAAGCCAGCCCGGGGTCAGCGCGACCGCCGTGCCGCCGTATTCGCGCAGCTCCTCCGATTGAGCGAGCGCCATGCGCAACACCGACGACTTCACCAGGTCGTAGAAGTACCCCGCCTCCTTGCGGTAGTCGACGTTGTACTCCGCCGTCCCGTCCGTCATCTCGATCACCAGGCCACCCGGGCGCCGGATCAGCAGCGGCAGCGCGAAATGGCTGGTGATCGCGTGCGTTTCGATGCCGAGGCGCAGCATCCGCAGCCCGCCGGACAGGTCGTGCTCCCACAGCTTCCTGCCGAACGTCAGGTAGACGTCGCCGCCCCAGACGTCGTTCACCAGCACGTCCAGCCGGCCCTGCTCGTCGTCGATCCGCGATACGAGCGCGGCGACCTCGGACGGCTCGAGGTGGTCGACGCGGACCGCGATCCCCGTGCCACCGGCCGCGTCGACCAGCTCGGCCGTCTCCTCGATCGTCTCCGGCCGGTTCATCTCCGACCGCTGCCCGCGAGTCGTCCGGCCCGTCACGTAGACGGTCATCCCCAGCCGGCCCAGCTCGACGGCCACCGCGCGGCCCGCCGCCCGCGAGCCACCGGCGACCAGCGCCACCTTCTCGTTGTTCATGCCGCCACCATGCCGGGCAAACCTGACAGCCGCCGACCGGATTCACGGTCCGACTTCGGCGTGCCCGCGCGCCCATCCTTTGCCGTGCTGACAACGACTTCCGCGGAAATCAAGGGCCTAAGGTTACTTTCTTCCCGGCCGATCGCAACTACGCTTGGTTATCCCGTTCGGCCATTTGGGTGGACACGCGCTACGGCCGTGATCTCCCGCTGTGGTGGCTCTAATGTCACATTTACAGGTCGTGCGGGGCACGGCCTGTTGGTGTCGGGAGCGAGGCGGGCGATGGGGCGTCGGACAGGGTTTCGCGAGGTGCTCGCCGTGCGGGAGTTCCGCGCGCTCTGGGCCGCCGAACTACTGTCCGTCGCCGGCGACCAGCTCGCCCGCATCGGCCTCGCCGTCCTCGTCTACACGCGGACCGGGTCGGCCGGCTGGACCGCGCTGACCTACGCCCTGACCTTCCTGCCGGCGCTGGTCGGCGGCGCGCTGCTCGGCGGGCTCGCCGACCGGTACCCGCGGCGCGAGCTGATGATCGTCGTCGACGTGCTGCGCGCGGTGCTCGCCGGGCTGATGGCGGTACCGGCCCTGCCGCTGCCAGTGCTCCTCGTTCTCGTCTTCCTGCTGACCCTCGGCGGAGCGCCGGTCAAGGCCGCGCAGCAGGCACTGCTGCCGACCGTCCTGCACGGCGACCGGTACGTCTCGGGCCTCGCGCTGCGCACGGTCACCAACCAGCTCGCGCAGGTCGCCGGCTTCCTCGGCGGCGGCGCGCTGCTCGTCGTGCTCCAACCGCACGTCGCGCTCGGGCTGAACGCGGTGAGCTTCCTGCTGGGTGCCGCCGTTCTGCGGCTCGGCGTCGCCAGGCGGCCGGCCGCGCACGAGGGCCACCCACCGCGCACGACCGGCGCCGCGCGGCTGATCTGGCGCGACCGCCGGCTCCGGGCGCTCGTCGCCCTGTCCTGGCTGGTCGGCCTGTTCGTCGTGCCCGAGGCGCTGGCCGCGCCGTACGCGGCCGGGCTCGGCGCGACGGCCGTCGTCGTCGGCGTCCTGATGGCCGCGGACCCGGTGGGCAGCATCGCGGGCGCATGGCTCGTGGCCCGCATCCCGCCGCTTCGCCGGGAAGCGGCGATGACCGCGTTCGCGGTCGGGGCCGGCGTGCCGCTCCTGCTGTGCCTGGTGAACCCGCCGCTGGCCGTGGTCGTCGTGTTGTGGGCGCTCTCCGGGGCGTGCTCGACCAGCTACCTCATCCTCGCCCAGGCGTCGTTCATCCTGGGCATCCCGGATCACCACCGGGGCGCCGCGTCCGGTCTGGCGGCAGCCGGAGTGCTGTCCTCGCAGGGTGTCGCGGTCCTCTGTGCAGGCGTGCTTGCCGACTTGACCAGCCCGGTGATCGCAGTCGCCACCGGCGGTGCGGCCGGTGTCCTACTCACCGGTGTGGTGGGAACGTCGTGGCTTCGCGCCCGCTCCCGGCAGGTACGCGTGCGGACCGTGGCGGGCGGACGCGAAGACGACGACGATTATGACGATTCGATCACCAGTCCTTGTTCGACATGGTGGTTTCCTCCTCCCATGGCGCTCGCCGCCGAGCACGGCGTCGGAGCTGTCGGCCGATTGGGTGCGATAGCCGGTCCACCTCTTCGGCTGGTGTCCTCCACCAATGGGTTCGGGGCCGGGAACAGCGTTGGCGAAGTCGGGAAAAACGGCGCGAGCCTCACCAGTCCTTATTCGTCATCACTGGCACCTCCTCCCGGTGCTGCTGCCGACGAGCACGGCGATAAGGATGCTGATCAGGTGGTTTTCGCCCGATCAGCGCAACCAGGATCCCTTTCGACTGATCAGCGGTCCAGGGCACCGCTACGCTGGGCGCTCTGGCGGGAACCGCGCGCCGTGCTCTCCCTGATCCTCACCGTGGAGGCGGCCGCCGTCGCGGCGACGGTGCTGATCGCCTGGCAGCGGCCGGTCCGGCCGCACGATCTGCTCGTGCTCGGCGTCGTCCTGGGGCTCGGCCTCGCGATGGGTGAGGCGACCCGCCACGTGGAGCGAGTGCGGCGGCGGTTCAACGACACCCCGCACGTCAACCTCACCTCGGTGTGGACGTTCTCCGCCGCGCTGGTGCTGCCGCCGGCACTGACCCCGATCGTGGTCGTCGTGCTCTACGTGCACCTCTTCTGGCGCAGCTGGTACCGGGTGCGTGGCGTGCACGCCTACCGGCTCGTCTTCACCGCGTCGACGGTCGTGCTCGCGGCGTACACCGCGTGGGCCGTCCTCGGCCTGTTCGCGCCGGTGCGCTGGGACCAGCTCACGATGGTCGTCGCCGTGGCCCTGTCCGTACTCGCGTACTCGGCTGTGAACTCGGGTCTGGTGGCGGCCGCGATCACGGTCCACGAGCGTCGGCTGGACCTGCGCAGGGCGCTGGGCACCGGCAAGGAGAACGCACTCGAGTACGGCACCCTCGGCCTGGGCGCGATCACGGCGCTGCTGATCTCGATCAACCCGGGCTGGGCGCTGATGATCGTGCCGGCGCTGCTCGTGCTGCACCGCAGCGTGCTGATGCGCCAACTCGAGGAGGCGGCCTCGACCGACCAGAAGACCGGTCTGGCGAACGCGACGGCGTGGACGAACATCGCGAGCGCGGAGATCCAGCGCGCCCGCCACGACGACACGCAGGTCGGCGTCCTGATGGTCGACCTGGACCACTTCAAACAGGTCAACGACGCGCACGGGCACCTCGTCGGCGACCAGGTACTGCAGGCGGTCGCGGACGTGCTGACCGCCTGCGCGCGGCGCTACGACGTGGTCGGCCGCTGGGGCGGCGAGGAGTTCGTGATGCTGTGCCCGGAGGTGTCGGCCGAGACGCTGCGGCAGATCGGCGAGTGCGTCTGCCAGCGGGTGCGCGACCTGCGGGTGCCGCTGGACGCCGGGCCGGGTGCGGTGGACGGCCTCTCGGTGTCGGTCGGCGTGGCCCTGTTCCCGGAGTTCGGCCCGGAGCTGCAGGACGTCCTGCTGGCCGCGGACGACGCCCTCTTCGTGGCCAAGGACTCGGGCCGCAACCAGGTGCAGACGATCATCGCCGCGATCGGCGACCTGGGCCTGCCCAAATCCCCCAGCCAGAGCTCCTGATCGAGACCGGTCCGGCCACCCGCCGAACCAGCACTCCTCCCGCGGCCGGCGGGCGGTGGGCGGAGCCGACGAGTCAGTCGTCGGTCTGCGCGGCCTGGTACGCGGCGCGCGCGGCGCTGAGCTCGCCGCGGTGGTCCTCGGCCCACTTGGCGAGCGGCAGCAGCGCGCGCAGGAGCGAGCGGCCCATCGGGGTGAGCTGGTACCAGGTCGAGCCGAAGCGGCTGGGCCGCTCGATCTTGACGACCAGGCCGTCGCGCTGCATCCGGTGCAGCGTGTCGGTGAGGACCTTCTGGCGCAGCGGGCGCTCGTGGGTGACCCAGCCGAGCCGCTCCTCGGTCCGGTTGATGTGCTCGAGCAGCTTCGAGTAGGTCATGGGGCGAGCGGTCAGCGAAGCCAGCACGGCGGTCACCCACTGACCGGACAAGGCGCCCATCGCTTCGTGGATGCCATGCCGGTACGGCAGGCTCTCCTCACTCATGCTCACCCCCAACCGTCCTCTGAGAACACCAGTGTGCCCGATCGGCGACGGTCCGTGTTCGGCTGGGAGCCTATGAAAAAGGTTACTCCGAACGAGTGAAAGCGTCCGGGGAATCGCAGGTCGCCGCCCGCGCACCGGCGGGTTGACCGGCTACGCACCTTGCAGTGTGCCGAGGGCGGCGGTGTACGAAAAACGAGCCGCGGCGGTTTGGCTGCGGGTCGGGGAGCCGGGGCGACGGTGACACCGATGAATCCGAGCCGCGGGTGACCATCCTCTCCCGCGTTGTCGGTGTCACCGTCGACCTGTCCTCCTGTCCCAGGCGGCGGCCAACCGTGGTCGGCGGGTGCCAGGCGGCCCGGATGAGGGGTGCCGTCGGGAGCGCCCGCCGACCACCCGGCCGCGCGCCGGGACACCGCCGGTGATCGTGCTCGAGGGGGGTCACCGGCGGCCACTCCTATCCTCTTCTGTCCACTTCGGACGTTCCACCCGGGTCTAGGGTGTGCGCATGGCAGCCAGAACCCCCGACGAGGTGACGAACCTCAACCGCTACGGCGACGTGGCGCTGGACTGGAACCGGGCCCGCGAGGCCCTGACGGCCGGGCCGGCCAGCGGCACGTACTTCCTGGGCACCACCGGCCCGGACGGCCGCCCGCACGCGGCGGGCGTCGGCGCCGTGTGGGTCGACGACGCGTTGTACCTCGTCAGCGGTCCCGGTACCCGCAAGTCACGGAACCTGGCGGCGAACCCGGCCTGCACGGTCTCGGCCAGCCTGGCCGGGATCGACCTGGTCATCGAGGGCGTGGCGACCCGGGTCACCGACCCGGCGACCCTCGAGCGCCTGGCGGCGCACCTCCGCGCGGGTGGCTGGCCGGCGGAGGTGGCGGGAGACGCGTTCACGGCCCCGTACAGCGCCCCGAGCGCCGGCCCGCCACCGTGGTACCTCTACGGGGTCGACTACCACACGATCTTCGGCGTGGCGAGCGAAGAACCCCACGGCGCGACCCGATGGCGCTTCACCAGCTGACAGCCTCTCCCGCTCGGGCGCGACCGACCGGAGATCACGGCCGTGCTGGTCGTACGCTCGGGCGAGCGGACCGACATGTGGTCGCTGGTCGGCTGCGACCTGTCCAGCGGTTCAGTCGCCCGTCGCGAGACCCCCGGCGACCTTCTCCGCGATCAGCTCGAACGAGCGGATTCGGTCGTGTACGTCGTAGACCATCGTCGTCAGCATCAGCTCGTTGGCCGACGTTCGCTCCAGCAGGTCCGTCAGCCGCCGGTGGACCGTGGCCGGCGACCCGACCGCCTGGTCGGCGAAGCGGTCTGCCGCGAAGGCGCGCTCCTGCTCCGTGTACGGGTACGCCGCCGCCTCCTCGGGGGTGACCAGCGGCTCCGGCCGGCCCTGCCGCAGCTTCAGGAAGGCCAACGACGCCGGCCCGGCCAGGAACTGCGCCTGCTCGTCGGTGTCCGCGCAGATGGCGTTCACCGCGACCTTCGCGTACGGCTCCGACAGCCACCGCGACGGCTGGAACGACGAGCGGTACAGCGACAGCGCCGGCACCGTGTTCGCCGAGCTGAAGTGGTGCGCGAACGAGAACGGCAACCCCAGCAGACCGGCCAGCTGAGCCGAGAACCCGCTCGACCCCAGCAACTACACGGCCGGCTCGTTCCCCCGGCCTGGCACCGCCGTGATCGGACCTGGCTCGGAGAAGTACGCGATCAGGTCCGACAGCTCGGACGGGAAGTTCTCCGCCGACAGCCCGGTCATCGACCGGCGCAGCGCGAGCGCGGTCCGCTGGTCGGTTCCCGGCGCCCGCCCGATGCCCAGGTCGATCCGCCCCGGATGCAATGCCTCGAGCGTGCCGAACTGCTCGGCGACCACCAGCGGCGGGTGGTTGGGCAGCATGACCCCGCCCGACCCGACCCGGATCGTCGAGGTCGACGCGGCCAGGTGGGCGACCAGCACGGCCGGCGACGAGCTCGCGATCGAGGGCATGTTGTGGTGCTCGGCCACCCAGATCCGCTTGTACCCGAGCTCCTCCACCCGCCGCGCGAGCGACGTGGTCGCACGGAGGGCTTCGGTCGCGCTCGCGTCGCGGGCGAGTGGGGCCAGGTCGAGGACGGAAAGCGGCACATCGATCACATTCCCGCCAACCCCGCGCGGCCGTACTTTTGTTCCCAGCGAAGGAGGCGCCGTGTGGGATCCGCACGCCCTGCTCACGCTGGTCCTCGTCGGCGCCCGCGGTGCCGCGGTCGGTGCCCCACCGCGACGAGCTGATCATCGTGACGTTCGGGGTCATCCTCGGGCGGGACCACCACGTCATCAGCGACACCGTGCTGCCGCGGCCGCCGGTCCGGCTCGACGCCGAGCGGAACCGGATCAATCCACCCTCGACGGTGGCGTAACCGGTTTCTTGTTGACGACCGGAATGCGCTGGTTGGCCGACGCAGAATGTCGGTGCCAGCGGCTAGGGTCTGCGCGCAGCCGCATCACTGGAGGACACCCATGTCACTGCGTCGCGCCGCCGTGGCGCTTCTCGTGCCGCTCGTCGTCGCCGGGCTGGCGACGACGCCCGCGGCCGCCGATCGGGGGCACGAACACGGACCGGAGGCGCTGCACTCGCTGCGCGGGCCGGTCACCGACGAGAACTTCTACTTCGTGATGGCGGACCGGTTCGCCAACGGTGACACGGCGAACGACCAGGGCGGGCTGGGCAGCGACCCGCTGGTGTCCGGCTTCGACCCGACGAAGAAGGGCTTCTACAACGGCGGCGACCTCAAGGGGTTGCGCGGCAAGCTCGACTACATCCAGGGCCTGGGCACCACGTCGATCTGGCTGACGCCGAGCTTCAAGAACAAGGCCGTGCAGCTCGAGGACGGGCCGAGCGCCGGCTACCACGGCTACTGGATCACCGACTTCACCCAGATCGACCCGCACCTGGGCACGAACGAGGACCTGGCGGCGCTGATCCGCGACGCGCACAAGCGCGGCATGAAGGTCTACTTCGACATCATCACCAACCACACCGCGGACGTCATCGGCTACTCCGAGGGCGGGCGCAAGGCGTACACGTCCAAGGACGTCTCGCCGTACAAGACCGCGGCGGGCCAGCCGTTCGACGACCGCGACTACGCGGGTGGCGGCAGCTTCCCGGCGCTCGACCCGGCGACGTCCTTCCCGTACCACCCGGTGCTCGACCCGGCCGAGCAGAACCTCAAGGTGCCGGCCTGGCTCAACGACACGACGCTGTACCACAACCGCGGCGACACGACGTTCACCGGCGAGGACTCGCAGTACGGCGACTTCTTCGGCCTCGACGACCTGTTCACCGAGAACCCGCGGGTCGTCAACGGCATGATCGACATCTACGAGCGCTGGATCGCCGACTTCGGCGTGGACGGCTTCCGCATCGACACGATGAAGCACGTCAACGACGAGTTCTGGCAGCAGTTCGGGCCGCGGGTGCTGAAGTTCGCCCGCGAGCACGGCAAGCGCGACTTCTTCATGTTCGGCGAGGTCTTCGACACGACGAAGAGCTACACGTCGCACTTCACCACGACCGACACCATGCAGTCGGTGCTGGACTTCCCGTTCCAGGACGCGGCGCGCAAGTTCGCCTCCGGCGGGGTGCCGACCGATCGGCTGGCGTCCTTCTTCGCCGACGACGACTGGTACACCGACGCCGACTCGAACGTCTACGAGTTACCGACCTTCCTCGGCAACCATGACATGGGCCGGTTCGGCAGCTTCGTGGTGGCGGACAACCCGGGCGCGGGCGACGCGGAGTGGGTCTCGCGCGACCGGCTCGGGCACGAGCTGATGTACTTCGCGCGCGGCAACCCGGTGATCTACTACGGCGACGAGCAGGGCTTCACCGGCCCGGGCGGCGACCAGGACGCGCGGCAGACGCTGTTCGCGTCGCGGGTGCCGGAGTACCTGGACGACGACCTGCTGGGCACGGCGGCGACGCACGCGACGGACAACTACGTCACGACGCATCCGCTGTACTCGTCGATCGCGAAGCTGGCTGCCGTGACGCGGGCGAACCCAGCGCTGCGGGACGGCACGCAGCAGAGCCGCCTGTCCTCTTCGGACGCCGGGATCTACGCGTTCTCCCGGATCGACCGGCGGGCGCAGCGCGAGTACGTGGTGGCGCTGAACAACAGCGAAGCGCCGGCCACCGCGGCGATCCCGACGTACACGGCTCGTCAGGGGTACACGCGGGTGTACGGCGCCGGCCCGTCGAAGGTCACCTCGGGCTCGGACGGCAAGCTGACGCTCACGGTGCCCGCGCTGTCCACTGTGGTCTACCGGCTGAACGGCAAGATCCCGCGCTCGCACGCCGCGCCGCGCATCTCGCTGTCCGCTCCCCAGCCGGCCGCCGCGTCGCGCGGGCGGATGGAGGTCACCGCGTCGGTCGACGGCTCGTCGCTGAACGAGGTGACGTTCGAGGCGCGGGTGGCCGGTGGCCGCTGGCATCCGGTCGGGACGGACGACAACGCGCCGTACCGGGTCTTCCACGACGTCTCGGGCCTGAACCCCGGCACGCCGGTGGAGTACCGGGCGGTCGTGCTGGACAACGCCGGGCATACCCGGTCGGCGTCGGCAGTGCGGGCGCAGGTGCCGCAGCCGCGGCTGACGATAGAGGTGCCGGCCGAGGGTGGCGGCGTGCGTGGCACGGTCCAGGTACGCGCGGTTGCCGACCCGGAGAAGCCGACGCACGTGGTGACGTTCCAGCGCAGCGTGGACGGTGGCCCGTGGACTGTCGTGGGGTCGGATGACTCCTCGCCGGCGTACACGGTGTTCGACGACCTGGGCGCGTTGAACCTGGCGGCCGGGACGCCGGTGTCGTACCGCGCGACGCTGCCGTCGGGCGCGGTGAGCGCCACGCGGACCGTGCGCTACGCGGGCCCGCCGCTGGAGAAGGCGGAGCTGCGGTACTTCCGCCCGGCGGGCGACTACCCGAACTGGGGCCTGCACATGTGGGGCGACGCCGTCGATCCCGCGGTGCTGGCGCAGATCGCGTGGGACAAGCCGTGGCCGCTGACGCGGGTGGAGGACGGCTGGGCGGTGTACGAGATCCCGCTGGTGGACGACACCAAGCCGGTGAACTTCATCATGCACCTGCCAGCGGGCGACACGGTCCCGGACACCCGCGAACCAGGCGGCGACCGCTCCTTCCTCCCGATCGACCACCCGACGGTGTGGATCAAGCAGGGCGACCCGACGGTGTACACCTCACAACCGGCCACCTAGGTCCGTCGCGGGAGCGCCACCGCGGGTTGGTGAGGCATCATCAACGCCGCGGCGGCGCCCCTCGTGCGAGTCCCGGTGCGATCGAAGATGTGCTCCAGGTGCTTGCGCACTGTGCTGACGGAGACGAACAGCTCACGCGCGATGTCCCGGTTGCCGTAGCCCTGGCCGGCGAGCCGGAGCACCTCCCACTCGCGCGCGGTCAGCTTCGGAACGCGCCCGAGCCTGCGCTGCGAGTCGAGGAAGAGCTCCCAGATGTGCGGACGCAGCAACTGAACGACGAGCCGGTCCCGCTCGGTGAAGTCCGGCCCGCCGGCGCGCCAGAAAGTGATCTTGCGGAAGTGACCCGGCAGGGCCGGTAACGAAGCGTGCAGGGCGTGCGTCGTGCCGTCGTGCGCGAAGAAGAAATCGGCGTACGCCGGCTGTTCGCGCAGCTCGGCGCTCGAATAGAAGTCGGACCACCGCACGACCGTGGTGAAGTCGCCGGTGCGCTCTGCGTAGGTGCAAGGCAGAAACACCCGGTTGGCGGCCCAAAACTCCGGTTCCGGGTCGTCGGCGTCGTCGAGTTCGAGCCCACGACCGTCGGCATCGAGCCATTGGTTGAGCAACCCCCGCTCGGCGACGAGATCCGCCTCCGGGAACGCCACACAGTCACACCGCACAAGGCGGGCGAGCTCGTCGAGGGTGGCCCACGGGAGACCCTCGGTAGGCGCGTCGCGCCGGCCCTCCTCGACCACCCCGAGCAATGCGCGTAGGTCGTGCTCGGTGAGTGTTTCGGACATCGGGCACCTTCCGCCGTGCCCTCGTACCGAGAACGGTACGCGCCCGCCGAGGTCACCGAAATACGCCTGAAGGCGAATACCAGTGCCGCGGCCGCGCACGCACGATCACCTTCTACCGCAAGGAATGAGGTGATCGCCGTGCATCGCACGTTCGTCCTCGTCGCCACGGTGCTGATCGCCGCGCCGTTCGTCGCCGTCTTCCTGGTCGTCGGCGGCGCCACCGACCAACCGGGGCGGTTGGTCGCGGGAGCACCGCTCCCGGCTGCCGCGCCGACCGTGTGCCGGGCGGAGCCCGAGTCCGCGTGCCCGCAGGCCTTCCGGCGTCCGCTGGAGTGCTGACCGGATAGGTTTGCCGGCGTGGCGGGTAAGGGAACGCCGGCGACCGCGCTGCTGGCGAAGCAGAAGGTGCCGCACCAGGTGCACGAGTACGCGCACGACCCCAGGTCGGCGTCGTACGGGACCGAGGCCAGCGAGTTGCTCGGGCTGCCCGCGGAGCGGGTCTTCAAGACGCTCGTCGCCGAGGTCGACGGGACGCTGACGGTCGGCGTAGTGCCCGTGGCCGGGCAGCTGGATCTCAAGGCGCTCGCGGCCGCGGCCGGTGGGAAGAAAGCGAAGATGGCCGACGTCGCCGCGGCGGAGCGGGCCACCGGGTACGTCGCCGGCGGGATCTCGCCGCTCGGCCACCGCAAGCGTTTGCCTGTCGTGCTCGACAGTTCGGCCGACGACCACGAGACGATCTTCTGCAGCGGCGGCCGCCGTGGCCTGGAGATCGAGCTCGCGCCGGCCGAGCTGGTCCGGCTCGCCAACGCGACCGTCGCTCCCATCGCCACCCACTGATCTGCGGGAACCTCCCCGCCGGGTGAGGATGGCCCGGCACCACGAGGAGGTCACATGGCCTGGTTCCCCCGCGCCCTCGGCGTCGCCACCGCCGCCTACGGGGCCGCGATCACCGCACGCCCCGCGCTGCTGCTCAAGCCATCCGGCCTGCTCCGCGGCGGCAGACCCGAGCCCGAGCAGGAGACGTTCGTCCGCACGCTCGGCGTCCGCGACCTCGCGTCCGGGCTCGCCATGGCCTTCGCACCGGGGCGCCGGGCGATGCGGACCGCGATCGCCGTTCGCGTCGCCTCGGACCTCGGCGATCTCGTCGTGCTCGGGCGCGCGCTCGAAGGCAAACCCGAGCGCACCACGGTGCTGGCCGCGGCCGGCGGCTGGGCGGCCGTCTGCGCGCTGTCGGCCCTCGCGACGAGGTGACGACCACCATCGCCGTGCTCACCCGCGGCCCCGCGGGTGCACGACGACGCGTGACCGAGCTGTCGCATGTGGACGGCGAGGGCGTGCACCAGCAGGCGGCTGGAGAAGGGGGCCGCAGCGCAGTGCAGCTCGCGCCGGGAGCGGTCGGCGAGCCGCACGAACGCCGCCTCGTCGCCGGCCCGGGCCGCGGTCACGACCTCGGACTGCTCGCGAGTGTCCACGACGCCCCTGGAGTCCGGTCCATCCTGCGCCACGTGTGACGGCCCGTGCGGGAGCACTCATCGCCGCCCTGGCCGGGGCAGAATCGACGGCGTGGGGAACGTGGTCGCGATCGAAGGCGACGAGGAGGCGTTCGGCCGGCTCGCCGAGCGGCATCGCCATGAGCTGCACGTCCACTGCTACCGCATGCTCGGCAACTTCGAGGACGCGGAGGACGCCGCGCAGGAGACGCTGGTGCGCGCATGGCGGGCGCGCGACGGCTTCACCGGCAGCGGGTTCCGCGCGTGGCTGTACAAGATCGCGACGAACACCGCGCTCGACGCGATCCGCCGCAAGAAGCGGCGGGTGCCGAGCGCGGACTCGTTCGCCGAGGTGCCGTGGCTGCAGCCCTACCCCGACCGGCTGCTCGACCTGGCCGCGCCGCCAGACGCCCAGCCGGACGCGATGGCGGTGGCACGGGAGACGATCGAGCTGGCGTTCCTCGCGGCGATGCAGCTCCTGCCGCCCCAGCAGCGGGCGGTCGTGATCCTGCGCGACGTGCTCGAGTGGTCGGCGAAGGAGACCGCGGAGCTGCTCGACACCAGCGTGGCCGGCGTGAACAGCGCGCTGCAGCGGGGCCGCGCGACGCTGCGCGACAAGCTGCCCGCCCGCGACTCACACTCGCCGGGCGAGCCGACGTCGGTCGAGCGTTCGCTGCTCGCGCGGTACATCGAGGCGCACCAGGCGGGCGACGTGGCCGGGCTGACCGCGCTGGTGCGTGAGGACATCCGGGTCACGATGCCGCCGCGGCCGTGGGTGTACGACGGCGTCCCGTCGCTCGCGCCGCTGTTCCAGGCCGCGTTCGGCGGCTCGCACGGCGACTGGCTGCTGGTGCCGACGCGCGCGAACCGCCAGCTCGCCGCGGCGAACTACCTGCGCTCGCCCGGCGAAGCCGGGTACCGCGCGTTCAAGATCGACGTCATGCGCTTCGCGGGCGGGCGGATCGCGGAGATCACGACGTTCGACAACACGCTGTTCGCGGCGTTCGGTCTGCCCGTCACGTGGGAGGAAACGTGAAGTTCATGCTGATGCTCTGCGCCGACACGTCGGTCGAGCAGTCCTACGATCTGCCCGGCTGCGAGGAGTGGTCGAAGGAGATGGCCGACCGCGGCGTGCTCGTCGACGCCATGGGCCTGCACCCGCCGGACACCGCGAGCACGGTGCGGTTCCGTGCCGGCGAGGTGCTGTTCACGGACGGCCCGTTCGCGGAGACGAAGGAGCAGATGGGCGGCGTGACGCTGATCGAGTGCGCGTCGCGGGCGGAGGCGCTGCAGGTCGCGTCAACCCACCCCTGGGCCGCGGTCGGCATGATCGAGGTCCGCCAGGTGCTCGGCTAGCCGCTCCAGAAAGGCGCGCTGCCCACCGACGATCTTCTCCGCCGCCTGATGCAGCCCGAACCACGCGACCCGGTCCAGCTCGGGGAAGGTCTGCCGCTTCCCCGACCGTGGCGGCCACTCCATCTCGAACGTCCCGGGCACGATCGCGGCCGGGTCGAGCTCGCCGGCCACGGCCCACACGGTGACGGTCTTGCCGCCCGACTGCCGCACCTCGCCGAGTCCTGTGTACTCGCCTTGGGGCGCGGGCAGGCCGAGCTCCTCGGTGAACTCCCGGCGCGCGGCGGCCTCGGGCTCCTCGGGCGGTTCGTACTCGCCCTTCACCACCGTCCAGGCCTTGTCGTCCTTCTTGGCCCAGAAGGGACCGCCCATGTGGCCCAAGAGGACCTCGACCCCGGCGGAGGTCTGGCGGAACAACAGAATCCCGGCGCTGCGCTTCCCTGGCACGCCGCCCAGTCTGGCACCACGGCGCACGCACCGGGGCGCCGACGGCCTCCGCCCCCCGATCTCCAGCCCGGAGATCGACACCGACGGAAACGGGTCTCCTCGGGCGCCTGTGGACAACGAACCCGATTGAACGGTCCATTCAATCGGCCCCCAGGGGGTCCCCCGAAATCAACGCTACCGACGACCACCGACACCGGCGGCGCGGCTGGCTGAGAAGCCGCTGAGGGCGGCCGGCCGTCGACACCACCGACAAATAAATTTGTCTTGACAGATAGAGTTGTCGGAGCGCAGACTTCTCGCATGTTCGACGTAGCAGTGATCGAGGACCCGGCCACGGCCGAGGTCTCGCTGGACCCCACGCGCGCCCGGCTGCTGGCCGAGCTGGCCGAACCCGGCTCGGCGACCACGTTGGCCGCGCGGGTGGGCCTCCCCCGGCAGAAGGTCAACTACCACCTGCGCGCCCTGGAGAAGCACGGCCTCGTCGAGCTCGTCGAGGAACGACGCAAGGGCAACGTGACCGAGCGGGTCCTGCGGGCCACGGCGTCCTCGTACGTGATCTCGCCGACCGCGCTCTCCGCCGTCGCGCCCGACCCCGAGCGGGCGCCCGACCGGCTCTCCGCGCGCTGGCTGCTCGCGCTCGCCTCGCGGTTGGTGCGGGACGTCGGCACGCTGCTGACCGGCGCGGCCAAGGCACAGAAGAAGGTCGCGACCTTCGCGCTCGACGGGGAGATCCGGTTCGCCTCCGCCGCGGACCGGGCGGCGTTCGCGGAGGAGCTGGCGGCCACGGTCACCACGCTGATCGGCCGGTACCACGACGAGAAGGCCGAGGGCGGCCGCGCCCACCGGCTCATCGTGGCGATCCATCCGAAGGTGAGGAGCGAGTGATGGGCCGCGAGTTCGAACGGACCGACAGCGCCGAGGTCGAGGCCACGCCGGAGGACATCTGGACGGCCATCGCGACCGGGCCGGGCATCGACTCCTGGTTCATGGGGCGCAACGACGTCGACGCCGAGGCCGGAAAGGTCCGGCAGTCCTTCGGCGGCTACGAGCCCGAGCACCGAGTCACCGCGTGGGAACCCATGCACCGCTTCGCCTACCGCACCGACGAGGCCCCTGACGGCCGGTTCGTCGCCTTCGATTTCCTCATCGAGGGCCGCGAGGGCGCGAGCACCGTCCTGCGCATGGCGACCAATGGCTTCCTTCCCGGCGACGACTGGGCCGCCGAGTACGAGGCGATGGCCAAGGGCAACGACCTGTTCTTCGCCACGCTCACCACCTACCTGCGCCACTTCGCCGGCCGCACCGCCGTGCCGGTCACCGCGTTCGGGCCGGTGAGCACGGACTGGCCCACCACGC
The DNA here is from genome assembly GCF_036555685.1 of Actinophytocola sp. GTDB lineage: Bacteria > Actinomycetota > Actinomycetes > Mycobacteriales > Pseudonocardiaceae > Actinophytocola. The sequence goes on along the minus strand of NZ_DATBKY010000037.1, from coordinate 8,152 downwards.
GGGCCACCCTGCTGACCGCGCTCGGCCTGCCCGCCGACCCCAAGCCGGGCGACGCCGCGCACGCCGAGCCGGACGGGATCGGCCCGATCGACGGCGAGGTCTACCACGCCAACGAGCACACCCTCGGCCTGCGCGGCCGCGACGCGCTCTACCGCTTCATGAAGGGCTTCCACGGCCCGATCGTCGCCGGACACCACCTGTTCGGCGAAACCGACGCCGGCGCCGCCGAGCGCGCCTGGCAGTCCTGGCTCAACACCACCTTCGCCTGAGAGGCAAGATCATGACGTACACGTTCACCTCCGCCGACGGCACGAGAATCGCCTACGACCGCACCGGTGACGGCCCGCCACTGATCATTGTGGACGGTGCGATGTGCTACCGCGGCCAAGGCCCGTCCGGCCCCCTCGCGGCCGAACTGGCCGGCGAGTTCACGGTGTTCACCTACGACCGGCGCGGCCGCGGCGAGTCCGGCGAGTCCCGCGAGGTCGCGCTCGAGCGGGAGGTCGAGGACATCGAGGCGCTGGCCAAGGAGGCCGGCGGCGCGCCGCACCTGTTCGGCGCCTCGTCGGGTGCGGTGCTCGCGCTCGAGGCGGCCAACCACGGTGTCGGCGTGAGCAGGCTCGGGATGTACGAGCCGCCGCTGATCGTCGACGACACCCACCGGCCGCTGCCCGACGACTGGGAGACGCGGCTCGACGCGATGATCGCCGAGGGCCGAACCGGCGACGCGGTCAAGGCGTTCATGCGGTTCGTCGACGTGCCCGGCTTCGGCGTCGCGATCATGCGCCTGCTGCCGGTGTGGTCGAAGCTCAAGGGCGTGGCGCCGTCGCTGCGCCACGACTTCGCGTTCATGGCCGAGCTCCAGCGCGGCCGCCCACTGCCCGAGACCCGCTGGTCGACGGTCACGCAACCGGCACTCGTGGCCGACGGCGGCAAGAGCCCGGACTGGATGCACCACGGCTGCCGCGCGCTGTCCGAGGTCCTGCCGAACGCTACATACCGCACCGTGCCGGGCCAGACCCACATCGTGAAGGCGAAGGCGCTCGCCCCGGTACTGAGGGAGTTCTTCGCCGCCTGAGGCCCCCTTACCCCAGCTACGGCCGGTAAGGCCACCCCTCAGGGCTCCGGGTAAGGGACGGGACGGCCAGGTATGGGTGATCGTCCGATGCCCGGCCCCCGGCCTCAGGACGAATCTTCACCTTGCCAGCAAAGAGCACCGGCAAGGAGACGAAGATGAACACCACTCCCGAGGTCGTGAAGGCGGAGATGGAGTACCGGCTCGAGCGCGCCCGTGGCGACGTGCGGGACGGGACGACTCTGGAGCACCTGCGCGCGGCGCGCGCCGGCCACCCGTCCTGGTGGCGGCGGATGCGCGTGCAGCACCGCTCGACCGACAACGCGGCATGAACCGCGCCGGCCCCGTGCGGGCCAGCGCCGAACGAACGACGCCTTCGCGAGGATCTCCGCGAAGGCGTCGTTTCGTTGTGCGGCCCGACGCGCGGGACGGCCGAGCAGGTCTCGCGGGAGAGGCGTCGTCCTCATTCGGTGTGTGCGATCAGCTCCTGGAGAACCACGGGCCAGTTCTCGCGGGGGAACTCGTGGCCGGTGCGTGGCAGCACCACCAGGCGCGCGTTCGGGATCTCGCGGGCCAGGGCCTCCCCGTGGGGTAGCGGGAAGGCCGGGTCCTCGTCGCCGTGCAGGACCAGCGTCGGTGTGGTGATGGTCGGGAGCCTCCCGCGCCAGGCCGACTCGCCGCCCTCCGCCGCGTAGTGGTTCGTCTCCGCCGACTCCGGCGAGGCGGTGCGAGCGATCGCGATGCGGGCCACCTCGCGCACGGCGGCCGCGTCGTACGGGCGGCTCGGCGAGGCGAGCGCCCGCTGGTACTCGACGAGCCACTCGACCACGGCCGCACGGTCGGCCCAGTCCGGCGCGGCGACCGCCGGCAGGTGGCCCGCCGGCAGGTCCTCGTCGCCCGGGCCGCCGCTGGTCGACATCAGCGTCAGACTGCGCAACCGGTCCGGCACGGTGAGGGCCAGCACCTGGGCGATCCCGCCACCCGCCGACATGCCGACCACGTGCGCCCGCTCGACGCCGAGCGCGTCCAGCACGCCCACCGCGTCCAGGTGGAGGCGGTCGGCGCGGTAGCCGGGCCGGCCCGGCGGGTAGCTCTCCGACTCGCCGGTGTCGCGGTGGTCGTAGCGGATCACGTGGCGGCCGGCCGCCGCCAGCCGCGTGCAGAACTCCGGCTCCCACCAGTCCATCGACGCGCCCGCGCCGGCGATCAGCAGCACCGCCGGGTCGCCGGCCGACCCGAACGTCTCCGCGGCGATCCGCACGCCGTCGACATCGAGCAGCATCAGGCCACCCGACCCAACTTGCCGAGCAGCGCCACGAACGGTGGCGCGTCCGGCGGGACCGGCACCGGGTCGGCGAACAGGCCGTCCACCTTCGGGCCGTCGGCGAACCGCCGCAGCAGCGCGACGGCGTCGGGGTTCGCGTCGTACGGCAAGCCGGTGGCGATCGCGAGGTCCCAGCCGTGCACGAGCGTCTCCGAGAGGCTGATCGTGGCGATCGAGCGGCCGGTCAGCCGCCCGTCGCCGAACGGATGCTCCGCGGCCAGCGCCGCCGGGTCGCCGAAGGCGTCGACGCACCGGCGGGTGGCGTCGTCGTACGCGTCGAGCAGGTCCGCCGGCCGGTCGGCCCGCGTCCCGGACACGGCCGCGGCGAAGAACCCGAGCCCGTCGACGAGGTGGTCGGCCACCTCCCGCACGGTCCATTCGCGGCACGGGCTGGAGCCGTCCCACCGGTCCGCCGGGATCGCGGCGAGCACGGCGCGGGTGTCGCGGTAGCAGGCGTCGAGCAGCTCGGGCTGGATGTCGATGTTCAGGCCGGTCGGCCGGGTCATGGTTCCTCCCTTGTCCGTTCTCGCCCAACCGACGAACGGCCGCGCCCGGAATCGACAGCGTCCGGCGAGGCGGTCGGTCAGGACGAGACTTCGGCGAGCCGGTCGGCCAGGTAGCGGCGTTCGGTGTCGCTGCCGGCCAGGTCCATGGCCTCGCGGTACGCCGAAGCCGCCTCGGGGAAGCGCGCCAGGCGCCGGAGCAGGTCCGCGCGGGTGGCCGGGAGCAGGTGGTAGCCGGCGAGCTCGCCACGGTTCGCCAGGTCGTCCACCAGCGCCAGGCCGGCCGCCGGGCCGTCGGCCATCGCGATCGCCACCGCGCGGTTCAGCTCCACCACCGGCGACGGGACGAACCGCACCAGCTCGCCGTACAGCGACGCGATCTGGGGCCAGTCCGTGTCAGCGGCCGTCGGGGCGGTCGCGTGGCAGGCCGCGATCGCCGCCTGGATCTGGTACGGGCCCGGCACACCACGGCGCAGCGCCCGCTCCAGCAACGCCACGCCCTCGTCGATCATCGACCGGTCCCAGCCCGACCGGTCCTGCTCCTCCAACGTCACCAGGTCGCCCGACGCCGACACCCGCGCGTCCCGGCGCGCGTCGTGCAGCAGCAGCAACGCGAGCAGGCCCTCGACCTCCGGCTCGCCCGGCATCAGCGACACCAGCACGCGCGCGAGCCGGACCGCCTCCCCGGTCAGCGACCGGCGCACCAGGTCCGCGCCGGCCGTCGCCGCGTAGCCCTCGTTGAAGAGCAGGTAGAGCACGCCCAGCACGGCGTTCGTCCGCTCCGGCAGCAGGTGCGCGGGCGGCACCCGGTACGGGATGCCGGCGTTGCGGATCTTCTTCTTCGCCCGCACCAGCCGCTGCGCCATCGTCTTCTCTTCCACCACGAACGCGCGCGCGATCTCCGACGTGGTGAGCCCCGCCAGCGTGCGCAGCGTGAGCGCCACCCGCGCCTCGAACGCGAGCGCCGGGTGGCAGCAGGTGAAGATCAACCGCAGCCGGTCGTCGCGGATCTCCTCCGGCGGCTCGGGCTCGGCGGGCTCGGCCAGCGCCGCCACCTCCCGCAGCTTCGCCGCCCCGACCGCCTCGCGGCGCAACCGGTCCACCGCGCGGTTCCGCGCGGTCGTCGTCAGCCACGCGCCCGGCTTGCGCGGCACGCCGTCGCGCGCCCACCGCTCCAGCGCCATGGCGAACGCGTCCTGGGCACACTCCTCCGCGAGGTCCCAGTCGCCGGTCACCCGGATCAGGGTGGCGACGACCTGGCCCCACTCCGTGCGGAACGCGGCCGCGACGGCCCCCTCGACACCGGTCACAGCAGCGGCCGCACCTCGACCATCCCGTAGCGCGCCACCGGATGCGCCGCGGCGACCTCGACCGCCTCGTCCAGATCCGCGCACTCGATCACGGTGACGCCGCCGATCTGCTCCTTTGTCTCGGCGAACGGCCCGTCCGCCAGCAGCACCTCGCCGGCGCGTACCCGCACGGTCCGCGCGGCCTCCGGCGGCTGCAGCACCTCACCGCTGACGAGCACGCCGCGCCGGGTCATCTCCGCCGCCCACGCGACCGCGTCGGCCGCCTCACAGATCTCCTTCGACGACCGGCCGTCCCCGACGCCCGCCTCGCCGCCGATCAGCAACAAGTAGCGCACGCCCTCATCGTCCCACCGGCGAAGGTCCCACTATCGGCCGTCTTACGAACGCGGCGGTCCCAAGTACTTTTCGTAGTGAACCGATGGTGTTGCGTGACGTCGCCGTCCAGCTGATCAGCGCGCCGGCCAACGCCGCGCGCGGCGCGCTGCCGCCCGCGGTGCTGATGTGGTGCCTCGGACGGCCGCGCCCCGCGGCGGCGACCGACAAGGAGGTCGTGCGGCGCGCGTGGTGGCCGGACGTCGTGGCGGGCGCGAAGCTCGTCTGGACCGACCGGCGGCTGCGCGCTTGTCGGGTTCGCCTGCCCGTCCGGGTTCTACATCGTCGGCGAGGCGCTCGCCGGCCTCGCCGCCGAACGCGTGGCGCCGCACGCCGTCGTCGGCGTCGCCGGGGCGGCGGGCGTCGCGTGGTCGTGGCAGAAGGCACAGGTCTGCGTGGTGGCCGCGGAGACCTGATACGTGGGTGAGGCCGATCGAGTGACCTGGACGGGTCGGGTAACACGTTCTGTTATCGCCGCGATCCACTCATTGGTCACGACTACTCCCAGTAGCCGTCCGGCTGATCATGCTTTCCGTGGCCCACCGTCCCTTTCGAGGAACCATGCGAAATCTGTACCCCGCGTTCCGGCACGTGCCGTCACTGACCGTGCTCGCCGGGATCGGCCTCTCCGGGTTGCTTCTCCCGTGGACGTGGGCGCACATCACCGCCGTCGCGCTCGTCGTGCTCATCGTGGCGTTCATGGCCGCGCGCAACGCGCTGCGCCGTGCGTCGCGCAAGATCGACGAGATCCTCGACGAGGAGATCAACCCGGAGGGCGACTTGGCGACCGGTGATCCGCAGGCCGCCGCCGACCGCTCAGCCGCCTAGCCAGGGAGACCACCGGCTCCTGCGTCTGCCACACCGCCGGCAGCGCCGGGCGGGCGGACTCCGCGACCCGCGTGCAGTCGCGCCCCGCGTCCTTCGCCTCGTACAGCGCCGCGTCCGCGGCCAGCAGCAACGCCGTCCGGTCCAGCCCGTGGTCGGGGAAGATCGCCACACCGACCGACGCCGTCAGCCCGCCGATCGTCCGCTCCGCCCCGTCCAGGTCGATCGTCGTGACGGTCACCGACGCGATCGCCGCCCGGATCCGCTCCGCGGTGTGCCGCACGTCGTCCACCCCGAGGCCCGGCAACACGACCGCGAACTCCTCGCCGCCGTACCGGCCGACCATGTCGTGCCCGCGGACGGCGTGCTTGATCGCGTCCGCCACCGCGCGCAGCACGGCGTCGCCCGCCATATGCCCGTGCTCGTCGTTGATCCGCTTGAACAGGTCGAGGTCCAGCAGCAGCACGCCGAGGCGGCCGCCCAGCCGGCGCGCGCGGTCGAGCTCGTCGGCGGCGAGCTCGGACCAGAACGTCGGGTCGCACAGGCCGGTCTTGGCGTCCGTCCGGCTGGCGTCGCGGAACTGCGGCAGCAGCAGCCCGGTGTGCAGCGCCAGCACGGTGATCACCAGCAGCGGCGCCCACCACGGCCGGGCGGTCAGCACGACCGCGAAGCCGGTGGCGAGCCCGACCGCGCCGGCGATCATCAGCTGGTCGCTCGCGTGCCCCAATGCCTTGCGCGCCGGGCGATCCGGGTTGGTGAGCAGGATGACGAGGACGACGAGCCCGTAGTTCACGAGCCGGTAGAGCCCGCCCGCGGCGACGACGGCGACGAGCCCGAGCGGGCCGTCCAGCTCGGTCGCGAACGGCGCGCCGTGTTCGGGATAGACCGCCGCGAGGACGGCGTAGGCGGCCGCGCAGCCGAGCACGACGGTCGCCATCGAGAAGGCCTTGCGGTGGGCGACCGCACGCCGGTGGTACACCCGTACCCACGAGTGGCAGTAACTCACCGCGAGCAACCCGGCGATCAGCGGCGGCGGCAACAGCAGCACCGCGGCGAAGAACCACACCGACTGCAGGTGCGTGTGGCCCGAGCCCTCCGACGAGACCTCGCGGATGCGCTCCATCCGGCGGGCCGCCTCGAGGTGCGCGACGGCCGCGGCGACGAGCAGCGCGAAGCGGATCCAGTCCTCGCGCTCGACGGGGGCGAGCGTTATGGTGCCCGCGACGGTGGCCAGCCCGGCCGCCTGCACGACAAGCACATAGGTCAAGGCTGGACGCGGTAGGGACCAGACACCCCAGCGGCGAACAGAGAGCCGCTTCCGCCCCCGCACGGGGTCGCGAGAATTCGCGCCGTGCACACCGTGTCCTTCCAACGGAGGTCCCCACTGTAATGGCCTGGCCACACAGTGTCCCGACTCCGTTCGAGTGAGCAGACGTGCGGCCGGGCACGCCGAAGGAGATGCCATGCCCGCAACAACTTCCACCGCCGGACCCGCCGCCGACTGGCGCACGGGGCGCCCGACCGACTGGCGGACCGGCCGGCCGACCGACTGGCGTTAGGCGAGACAGGCAGTTGACGTAACTTCGGAGCGTTCGACGCGTGGGGGCGCGCCGGAGGCCCCGGGCATCGTCAACCGATGCCCAGCCGCGCGAGCGGTTCGACCAGCTCACGCTCCTCATAGGACAGATGGGACAGCAGCGTGTCGGTCAGCAGGTCCACCGCCTCGCCGAGCTCCGCGATCCCCTTGGGGTCACTCACCGTGGCCACGAGCGCGGCGTCGACGCGGTTCAGCACGTCGTGGATCACGCGGTGCTCCTCGGACAGTCGGTCGAGCACCGGGCCGAGCCGCGGGTCCGCGCGGCGCAGCTGCGGGAAGAACGACGCGTCCTCGAGCGAGTGATGCATGGTCACGAAGCGGCAGTAGCTCTCGCAGAACGCGCCGAGCGTCCAGTTGTTCTGCCGCATGGTCATCTCGTTGATCTCCGAGCGCGCGGCGCCCACGTCGAGCGCGCCGTCGGTGACCTGGCGGACCAGCGTGCGCACCCGCTCGAGCTCGCCGCGCAGGTGGTCGTGGATCTCGACGAGGTGCTGGCCGGTCATCCGGCCGCGGGGGGTGTAGGTGGTGTCCGGGTCGACCGCGGGCCCGGTCGGCCGCGCCGACTCGTCCCACAACGTGACCGCGGACCGCCGCGTGCCGTCGTCCGGCGTCGGCGTCACGCCGAGCGCCTCGAAGTCCACTGTTGCTTCCGGCGGCCGCGCGCTCCCCGTGCGGCCGCTGGTCCGCTCCTGCGCCACGAGCTCGCGGACCGCGGGCGCGACCTCCTCGGCGAAGCGGCGCAGGTCGGTGTCGCCGTCGCGGTCGACCATGAGGACGAAGCCGCTGATGCCCTCGGCCAGCGCCAGCTCGGCGAGCTGCTCGACCCAGACCTTGACCGGACCGCGCAGGAACTCCGTACCGGGCCCGCGGAACGAGCCGGCGACGTTGTACAGCCGCCGGATGTCCGATGTGGACCGTCCGGCGGCCTCGGCGGCGGCGTCGATGATCTCGTTCATGCCGGCGAGCTCTTCCGGCGGCGCGTAGGGCGCGCTGGGCAGCCAGCCGTCGGCGAGGCGGCCGGTGAGGGCCAGCATCCGCTTGCGGTACGAGCCGACCCAGATGCCGATGTCGTGGAGGGGGAACGGCCCGGGGTGCGCGCCGGCGAGCCCGTAGAACTCGCCGGCCAGCCGCACACCGCGGCCGGGT
>NZ_DATBKY010000036.1:0-2689 GCF_036555685.1 Actinophytocola sp. | reverse complement strand
GGGTCAGACCGGCCAGCAGGCACACGTATCCGCTATCGCCGAACTGCGGTCGGGTCGGCCTCAGCGCAAAGGTCTTCAGTCAATGCTTGATCGCGATCGCCGCGATGACGGTGATCGACGCAAACTCCGCGACAGACGTGTCCACCGGACGTGCCCGTCTGCGGGCGTTCACAAGATGGGAAGTCATACGGCGCCCGGCATTACCTATCCGGATCGTGCCGACGTAGCAGACCAGATGATCACCCACCCTATCGCCGACTATGCGCGGTGCGCAGCGGCTAGCATCAGCTCATACACGATAGTTATGCGCTGGTTCGAAGGCGCCGCTTTGCAGCAGCGGTAGATAGGACCTCGAGGCCAGCCTGATATCCAGATCGGCATTACTGTCAACGGCAGCTGAAATTTGAACACTTTCGGCACGTGAAAATTGAGCACTTGCGGGTGTCATCGTTCGTCGGTCGCGGCGGTTGGGACGCGGCCGAGGTCGCGGTCTTTGAGTCTGTAGCTGTCGCCTTTGAGGGCGACGACTTCGGCGTGGTGCACCAGGCGGTCGATCATGGCTGCGGCGACGACGTCGTCGCCGAAGACTTCGCCCCAGCGGCCGAACGGCTTGTTCGAGGTGACGATCAGGCTGGCTCGTTCGTAGCGGCTGGAGACGAGCTGGAAGAACAGGTTGGCGGCTTCGGGTTCGAAGGGGATGTAGCCGACCTCGTCGACGACGAGCAGCGGGTAGCGGCCGAGCCGGACCAGTTCGGCTTGGAGTCGGCCGGCATGGTGGGCCTCGGCAAGCCGGGCGACCCACTCGGATGCGGTGGCGAACAGGACGCGGTGGCCGGCTTGGCAGGCGCGGATGGCCAGCCCGATGGCGAGGTGGGTCTTGCCGGTGCCCGGCGGGCCGAGGAAGACCACGTTCTCGCGGGCGGTGACGAAGTCCAGGGTGCCGAGGTGGGCGATGATGTCGCGTTTGAGCGAGCGGGCGTGGTCGAAGTCGAACTCCTCGATGCTTTTGCGCGAGGGGAACCGGGCCGTCCGGATGCGGCCCTCGCCGCCATGTGACTCCCGGGCGGAGACCTCGCGTTGCAGGCAGGCGACGAGGAACTCCTCATGTGACCAGGACTCGGCGCGGGCCCGCTCGGCCAGGCGCGGGATCGACTCGCGCAGCGTCGGCGCCTTGAGCGCCCGGGTCAAGAACGCCACCTCCGCCGTGACGTCGCGGACCGTCGGTTTGGCCGTCGCGCGGGTGGCCATCACGCCACCCCGCCGTCAGCATCGGCAAGGCCGAGCGCGGTGTCGTAGTCCTCGAGACAGCGGATCTGCACGTCCGGCTCGGCGTTGACCGGGCGCAGCATCCCGATGCGTGCTTTGCGCAGCAGCTTCGCGGCCGCGATGTGTCCGGGGTCGGAGATGCTCTGGTGCCAGGCCCAGATTCGTTCGTGGTCGGCCACGAGCTTGCCGTCGCAGAACGCCCGCACCCGCTCCAGGTCGGCGAGCAGCTCGATGCGGCGGCCGATCACGCTCGGGTGCACCGAGTAGTCGTTGGAGTCCAGCCGGATGTAGTGGTCACGCGGCAGCCGCAGCGAGTGCCGCCACCCGGTCACCGGATCGACCGGCGGCAGGCTCAGCATCGCAGCCCGGTCGGCGGTGATCCGGTCAGTCGGCGCGCAGCCCAACACGCGCCGGGTCCGCGCGTTCACCAGGTGCAGCCACTGCTGCAGCTGGGCGTTGAAGTCGGCCGGCGAGCTGAACGATCGACCGGGTAGGAACGAGCGCTCCAGGTAGTCGTGCGCCCGCTCGATGATGCCCTTGTGTTCCGGCTCGCGCGGCCGCAGCACTAGCACCTTGCTCGCGAGGGTGCCGCGGAAGGCTTGGCACTCGGCCGTGAGTTCGACCCGTCCGGCACGCCAGCGGCCGATCGCGGACTCGCCGTCCCAGACCAGCACCCGCGGCACCGCACCCAACGCCGCGATCAGCTGCCACCAGCCGGCGAACAGATCCGCCGCCGAACGGGTCGGGATGAGCACCGCGGACAGCCAGCGGGAGTAGCCGGTCACCATCGTGAGCACCGGCAGCTGGGTCGGCTTGCGCACCTGCCCGAACCCGACCGGCAATCGGATCGGCGGGAACCACAGATCGCACTGCGCGATCTCGCCCGGCTCGTAACTGGTGCGGCCCGCCGGGTCCGGCGGCAGATACGCCGGCCGCAGCTGCGCCACCCGCGCGCTGAGCACCCGGACCGAGTGGGTCCAGCCCACCCGCTCCGCGATCACCGTCGCCGGCATCGTCGGATAGGCCCGCAACAACTCACGTATCCGCGGCTCGAACGCATCCACGATCGAACCGCTGGACCCGCGCTCGTACTTCGGCGGCCCGTCCGACCTCAGCGCGGTATACACCGTGTTGCGCGAGACCTTCAGCACCCGGGCGATCTGCGTGATCGACATCTTCTCCGCCCGCCGCAACCGACGGATCTCAGCCCAGTCCTCCACGTTCAGCACCTACTTCCTCCCCGGCTCGGACCACTCCGATCCGGCCAGGGTTTCGGCGCAAGTGCTCAAGATTCAGTTGCCGCGCCCTGTTCAGTTTTCGCGTGCCGCCGACAAAGGCGAGTTGATCTCTCCCGGCAACGGGGCTTAAGCGGCTGAAACCCCCCGTAGAGCGGAGGTCCGACATGGTATCCCCGAGCGGATTC
>NZ_DATBKY010000035.1:0-12287 GCF_036555685.1 Actinophytocola sp. | reverse complement strand
GCCACATCCGCTTTGGCTCAGAACTTTGTCCAGCGCGAGCGTCCGTGGCCGCAGGTCTACACAGTCGTCGATGGCCCCACCATCGCGATCCGTGTCGCCTGCGGCCCGGTACGCCGCTCGGTTCTGCAGCGCGCGGCCCAGGTCGACGAGCCGGCCGCCAAGGCTGTACTCGTCACCCGCGGCTACTTGCTCTCGTCTTCCGGCGTCCGCGTCGAGCAGCCGGAGTACGAATCTGGCGATCTGGTTGTTGACGCTGGCCAGCTCGGCGACGAGTACCAGCTCGTCATGCCAGTCCGGAGCGGTCACCACTTCACCCCACGACCTCTGTCGTCTCGTTCGATCTCGCGATGAGTTGGACTCAGCAAGCCTCGTTCGATACCGGTGTGAAGACATCGGTCAACTGACTGATGTCGTAGACGGGTGTGTCCCGCCGTGCTCACCAGTGCCGAACCGGCTCCGGCGAGCCCGCCCGGCCCCCTGACCGCCACCGACGGCGGGCAGTCGACCAGCGCGGGTGGTGTCCGTCCGGAATCGGCGACCGCGCCGACCCGAAACCGCGACCGAACCGGCTCGTCGCACTTCTTTCCGCGCCGCCGGGAACCGCGGGTGTTCGCTTTCCGTCACTTCTCTGGAACCCACACGCCGGCTCTCGGCGGAGTCGTCATTTCGTAATCGTGGCGACACCGTGGCGTTGGCGAAAACGCGGGACGAACCGATTTGATGGGTGTTCCGCACGGCCCACGGCACGGCCCCGACGCATTTCTACGGTACGCCGGACGCCGTGGATCGAATTAGCCGCCGATCGGCCCGGGGAGATGTGCGGCAGTGGCCTCTACCGACGCGAAATTCTCCCGTCGATCATGAGGTTCGCGGAGAAATTTCCCGTTGATTATAAAATTGATCTATCAAGACCGTCACTCTTCGTAATCAGTACGGCATGTCAACCCACTGTTCGGTGCATGTGCGACCAAAGAAGTAAAACACGCAGGTCAAATGCACTGGAAGATGCACATGCAACGCGTAACCGTCCGGCCGTTCACGAACGGCCGGACGGTCCATTGTGGACGATACTACGTCGCCGCCGGGGCGGCAGGAGGCGTTGCCGGCGGTGGGGTCGCCGGGGACGCCGCTCGGCTCCGTGCCGGCGTGAAGGCGCCGATGATGGCCGTCAGGCCCAGCACGACGAGTGCGATGCCGAACAGCCAGATCATCGTGGACACGGACGACACCGGGTACGACAGCACGACGATGCCGACCAGGATGCCGACGACGCCGCCGGCGATGGCCCAGCCGCCACCACCCGTGAAGCCGTGGAACAGCTCCAGCGCACCGCCGATGATGCACGCCATCCCGAACAGCAGCACCAGCACGGCGATCGTCTGGAAAGGCGCGCGCAGGCACAGGATCCCGAGAATCACCATCAGGATTCCCAGCAACAGGAACAGAATCCTGGCCGCCACGCTGTCCTGCGGGAACGTGAACGCCGTGATCGCCCGGAACACGCCGCCGATGATCAGGTCGAGACCCAGCAGGATCGCTACCGCGACGAGCGTGCCGCCCGGCCAGGCCAGGATGAGCACCCCGGCGACGACGGTCACCACGCCGAACGCGATCCGCAGGCCGCGCGACTGTCCCAGCGCCGACATGACCGCGGCGGCACCGCCGGACGCCGACTCGCTTGCACTCATCGAAACACCTCCAGAGAGCGGACCCGTACGACCGCACGATCCGCTCGACCGCGACGAAGGTCATCCCCCGCCACGGGTGAGTTCACCCGAATCGGGTGATGCCGCTCCGCCGCAGGTGACGGACGGTGGCTGCGCCATCCGAAGCCTCCAGAACCCCGTGCCCGGGCGGACCGACCAGCAGCCGCCCGGGCACCTCCACGTCCAGGACGACCAAGCCCGACCCAGGCTCCGACGCAGGCGGCGAACTCACCCGAAACATGCGAAGCAGCGTTGCCGGGTACTCCCCGAGCATGACTCCTGTGACAGCTCGCCCCCTCACCGTCGTGCTCTGCTGCGCCGCGCTGGCGCTCGCCGGCTGCACCTCCGCCGCGAACGACCAGGCCGGCCAGGAGACCACGACGACGACCACACCCACGACAACCGAGACGTCGCCGTCGCTGCGGCCGGAGTGTGCCGACGTCGCCGACGCCGCCCAGGCGCTGGTGACCGAGGTCGGCAAGTTGGCCACCCAGGACGCCACCGTCGGCGACGTCAAGGCCGCCGCGGACGACCTCTCCCAGTCGTTCGCCGACGCCCGCGGCTCGCTCGGCCCCGAGGCGCAGGCCCACCTCGACGAGGCCGGCCAGGCCCTGCAACGGGTCCAGGACGCGCTCGGCGCGCAGCCGGTGAACAAGGCCGGACTGCGCCAGGCGGCGACCGATCTGTTGGCGTCCTTGGGCGACGCCGCCACCGTGTGCGCCGCGGGGTCTGCCACCACCACACCGACCGACACGACGGGGACGACGGGGACCGAGACGGCGGACACGACGGAGACGCCGGAGACTGAGACCGAAACGACGACGTCGTGAACCGGTCAGCCGGTGTCCGTCGGCCGGGCGGTCGGGCCGGCGGTCACCGGCTGGTCGAAGAACTGGATCACCGCGAGGCAGATCACCAGCAGCAACGCGATCAGCAGGACCGCGAGCCCGCTGGGGCGGTCGAGGAACACGAAGATCAGCACCGCGAGCCCGACCGCCACGCCACGAAGCACGCCGCGGTAGGTGTGCACCCAGCCGCCGACCTTGCCCGAACGCATGCCGGTCCGCCCGCGCAGCCAGGCCAGCGACCGCACCGCGCCGCCGCGGATGCGCACCGCCGTCACCGACGGGCCGGCGAGGAACGCGAACAGCGCGACCACGAGCCCGACCACGAGCAGCGTCCGCAGCCCGTCGCGCAGGAAGCGGACGAGGATCTCGAACGCCGCCGACGTGGGTGCGGCGGACCGGCTCGGCACGTTGTTCACCAGCACGCTCCGCGTGATCACGAGGGCCGCGGCCAGCACCAGCATGCTCGCCGCGAAGCCCAGGCCGGTCGCCACGAGCGCGCGCCGGTGGTTGCGGGCGAGGTAGACGCCCAGCGCCAGCAGGGCGATCGCGACCCACGGCAGCCACGTCGCCAGGTTGTCCAACGTGGAGTACGCCGTCCGCGCGCGCACCAGGTTCGAGGCGTCCGCGATCGCGATCGTCGGGTGCACCTCGGGAATGTTGTTCACGGCCGGCAGGCCCGCCTCGGCGATCTGCTGCTTGGCCGCGTCGATGAACGGCGCCAGGTCGAGCGTCACCTTGTCACCCTGGACACCGATCGCGGACGAGGACCCGGACAGCACGGCGTTCGCCTGCTGGTGCGCCACCCGGATCATCCGGTCGAAGGCACGGGCGAACTGGTCGCTCGCGAACAGCTGCGCGACGCGGTCGTGCACGAAGCCCCGCACCCCGCTCGCGAGCGGGCCCGTGAGGTCGTGCAGCCGGTCGGTGAGCCGCGGCGGCACGCCCTGCTGAGCCAGCGCGTCGACCGCGTCGTTCGCGAGGCCCTGCACGTCGATGCGGGTGAATATCTCGTCGGTGACGCGGTTGGTCAGCGCCGCCTGCACGGCCGGGTCGCGCACCAGCGGGCTTGCCGTGGCGACGAACCGGTCGGTGTCGGCGACCTGGTTGTGCACCCACACGGTCGCGAGCGCGACCGGCGCGAGCAGGCAGCCCAGCACGATGAGCACCGCGGACAACACGGGCCGCCACGCGAACCGCCTTCGGTGCGTGCGGGTCTGGCGCAGTTGCTGGATCTCTCCCCGCAGTCGCTCCAGCTCGGCGCGCTCGTCGGCGCTCAGTCCGGCGCCACGGTCCTGATCAACCTGCTCGGACACGGTCGGCCTCCCACTGCACTCGTCGGTCCAGCATCCGGGCGCGTGCCCGCGCATGCCTCGCCCGCCGGGGATGAGCTGCCGTGACGAGCCTCATGGACCGCGCCCGCCGGTTGCAGGACCGGGTGCTGACCGCCGCCGACGAGCGCCCGACGCTCGCGGTCGCCCTCGCGGTGGTCGCCAAGGACATCGAGGTCGGCGGCGCGATACTCGCCGGCGCCCTGGCCTTCCGCATCTTCATCTGGCTGCTGCCGTGCTGCCTGCTGGCGGCCGCGGCGCTGGGCTTCACGGAGACGTCGAGCCGGCCGCCCGAGGAGCTGGTGCAGGACCTCGGCATGAGCCCGCTGACCGCGGGCATGCTCGGCCAGCTCGGCGACCAGGCCGAGCGTGGCCGCTACCTCACCGCGCTGCTCGGCCTGGTCCTGCTGGCCTGGGCCGGGCTCACGCTCGCCCGTTCGTTCGACCGCGTGCACGACCGGGTGTGGCACCACCGGCTCTCGCGCAAGCCGACGGCGGCGCTGGCCCGCGCCGCCCGCTACAACGCGGCGCTGCTGCTCGTCGTGGGAGGCAACATCGCCGGGCCGGTCATCGCCGCGGCGATCGGGAAGCAACCGGCGGTGGCCTCGCTGCCGTCCTTGCTGGTCTTCGTCCTGCTGGGCGTCTTCCTGATGAACCCGGAGTGGCCGCCGCGGTGGCGGACGGCCTGGCCGGGGGCCCTGCTGCTCGGCGTCGGCGCCGAGGCCCTGCACCTGGTCGCCGTGATCTACCTGCCGGGCCGGTTCGCCCGGGCCACCGAGCTATACGGCGCGCTCGGCGTCGCGGCCGCCCTGCTGCTGTGGCTCGCGCTGATGGCCCGGCTGGTCGTGCTCGGCCAGGTGCTGAACGTGGTGCTCGCCGAGCGCCATGACGCGGGGTGATCCGCCTACCCCACCTGTTGCGGGTGATGTGGGCGATCCCGCGGGTGCGCAGGCTTTGGTCGGCGCGAGGGGGTTGGAGGGAGGTCGGAGCACGTGACCGAGCAGCAAGCGGCCGGTTTCGCCGCGCAGCCGATGGCGGACGCGCGCGTGAGCGCGACGTGGGAGCAGGTGGCGACGACCACCGGGCGGCACTGGGGCCTGCACCTGTTCAACGGCCTGGTGATGCTGGTCATCGGCATCATGGTCCTGGTGTGGCCGGGCGCGACGTTGGTCGTCGTGTCCTGGCTGTTCGCGATCACCCTGCTGGTGAACGGCATCGTCTGCATCCTGCGGTCGATAGCCGACAGCGAGTCGTCGGGCGGGATGCGGGTGGTGTTCGGCCTGCTCGGCGCCCTGTCGCTGCTGGCCGGGGTGCTGTGCCTGCGCTCGCCGCTGCAGACGCTCGCGGCGATCGCGCTGCTGATCGGATCGTGGTGGATCGTCAGCGGCGTGCTGACGCTCATCGCGGCGGTGGGCGGGTCGACCGAGGGCAGCCGGGGCTGGGCGGCGGTGCTCGGGGTACTGAGCGTGCTGGCCGGGTTCGTCGTGCTGCTGCAGCCGGGCATCTCTCTGGCGACGTTGGTGCTGGTGCTGGGCGTGTCGCTGATCGTGCTCGGGATCGTCGCGGTGATCGACGCCGTGCGGCGGCGCTCGGCGGCGCGGCGGGCCTAGAAACAGGCCTGGGGAAATGGGGATGGCGGACGTCATGGAAGTGGTACTGGTCCTGGCGGTGCTGATGGTCGGGCCGTTGTTGCTCGAGCGGCTGGAGCGCAAGATCGGAGGCAGGCGATGATGCGCGAGCCGATGGGCGCACCACGGGCCCGGCACGGTCAACTCGACCCCGCGCGGCTGTGGGCGGGCGGGGTCGCGACGGCGGTGGTGGCGGGGCTGCTCGCGGTGGTGGGCATCCTGCTGGCCCGCGGCGTGCTGGACGTGCCGGTGCTGTCGCCGAAGGGCGAGGGCGTGTGGGGCAACGCGAACACGACGACCTACGCCCTGGTGTCGGCCGCGGTCGCGCTCGCGGCGACCGGGTTGATGCAGCTGCTGTCGGTCACCACGCCGCGGTTCCAGACATTCTTCAGCTGGATCATGGTGCTGCTGACCGCGATCGCCGTCGTGGTGCCGCTGAGCCTGCCGGTCGACTGGGAGAGCAAGCTCGCCACGGCCGTGATCAACCTCGTCATCGGCATCGCGATCACGGCGATCCTGAACGGCGTCGCACGCAGTGCCTGGCGTGCCGCGCCGCCGCCCTCGGGCGGCGCGCCTGGCATGCCCGGCGCGCCGGGCATGCCGCCGCCGTGGCAGTCCACATAAGTCCACATAGGAGCACCCATGTTCCGGAGGCTGCTTGTGAGCTGGGTCGTGCTGGCGATCGCCATCGGGCTGGTCGCGGGCCTGCTGCCCGGCTTCCACATCAACGGCGGCGCGCTCACCCTGCTGTGGGTCGCCGCGCTCTACGGGCTGGTCAACGTCACGCTGGGGTCGATCCTGGCGCTGCTGACGCTGCCGCTCATGCTCCTGTCGCTCGGCCTGTTCACGTTCGTGATCAACGCGGCGCTGTTCGAGCTGATCGACTGGATGTCGTCCGCGCTGACGATCGACACGTTCTGGTGGTCGCTGCTGGCCGCGTTCCTGGTCACGGTGTTCACGATGATCCTGACGTTCGTCTTGCACCTGTTCCGCCGCCGCGACCGGCGGACCCGGCAACCCGAACCCGAAGTCGCGTAGGCGAAAGTGGAGCTCCCGGCCTCGGCCGGGAGCTCCTCTCTTTCGGTTGTCCTCAGTCCCAGCTCTCGTCCTTCATCTCGCCGCCGTGGGCGATGATGGCCCAGATGATCAGGACGTCGATCGCGACGGAGAGCAGCGCCCACACGGGGTAGGCCGACATGAAGCTCATGTGGGCGAGCGCGTTGATGCCGGCCAGGACGACCGCCACGACGCGGGCCCACATCGCGCCACGGATCAGCGCGACGCCGGCCAGCACCGAGAGGATCCCGAAGATGAGCAGGATCCAGCCCCACTGGGTGAGGTCGAACAACAGCAGGCCCCGCGGCCCGACCGCGTAGAACTCGTCGTCGAACAGGGCGACCAGTCCGTACAGTGCGTTGAACACGCCGTTCATGATGATCATGACGGCGGCGAACCAGACCCAGCCGACCCACGCGGTCGAGCGTGGGGTCGTGCGCGCTCTGGTCATGTCCACTCCCCGCGAACCGGCCGGCTCAGCTCGACATCATCTCGCGCAGTGCCTGCTCCTGCTCCTCCGACAGGTTCGACTGCAGCAGCTCCGGCTTGTGCCCGGCGTCGGCCATCGCGGCCTTCACCTTGTCCACCACCGCGTCGCTGGACATCAGGAACAGTGCCGAGGTGCCCGGCTCGATCCGTTCGCGCACCGACTTGATGAACTGGTCGTCGATCCCCACGTCCGCGAGCGAGCCCGCCAGCGCGCCCGTGGCGGCGCCGATCGCCGCGCCGAGGAACGGCACCAGGAAGATCAGGCCGAAGAGCATGCCCCAGAACATCCCGCTCATGGCGCCACCCGCGGTGAGGTTGCGCAGCTGGCGCGTCTTGGGCTTCTTCGCATCCATCGGCCAGGAAACCGTTGCCGCGTCGTGGATCGCGATCAGCTCCTGCTTGGCCAGGACCTCCAGGGTGTTGACAGCCTGGTCGGCGCCCGAAGGGCTGTCGAACTTCCACACCGTCAGCGTCGTCATCGTGTTCTCCCGTCGAGTCTGGGTGTCCGCGGTCGCCACGATCGGGCCACCGGGGTCGTGCCGCCTCCCCTTTTCGGGGTGAGACCGTGCCTTTCGCCACTCGAGCCGCAGCCGGCCGGGAGCGGCCGCCACCCCGCGGTACACCGACGCGCCGCGCAGCACGCCCAGCGCGATCGCGACGATCGACGCCGCCGGGTCGACGAGGTCCTCGAGGCCGGCCGCGGCGGGGTTGCCGATGACCTCGGTGACCCCGATGAGCCCGAGCGCACCGGGGACGAGCAGCCAGAACGCCGGCAGGAACGTCACCTGCGACGGCGGGCCGGACCGCAAGTCGGAGATCGCCAGCGCCACGGGCGCCATCACGAGCGCACCGAAGAACCCGCTGGCGTTCGGGCCGAAGAGCGCGTCGCCGGCGAGCTGTCCGAGCCATGCCGCGAACAGCACGACCAGCAGCCACGGCAGCGTGCCGCGCGGCGCGGAGAAGTAGACCGACGTGGCGAGGCCGAACACGACGATGCCGAGCCACGGTGCCCCACCAGCCGAGCAGGTTGCCCCCGGACTCGTCGAGAGCGTCCACATTGGGCAGACCGGCGAGCTCGGCACCGGTGATGATGCCGAACGCGAGCAGCAGCAGCTGCGTGCCGCCGAAGACGAGCCGGCGGGCCGCCTCCGCCGCGCTCACCCGGCCGCCGCCGATGGCCGCGAGCAGCCGCTTGAACTCGCTGACCTGGTGCAGCGGCGGCACGGTCGGCGTCACGGCGCGGGCGATCGTCCGCTCCCCCACCGTGAGCACCGCGGCGTCGGACAGGAACGTCACGTCCGCGCGCAGCCCGTAGCGGGCGGCGACGCGGGTGACGATCCGTTCGGCGCCCGCGGTGCCCTCGTAGCTCCACCGCAGCAGCAGCTCGGTCAGTCCGGCGACCAGGTCGAACGCGCCGGCGTGCGGATCGGCCGGGGAGCCGCGGCGGGTGGGTTCAGCGGCGGTCACTGTCCCCGGCTCGCCGCGTAGCGGCTCAGGAACAGCGCCTCCGCCAGCGCGGTCTTCTCGATCTCGCCCGGGTCGACGCTCTCGTTCGGTGCGTGGATGAGGCATTTCGGCTCCTCCACGCCGAGCAGCATGATCTCCGCGGCCGGGAACGTCTCGGCGAAGACGTTGCACAGCGGGATCGACCCGCCCTGGCCCTCGGTCGTCATCGGATGCTTGAACGCGTCCTCCATCGCCGACTTCATGGCCTCGAACGCGGGCCCGGACAGCGTCCCGACGAACGGGTCCCCGACCGCCACGCGCTCGATCTCGCAGTGCATGCGCCACGGCACCCGCGAGCGGAGGTGGTCGACCAGCGCGTCCTGTGCCGCCGCGCCGGTCACCCCGGGTGGTAGCCGCAGGCTCACCCGTGCCGACGCCGAGGCCTGCACGGCCGCGGACGAGCTCGCCACCGACGGGATGTCGATGCCCAGCACCGTCGCCGACGGCCGGGCCCACAACAGGTCCGCGACCGTGCCATCGCCCATCAGCGAAACGCCGTCGAGCACGTTGGCGTCCACACGGAACTGCTCGGCCGGGTAGTCCACCCCGGTCCACTTCTGCGTGGCGTCCAGGCCGTCGACCGTGGTGTTGCCGTGCTCGTCGTGCAACGTGGCCAGCAGCTGGATGAGCCCCAGCACCGGGTCGGGCGCCGGGCCGCCGAACATGCCGGAGTGCATGGCGCTCGACAGTGCGTGCAGGCGGATGTCCACACTCGTCATGCCGCGCAGCGTGGTGGTCAGCGTCGGCACGCCGACCGCGAAGTTCCCGGTGTCGCACACCAGGATCGCGTCCGCGCGGAGCAGTTCCGCGTTCTCCGGGACGAACGCCTCGAGCCCGCCGGTGCCCTGCTCCTCCGAGCCCTCCGCGATCAGCTTGATGGAGCACGGGAAGCCGCCGTTCTCCTCGCGGAGCGCACGCAGCGCCGTGAGGTGCATGACGATGTTTCCCTTGCAGTCGGCCGTACCCCGGCCGTGCCACCGGCCGTCCACTTCGGTCAGCTCCCAGATCGGGGTGCGCCAGACGTCCGCACCGAGTGGCGGCTGGACGTCGTAGTGGCAGTACAGCAGCACGGTCGGCGAGCCGGGCGGGCCGGGCGCGTACCCGTGCACCGCCTGGCTGCCGTCCGGTGTCGGCGACGCGGTCATGTCGCCGAGGCCGGCGTCGGAGAAGGCGTCGATGACCCACTCCGCGGCCTTCGCGCACTCCTCGGGCGGCTCGACGTCGGCGTTGGCGACCGATCGGAACGAGACGAGCTCGGCGAGGTCGTCCCGTGCCCGGCCCATGAGCGACGCGACGGTGCCGCGCAGCGTGTCGACGGACATGGCGCTCCTCTCACGCAATCCCGCGAATCTCCCGGAATCTCGGGGACTTTCCCGGGATCCTCAGTAGTTCACGACGTTGTCGAGCTTGTAGTTGGCGACCGCGTCGCGGAACGCGTCGACCTTCTCGGGGCAGTACACCTGCAGCACGATCCGGGCGCCGTCGAGGAGGCGCACCTCGCCGATGACGGGACGCTGCCCGACGAAGGCGGCGCCGTTGACGAGCTGCTGGTCCACCAGCGCCTTGCGCAGCGCCGCGGCGGGGTCCTCGCAGACCGGTCCGCCGTCGGTGCCCAGGACGTTCACGATCGTGTCCTGCGACGCCGGCACCGTGATGCCGGCCTTCTGCAGCTCCTGGGTGAGCTGCTGGGCCTTCGCCTGCGCCTCCTGGTTGTGCTGGGAATACCCGTAGGTGAGCAACCCGATCACCGCGAGTGCGACGATCACCACGATGATCACCCACCGGTGGGTCTGCGCCCAGCCCTGGTGTTCCGGCGCCGGCGCGGGCGCACTCGGCGTGGGTGCACTCGTCGTCATGACTCCACCTCCGCCGGTTCCGGTTCGGTCTTCCAGCTGGGTTTGCGCATCGCGTAGAACAGGAACGCCGGCAGGATCCCGATGATCACGATGCCCGCCACGATCAGCACCGCGTACAGGCCCGCGTTGCCCTCGCCGAACTGCGACGGCGGGATGAACCCGATCGCGAACGCCGCGAGCGACGCGAGGAAGCCCACGACGCACAGCAGCGTCAGCATCGGCGCGCGGTAGCCGCGCGGGTGGTCGGGCTGGCTGCGCCGCAACCGCACCGCCGCGACGAACATCAGCAGGTACACCACGAGGTAGACCTGCGTGGTCATCACCGACAGGATCCAGTAGGCGCTCGACACGTCCGGGATGAACGCGTACATCAGGGCGATGACGGTCGTCAGCGCGCCCTGGCTGACCAGGATGTTGACCTGGATGCCCTGCTTGTTGGTCTTCTGGAAGAACGGCGGCAGGTAGCCTTCCTTCTTCCCGATCAGCAGCAGGCCTTTCGACGGACCGGCGAGCCAGCCGAGCATGCCACCGGTGGCCGCGCACACGAGGGCGATCGCGACGAGCGGCACCAGGAACGACAGGCCGAAGTGGCTGAAGAACTCGCTGAACGCCTGCATGATCCCGGCGGTGAGGCTGACGCCGTCGGCCGGCACGATCCAGCTGACCGCGAGGGCCGGCAGGATGAAGATCAGCAGCACGAGTCCGATCGCGACGAACATCGAGCGCGGGAACTCCTGGCCCGGATCCTTGAGCTCGGAGACGTGCACCGCGTTCATCTCCATGCCCGAGTAGGACAGGAAGTTGTTGACGATCAGCACGAGGCTCGCGATGCCGGTCCACGCGGGCAGCAGGTGGCCGGCGTCCATCGGCGCGGCCGACGGGTTGCCCTGGGCGAGGTAGACGATGCCCATCACGACGAGGAGCGCGCCCGGGATCAGCGTGCCGATCACCAGGCCGCTCGAGGCGAGCTTGGCGACCTCTTTCATGCCTTTCGCCGAGACGAAGACCCCCGCCCAGTAGACGATGATGATGATCGCCCCGGTGTACAGCCCGTTGGAGGCGAGGTCGGGGTTGATGGCGTAGGCGAGCGTGCTGGCGACGTAGGCCAGCAGCGTGGGGTAGTAGAAGATCGTCATGGCGAACTGGCACCAGACGGCGAGCAGGCCCATCCGGCTGGACATCCCCTCGGACACCCAGCGGTAGACACCGCCCGACCAGCCCGACGCGAGCTCGGCCGCGACGAGGGACTGCGGCAGCAGGAACAGGATGGCCGGCACGACGTAGAGGAACACGCATGCCAGCCCGTAGACGGCCATGGTCGGCGCGGCACGCAGGCTCGCCACCGATCCGGTCGTGAGGAAGGCGAGCGCGATCCAGGAGATCCATTGCTGTCTGGGGACCGAGACCGCGCCCACCGAGGGAGCGCGTGCGGCGGGTCGATCCGCGGAGATGTCGCTCATACGGTTACCTCCCCGTACAGGGCCCCGCCCGCGTTTTGTGGGTACGACATGCGAGGCCAGGCTCGCGAAATAGTGAGATCACGTTTCGCGAGCGAGCTTCACCCGACGGGGGTGAAAGCTCACCCTCTGCACCTGGTCGCCGGCCCGTGGCGAGAAGGTCACCCGCAACGGATGAGCCGCCCGGGCGCCGCGTGCCGAGAATCGCCCGGGTGAGCACCGACGAAGCGCCCCCGTCCGCCCCGACCCCGACGGCCGCGAAGAAGGTCGGTGCCGGCGTGCTGGCCGCGACCTGCATCTCCACGCTCGTGGTCAACGCGAACACGTCGGCCGTCAGCATCCTGCTGCCCGCGATCAGCGAGGACGTCGGCGTCGGCGTCACCACCCTGCAGTGGGCGGTGACCGGCTACTCC
>NZ_DATBKY010000034.1:0-9161 GCF_036555685.1 Actinophytocola sp. | reverse complement strand
GACTCACCAGGCGCGGGCCGCGTCACGGCGGGACGGCTCGTCACGTCCTCGCTCGCGGCGTCCACCCGACCGCGGCGGTCGAGGATCTGGATCAGTTGCTCGTCCGGCTCGCCCACGGCCAGGCTCGGTGCGCCGCCGGCGAAGAGCACTGCCGCGATCTCCCCGGCCCGGATATCGGCGACGGCGCGGACGCTGCCGGTCAGCGCGGCCCGCACGACGCGCACCAGGGTCACCGCGCCCAGCAGCAACGCCACGCCGACCACGGCAACCGCCCCGGCCGTGGTCCGGACCCGCACCGTGCTAGGCGCCGAGACTCGCCTCGACGTCACCCACCGGACAACCGGTAGCCGGCCCCGCGCACGGTCTCCACCGCCGCGGCACCGAGCTTGGCCCGCAGCCGCCGCACGTAGACCTCGACGATGTTCGGGTCACCGTCGAAATGCACGTCCCACAAGTGCTCGATGATCTCCACCTCGCTGGCCGAGTTGGTCCTCCGCGCCGGCATCCGGATCCTCGGGCGGTTGGGGAACGCGGAAAGCACCAGAGCAGGCGCGGTGACGCTCGGGAACCGCAGGAAATTCACCAGCTCCAGCCCTTCGATGGCGGCAGGAGGCAACATTCCAACATCCCCGCCACGCCGGGTTCACGAGCTGAAATACAGCTGTATGCCGTCGATCCAATAAACGCGAACAGTCTTCACCAATGGGTCGACCTGGAGTGCACCAGCATGAACCTCCGGACGAGGTGATAGAGGCAATCGGCGAGTCCGGAATAAATTCGATCTTTACTGGCTGAGTTCGGTCGCGGAAGGCCCTTCGGCCCTGTCGGAGTCGTCAACGTGAGCGTAAATTTGAACACTGGACTCGGGGATCCTCACTGGCCGCATCCGTGAGCGAGAGTGCGGTGCCTGCTGTGCGAAGTTGAGAAAGGCGGGGAGTGGAGTGCAACCGGGCGAAAACGTGCAGGAGCGAATTGATCGCGAAGCCAAGGCAGTTAGATCGGTATTGGCCGAGGTGGAGCAACGTCGCCGCGAGGCGGCTGAAGCTGGGCTTTCGTTCACGGCCCTCACTGAAGACCAACTGTTGCGCAAGTTGCGCTCTGTCAACAGTCCCATGATCGTATGGCAGTCCTGGGGCTCGGGATCGCCTGGTTCCAGCATCGCCTACAACGTGGGCATCAACAACCCGGACCCGACCGACTGGGTCTCGCTGTTCGGGCATGTCTTCGTCGGCAGCGCCAACGTTGCGCCCGATATCGGTGACGCACTGGCGCTTGTCGACACGAGGTTCCCTCGGTTGACGATGCCAGCTTTTGCCGGGCTGACCGTGAAGGCGGCAACTACCGAACAACTGAACTTCAGTCTGAAGATTCCAACCGGTATCGACCTCACCAACTACATGGGCAATTCCGTCCTCTACCAGGCGACGTGGCATGATCGCGCGATTTATCTGGATCGAGGGTTGTTTGTCTTCGCTGTGAATTGATCCTGGTCACGTCGACCTGAGTGTCGAGCGACGGCTGGTGTCGGCGCGCCCCGCTCGCGGCACAGTAGAGAGGTGCCGGCGGATACCACGGGTCGAGCCGCAGAAGCGCCGTCGGCACTGCCTCATGATCGGTGAATGGGGTCCTTGCATAGCTCGTTCCAGGGCACGGGCGCAGGCCGGATGGTGCTGCGTAGCCACCCCTGGCTGGTCGGCCGTGTGCAACCCGCCAGTAGCTCGGCACGATGCAGAGTGCACAGGCGTCCTCGAGGAGGTCACGATGAGCGCTGTTCTCGGCGCGATTCCTCATGCGGGCGGAACAGAGTTCCGGGTATGGGCGCCGAACGCAAGCGCCGTGGCGGTCGCGGGATCTTTCAATGCGTGGTCGGCCACTACGGATCGCCTTGCCCGCGAGACAGATGGGTGTTGGTCTGCCGATGTGGCAGGTGCAAAGGCGGGGGACCACTACAAGTACGTCATCGAGTACGACGGTGTGGAGCTGCAACCCTGGCGGTCCGATCCCTGGGCGCGGTCGATGACGTCGTCTGTGGGCGACTCCGTTGTCTATGGCCCTGAGTTCGACTGGGGGTTGTCGACGTTCCAGATGCCTGCCTGGGACGAGCTGGTGATCTACGAACTGCATATCGGCACCTACCACGACGAACCACGCGGCGGTCCCGGCTCTTTGGCCGACGTGGTCGACCGGCTCGACCATCTTGGCGAACTTGGCGTCACCGCGATCGAACTGCTCCCGCCGGCCGAGTTTCCCGGTGGGTTCTCGTGGGGGTACAACCCGTCCTCGCCGTTCGCCGTGGAGTCCGACTACGGCGGGCCGGACAGCCTCAAACTCCTCGTTGCGGCCGCGCACGGTCGAGGTATCGCCGTGCTGTGCGACGTGGTGTACAACCACCTGGGGCCTGGTGACCTGGGCTTGTGGCGCTTCGACGGGTGGTACGAGCGCGACAAGGGCGGGATCTACTTCTACAACGACGAGCGTGATCTCACCCCGTGGGGCCACAATCGGCCGGACTACGGCAGGCCCGAGGTCCGGCGCTACCTACGCGAGAACGCGCTCGGCTGGCTGAAGGACTTCCGCTTCGACGGCCTCAGGTTCGACGCGACCAACTACATCCGCAACATCGACGGCGGCTCGAACCCCGCCGCGGACATCCCCGACGGATGGCGTCTGCTGCAGAACATCAACGATGAGATCAACAGCGACCAGCCGTGGAAGATCAGCATCGCCGAGGACATGCAGAACAACCCCTGGCTGACCAAGGACACAGGGGCGGGAGGAGCAGGGTTCGACGCGCAATGGGACTCCACCTTCGTGCACTCGATTCGATATGCGCTGACCCGTGTGTCCGACGACGAGCGGGACATCCGGATGCTGGCCATGGCGATCGCCAACCGGTACAACGACGACGCCTTCGAGCGGGTCGTCTTCACCGACAGCCATGACGAGTCAGGGCGGCTGAACGGCAATCAGCGGCTGCCTGAGGCGATCGACCCTGGGCACGCGGACAGTTGGTTTGCCAAGAAGCGATCAACCGTCGGTGCGACTCTGGTATTCACCAGTCCCGGGATCCCCCTTATCTTCCAAGGCCAGGAGTTCCTCGAGGACGGCTCGTGGCACGACGACGACCCGCTCGACTGGACCAAGCGTGACCGTTACGCAGGCATTCTCCAGCTCTACCGCGATCTGATCCGGTTGCGCCGCAACAGCGGCTACACGACCCGAGGCCTGCGCGGCCAAGGCCTCACCGTGCACCACCTCAACAACACCGACAAGGTGATCGCCTTCCACCGCTATGCCGACGGCGGCCCGCGCGACAGCGTCGTCGTCCTCGCCAACCTGGCGAACAGGAGCTACCCCAGCTACTCCATCGGAGTACCGAGAGCGGGGGAGTGGAAGGTGCGATTCAACAGCGACTGGAACGGCTACGACCCCGCGTTCAGCAACTACTACAGCGGGGATGCCACAGCGCGGCCCGGCGCGATGGACGGAATGGCATACGTCATCGACATCGGCGTCGGTCCCTACACCGCTCTAGTCCTATCGCAAGACACCTGACGAGTTGGGAACGTGTCGACGGCGGATCGAGTCGCCTTCTGGCCGTGGGGGGCCGTCCGGCCCTCGTCGCTACCGGAGTGTTTCTCGTCGGCCTGATTGGCGGCATCGTCGTCTTGCGTCTGGTTCCGCCTGAGTTCTCGTTCGGTGTCGGTTCGGGAGACGGGTTCGGCGGCGGGTGGGCGGGGCTTGAGTTTGCGGGCGAGGCGTTCGGGTCTGGGCCAGCGGACCTGGGAGACCCAGCCGAGCTTTTCGAAAAGCCAGATCAGCCGGGCGGAGATGTCGATCTGACCGCGGCGGACGCCGTGGCGGGCGCATGTGGGGTCGGCGTGGTGGGAGTTGTGCCAGGACTCTCCCATCGAAGCGATCGCCAGCGGCCAGAAATTCGCGGACTTGTCCCGCGCCTCGAACGGCCGATCGCCGATCAGGTGACAGATCGAGTTCACCGACCAGGTCACGTGGTGCAGCAACGCGATCCGTACGAGGCTGGCCCAGAAGAACGCAGTCACCGCGCCCCACCATGACATTGTGATCAACCCGCCCAGCATGGCCGGTGCCGCCAGCGTGATGACGGTGAGCAACGGGAAGAGCCGGTCGACGCGCCGGATGTCGCGGTCGGCGAGCAGGTCGGGGGCGAACCGCTGGGCGTTGGTTCGCTCGCGGTTGAACATCCAGCCCATGTGCGCGTGCCAGAAACCCTTGACCAGCGCCGCAGGTGTGGTGCCAAATCGCCAGGGGGAGTGTGGATCGCCTTCCTTGTCGGCGTACGCGTGGTGTCGGCGGTGGTCGGCCACCCAGCCGATGACCGGTCCCTGCATCGCCGTGCTGCCCACGACCGCGAGCGCGATCCGCAGGCCGCGTTTGGCCTTGAAGGCGCCGTGGGTGAAGTAGCGGTGGAAGCCGACGGTCACACCCAGGCAGGTGACGGTGTAGAAGAACGCGGTCAAGCCGATGTCGACCCAACCCAGCCCCCAGCCCCAGGCAAAAGGCACTGCGGCCACCAGGGCGAGCAGCGGCACGATCGCGAACACCTTCACCAACCATGCCTGTGTCGCCGTCTTCTGTCCCGCCAACATCGGCTCCGGGCCGTCGGCGGGAGCTCTTCGCGGGTGGGTCCGGTGGTCTCGGATCATGGTCATGGCGCTACCTCCGGCAACTCGATGGAAGCTGTACCGGGGGTCCCAGGCAGCGGCTTCGGGCGAGAATTGACCGGTCGGATGCGGTTAAACCTGCGCTGATCCACGGGCTTAGATGCGTTCTGGTGTGCAACGCGGCACCGCCGCGATCGAGCGTCGGCATGATCGGCCTCGGCGTGGCCCTGCGTAGCACACCGGTCACCCGCAGGGCCGCGTGACGGGCCATGCGGCGCATGACGGCGAGTCAGTGGACCGTAACGTCCGGCACGGACATCGTCGACAACGGCGCGTTGACGTTTCAGATCTGGAAATGGGCGCGCAGGGTTGTGCCGTCGTTGTCGGTATGCACTCGAACGAGGTCGGCGAGGTGGTTGACGAGCAGCAGACCGCGGCCGCGGGTTTGGCCGGGACGGGCGGGACGGCGCCGGCAAGCGGATCGGTGAGTACGCCGCGGTCGCGGACCTCGAGGACGAGATGGCCGTTGCTGGTCCACAGGCGCATCGTGCCGGAGCCGCCGCCCTGATCGATGCTGTTGGCGAGCAACTCGGTGACCACCAGCTCCACATCCACGATCCGGTCGTCCGGCATGCCGGCGTGGCCGGCGTGGGTGCGGGCCAGCCGCCGACCCTATGCGACGTCCGTGCCGGTCCTGACCTCGACAAACGTGGGGCGCCTCGGCGGGCGTCGCGCCATCGACGTCCAGGGTGCCTTCCGATCCGCGCGGTCCCAATCGGGTTGCTCGGCGTCTTCAGCCGGGTCTGCGTAATTCGGCGTTGAGCTGTTGGGCTTCATAGAGCTGACCGTGGCCTCCACAGCGTTCGACGACAGCCCGCGTCGGGAGTTCAGCCACTCAGCGTCGTTCCATACGACCGGCGTCGCCCCGTCCGCCGGAGAGCTCAGGCGCGGATCGTCGGATTGGACCAGGCACATCATCCGGTGCCCGATCACCAGGGCGTTGCGCGTGTGCCGAGCGAAAATGTCCAGCATGACGTAGGCGACGTGTGGCTCCGCAGCGGCGAACTTGTCGTAGCGGCGCAGCACGAGCACGAACCCGCAGGCGCCGAGACCGGCGCCACGATCGCCCGAGACGACCTCGCCCATGCAGTCGCTCAGGGCGTCGAAGTCCCACCGTAGTAGTCGGGGAAGCCCAATGCCTCCACGATGTCACGGTGGAGATCCGTTTCCCGCGTCCATTCGCCGGCGTCGATCTGGACAATCTGATAGCCGTGCTCGCCAAGCCATACGACGGTCGTCTCCAGGATCGTCACGTCCCAAACGTGGCAAACCCGTTCCGCAGGAGCATAAAGTCCAGCTCCGCAGAAAGCTCAGCATCCGGGATCGAAGACAGCCATCGACGCCGAGCTTAACCCGTCGGGAGGGACGTGAACCATCCCGGGACGTTTCTATAGATATCTCTGTCCACTTTGGAGAGACTGTGTCGCTGTCCGGGCTACGGCCGGTCGATCGGCAGCATCGGGGATGCCCACGACAATGCCCTGGCCGAGACCACAATCGGGCTGTACAAGAACGAATGTGTCCGCCACGACTCCCCGTTCCGGCGCGGTCCGCTCCACAACGTCTGCGACGTGTAGTAGTCGTACCGGCGCCGCAGCAGCCCGGCGACCCGCGCCTGGTTGCCGGGCAACGTCGCGGTCACCGCCGCGGCCGGTCGGCCGGTGCGGAGAAGCGGACGGGGCGCGCTCGGTCGCTGGAGGCCGTGCGTGGTGCGGGCTGGTCGGGCGCAACGTGGCTGAAGACCGTCGGTGTGGCGACGGTCTCGAGTGGATGCATCGTCGTTGTCATCGTCGTGGTTCTAGGCGCTGTCATTGAGAGGTACTCCTTCGGGAGGTGG
The DNA here is from genome assembly GCF_036555685.1 of Actinophytocola sp. Lineage (GTDB taxonomy): Bacteria > Actinomycetota > Actinomycetes > Mycobacteriales > Pseudonocardiaceae > Actinophytocola. The sequence goes on along the minus strand of NZ_DATBKY010000034.1, from coordinate 2,621 downwards.
GTTCAGCGTGCCCAGCCGACGTGGTGATCCACACGACTCCGGCTTGGCGAGAGAACTGGAGGGGCTGTTCCTGGCGATCGGCGGCGTCGCAACCGCACCAGACATCGCCCTGACCTGGCAGTGAGGCCCGTGCCGACTACGCTACGCGAACGAACCTGATCGCGCCAGGGACCACGGGCTCCGGCACGCTCGGATGCGCCAAGTTGACCGCTTGTCATGGCGCGTGCTCTACTGGGAAACGGTTGAAGTTTTTGTGTTCGTTGTTTCATTCGACGCTCGCAAGGATTTGAGCGAGCGTGTTCTGGTGTCATTTTCGGTTCCTGTTCCGCGCGCTGACCGACCCGGCACGCTTGTTGGAGTGTGCTGAAAGCTTGATGCGACAGGGAGATTCACATGGCCCAGGGCACCGTGAAATGGTTCAATGCCGAGAAGGGCTTCGGCTTCATCAGCCCGGACGACGGCGGTCCGGACGTCTTCGTCCACTATTCCGCGATCGCCGGCGGCGGCTTCCGCAGCCTGGAGGAGAATGCCCGCGTGCAGTTCGACGTTGGCCAGGGCAACAAGGGGCTGCAGGCCACCGGCGTGTCTCTCGTTTGACGCCCCGTCTGCACGAGAGGCGTCTACCAGGCACGGAGCGCGGTCCGTTTCCTGGTATTCGGGTGTAGGCTCGGATTGCCGATGGCACCTCGCATGCCGGCGCTTGGGCCGGTTTCGTCCTTGGCGAGCCCGTCCGGTCGACGTCTCGACCGGGGAGGGAGCACGGGCATGACGTCGGTCCCGCAAGGTTCCGCACCCCCCGAAGCCGATCCGGCAGAGCAGCCGTCGCGCGTACATCTGAAGCCGGCGACGCCCACTCCGGGGGACCAGGGACACGTCGACGGAGCCTGGTGGCCCCGTCCGCGGGATTTGGCCGCCGAGTTGCCGGCGTTGTTCGCAGCGCTGGCAACTCGGCTCGGCACCATCGAGCGGATGGCCTACAACCTCGGCGAAAGGCAGCCGGCGCCTCGGCGGTTGGCCACCGGCACGACCCGGGTCACACCCGGCGGCTTTCGCTATCAGGCTGCGAACACCGTCGACGTCATCGGTTCCGGCAGCCGCCGGGTAACGCTACTCGTGGAACCTCCGGAGACGTCCGACGCGACCGCGAGCAACATCGCGCTCGCCGCCGCGGACGCGCGCAACATCGAGCGTGTCGATTCTTTGCTGGCCCGGGTCGCCGGGCGCAACGGGATGCCGCGACCGCGGCCCCCATTGGAGTGACGAACACTCTGCACTGCTCGGATTCCTTGTCTCGAGCAGCCCTACCGGCTCGACACGGAGATCGAGAAGAGCATGCCATGGCGATTTCACCGACCCTGATCACCGACCGGCTGACGCTCCGTCCGTGGCGACTGGACGACGTATCCGCTGCGCTGGAGACCTACGGCCATCCCGACGTCGCCCGCTGGCTGAGCCCGGCGATGAACCGGGTGCCCGACCTTGGCGCGATGCGCCTGCTGCTCCGGCAGTGGATCGCCGAGGACCTCCGGCTCGTCCGGCCGGCCGGGCGGTGGGCGATCGAACGCACCGACGAACACCGGGTCATCGGCGGGGCCGTGCTGCTGCCGCTGCCGCCCGGCGACGAAGACCTCGAGATCGGCTGGCAGCTCACCCCCGAGGCATGGGACAACGGGTACGCCAGCGAGACGACGTTCACGCTCGCCTCCTGGGCGTTCGAAATGGGCGTCGACGAACTGTTCGCCGTCGTGCGGCCCGAGAACACCCACGCCGCGGCAACCGTCCGGCAGAACGGCATGCACTGGGTCGGCGAGACCACCAAGTACTTCGGAGTGGACCTTCAGGTTTTCCGGCTCCGGGCGGCCGACCTCGACCGCGCCGCGCCGTCCGCGCACCGGCCCCCCAACTACGCCTGACCAGACCGGAGGCACCATGACGCCGACACCGCACGACGACTGCGGACCGATGTCCCAGTTCGCGAAGTCGCGCGCGCGAGCGCAACGGGAACGGACTGAGCAGCGCAACCGCGCGGTGCGCACGGTCGCCGGCCACGCGCGCGACCGGAACGAGTTCACCGGCCTGCTGTCGATGCTCGGTCTCGACGACGGGCGAGGCGGCTCGCCGACGTTGAGCCGGTCGCTGGCCGCCTACGTGCAACGGGTCGCCGCCGCAGTCGGCGTACCGGTCGACGCCGTCGGGTACGAGGTGAGCGACACGGCCACCGCGTACCTCGGCCTGACCGATCGGTTGCCCGAACACGCCGGCCGCGACCTGATGCTGGTGTGGGACGAGCGACTCGGCTGGTACATCGGAGTGGAGACCCGTCCCGACGAGACACCACTCGTACTCGGCTATCTCGCCGGCGAGACCGTGCCGCCGCCGGCGACCGTCGCGCAGTTCGTCTCCGAAGCCGTTGCCGGTCGTCGAATCGAACGGCTCCGCCCGGTCGTGCCGCCGGCCGACCGGATCACACTGGCCAGGCGGATGGCGGCCCAAACGCAGTCCTGACGTCGTGTCGCATTGAAGAACCGGGCGCGCCGAACATGCCGTGCTCGAAGTCGGCGCCCTCGTCCCACTGCGTGCCGGGCGCGATCTCGAAGGGGCCCATCTTCGGCGTGACGTCC
>NZ_DATBKY010000033.1:0-6357 GCF_036555685.1 Actinophytocola sp. | reverse complement strand
GACCGACCCGCCGGCTGACAGTCCCCAGTGGACGACTGTCAGCCGGCGGGTCGGTCGGTTTCGGGAGTCCTCCGCAAGCACAGAGATGTCCTCGTTCCCGGATCGTCAGATGATCGTACGCAGCTACACGGAAGCACAAAGGACGATGGATCTGGGAGGCGACATGACTGCGCTCACCTTGCAGCAGCTCGCGGAGATGATGTTGGCGAGCGGCGACCGGGATCCCGAGGCCCAGATGGAACTCGACGACAAGATCGGGGACGTCTCCTTCGACGAGCTCGGGTTCGACTCGCTCTCCCTGTTCAACACCTGCGTGGAGATCGAGAACGTCTACCCGGTCAAGCTCTCCCTGGACGCCGTGCTCGCCGCCGAGACGCCGAACGCCTTACTCGACCTGGTCAACCAGAACCTTGCCCGCAGCGCCTAGTTCGCAGCGGTAGTTGGAGAACTCATGTGTGGAATCGCGGGTTGGGTCGACTTCAGCCGGGATCTGTCCGAGGACGAGACCACGATTCGGGCGATGACGAGGACGCTCGAGAACAGGGGGCCGGACGCTGAGGGCGTCTGGTCCGCGCGGCATGTCGCCCTGGGACACCGCCGACTCGCCATCATCGACGTCGTCGGCGGCGCGCAGCCCATGGAATACGTCGAGAGCGGCCGGCATCTGGCGGTGCTCACCTTCTCCGGCGAGATCTTCAACTTCCGCGAGCTGCGCTCGGAGCTGCGCACTCGCGGCCACCATTTCCGCACCCGAAGCGACACCGAGGTTCTGCTGCATTCCTATCTGGAATGGGGACTGGGGTTCGTGGACCGGCTGCAGGGCATGTACGCCTTCGCGATCTGGGACGTCCGCAGCGAAGAGCTGATCATGGTCCGCGACCGCATGGGCATCAAGCCGCTGTTCTACATGCAGACACCACACGGTGTGCTGTTCGGCTCGGAGCCGAAGGCGATCCTGGCGAACCCGATGGCGCCGCGCCGGACCGACGCCGACGGGCTCTGCGAGATCCTGGACATGGTGAAGACGCCGGAGCGGTCCGTCTACGTCGGAATGAACGAGGTACGCCCCGGACACCTCGTCCGCGTGAACGCCGGCGGCCTGGTCAGGCAGCGATACTGGGCGCTGGAGGCGCGGCCCCACGAGGACAGCCTCACCGACACGATCTCCCATGTCCGCGAGCTGCTCGAGGACATCACCTACCGCCAGCTCAACTCCGACGTGCCGTTGTGTACCTTGCTCTCCGGCGGGCTCGACTCGTCCGCCATCACCGCGCTGGCCGCGAAGATCCTCGGGCGCGACCAGGTCCGCTCGTTCTCGGTCGACTTCACGGGGGCGGAGGACATCTTCAAGGCGGACGCCGTGCGCGGGTCCGCGGACGCGCCGTTCGCCAAGGAGCTCGCCGAGTTCGTCGTCTCGCGCCACACCGAGATCCTGCTCGACAACGGAAGCCTCGCCGACCCGACGGTCCGCGCGGCCGTGCTGCGCGCCACCGACCGCCCACCCGCCTACTGGGGCGACATGTGGCCGTCGCTGTACCTCCTGTTCCGCGCGATCCGGCTCACCTCGACGGTCGCCCTGTCCGGCGAGTCGGCGGACGAGCTGTTCGGCGGGTACCGGTGGTTCCACAATCCCAACGCGATCCGGGCCGACACGTTCCCGTGGCTGACCTCCGGCTCGTCGCGTTACTTCGGCGGTACCGGACTGCTGGACCGGGGCTTCGTGGAGAAGCTCAACCTGCCGGAGTACCGCAAGGAGCGCTACGCCGAGGCGAAGGCCGAGATCCCGGTGCTGCCGGGGGAGCCCGCGCAGGACCGGCGGATGCGGGAGATCACCTACCTGAACCTCACCCGGTTCGTGAACACCCTGCTCGACCGCAAGGACCTGATGAGCATGGCGGTCGGCCTCGAGGTCCGGGTGCCGTTCTGCGACCACCGGCTGGTCGACTACGTCTTCAACGTGCCGTGGCAGATGAAGACCTTCGACGGCCGCGAGAAGAGCCTGCTGCGGGCCGCGGTGGCGGACCTGCTGCCGGCCTCGATCCTGGAGCGGGTGAAGACGCCGTACCCGGCCACGCAGGATCCGGGCTACGAGAACGCGCTGCGGTCGGAGCTGCGGGACGTGCTCGCGGACCTGGACGCCCCGGTCCGCCCCCTGCTCGATCTCGACAAGGCGCGCGGCGTCGCGTCCCAGGAGACCGGCGCGGTGAGCCGGCAGTACGACCGGGGGAGCCTCGAGCTGACGTTGTGGCTCAACCGCTGGCTCAGTTCGAACGACGTCATGTTGGACCTGTGACCACGCAGGGCCGAGCACCGAGAGGAGTACGTCCGGTGGAGGACGAGGACGTCAGCCATGCGCAGATACTGCCGAAGAAGTTGGTGCACAAGGACGGTTTCGACGACGTCTTCCTGACCAGCTTCGCGATTCGTGGCGAGCGCGAGTCGGTGCTCGGCGCGACGCTGCCCAGATCCCACGGCTTCTACTGCGAGCCACCGGTCAGCAACCAGGTGCCGGACCTCGCGACGCTGATCGAGATCTGCCGGCAGGCCTGTTTCGTCGTCGCGCACGAGCAGTTCGACGTGCCGCTCGGCGGTGCCGCCGACGCCAAGTTCCTGATGCGGGAGCTGTCCGGGGAGTTCGTCGACACCACCCCGTTCAAGACCGACGAGCCGGTCGACGTCGTGGTGGACTGCGCGGTCGAGCACGTGACACGGCGGGCCGGGCAGGTCTCCGGTCTGGTCTGGGTCTTCACGGTGCGGGTCGGTGCGGTGGTCGTCGGCCGGGCCCGCATGGCACAGACGCTGATGAGCCGGTCCGTGTGGGGGCAGATGCGCAGCCGGCTGCGGACCGGGCGCGGGCTGCCCGTGAAGATGGGCGAGGTGAGCGCGCCGGCGCCGAGCGAGCTTGCGCCGGCGGACGTCGCGCGGATCAACCCGGCGAACGTCCTGCTCACCGCCGTCCGCGAGACGGACGGCGGCTACCAGGCCGAGATCCGGGCGGACCTGCGGCACCCGGTGATGTTCGACCACCCCGCCGACTACATCTTCGCGATGGTCCAGCTGGAGGCGGCCCGGCAGCTGTCCCTGGTCGCGGCCTCGGCGCGGCTCGGCCTCCCCGCGACGCGCCTCGAGATGTGCGGCGTCACGGCGAAGTATCTGGCGGTCGCCGAGTTCGACCTGCCGACCGTCCTGCACGCCAGGTTCGCCACGGCACACGCCGCCGACGAGCCCGGGGTACGGCTCGAGATCGACGCCACCCAGCAGGGCCGGCGGGTGTCCACGTTCGTGCTGTCCGCCCGACCCGTGGTGGGCACGAACGCCTGACGCGGACGGCTCGTCCGGCCGGGGCACCGAATCCGGTCGATCACACACGGCTAAGAGAGGGAAACGAAGGTGGAGCGCAGACGATTACTCAAGCTCGGCGGGATCACCGCGGGCAGCGTCATGGGCGGCGCCGTACTGTTCTCGACGGCGCAGAACCCGGCGGCGGCCTCCGGTGCGACCGACCCCATCGGCCACCACGCCGGACACGAGCCGGCGGCGGGGACCCGGCCGGTTCAACCGGTCCGGCGGTTCAGCCGGCGCATGCCGGTGCCACGCGAGTTGGCGCCGGAGTCGACGAGGTCAGGGGTCGACACCTACCAGATCCCCATCCAGCCGGCCCAGGTGGAGTTCCTGCCAGGGCACCCGACACCCGTGCGCACCTATGCCGGCCAGTTCGTCGGGCCCACCATCCGCGCCCGGACCGGCCGGCCCGTGCGGATCAACTTCACCAACCAGCTCGACGTGCCGTCGAACGTGCACCTGCACGGCGGGCACACCCCGGCGAGTAGCGACGGCTACCCGATGGACATCATCGATCCCGGGCAGAGCCGCACCTACGACTACCCGAACAAGCAGCAGGGCGCGACGCTCTGGTACCACGACCACGCCCATCACCTCGAGGCCGAGAACGTCTACTTCGGACTACACGGCTTCTACATCATCGAGGACGAGGCGGAAAGCGACCTCGGCCTGCCCGGTGGGCAGTATGACGTCCCGATCATGCTCCGGGACTGCAAGCTCGACGCGGACGGGAATCTGGTCTTCGCGGGACCCCCATGGGAGCGCACCACCATCCTGGCCAACGGCGTGGTGGCGCCGCACTTCCCGGTGGCCGCGCGCAAGTACCGGTTCCGGTTGCTCAACAGCGCCACCAACGAACGGACGTTCCGTCTCACCCTCGGTGGCGCCGAGCTCACCCAGATCGCCTCCGACGGCGGACTGCTACCGACTCCGGTGCGGCGTTCCGAGATCGTGCTCGGGCCCGCCGAGCGCGCCGAAGTGGTGATCGACTTCGCCGAACACCCGGTCGGCTCGAAGCTCGTGCTGTACGACGTCAGCGGTCCGGTTCTCCGCTTCGACGTGACGCGCACGGCGACCGATCCGAGCCGGGTGCCCGCCCGGCTTCGGCCACTGCCCGCGCTTCCACCCGCCACCGTCGAGCGCGACGTCGTCTTCAAGTTCGACGTGTCGGGAGCCAGCCCGGTCGGCCTCGTCAACGGCGTGCCCTATGATCCCAACCGGACGGACTTCCGCGTCAAGCGCGGCACGACGGAGATCTGGCGAGTCCGCAACGACGACGTCGAGCTCGCCGCGCCGCACACGTTCCACATGCATCTCGAGCAGTTCCGGGTGCTGGACCGGGACGGCGCGCCACCGACGCCGGACGACGCCGGCCGGAAGGACACGGTCTTCGTGGCGCCCGGCGAGACCGTCCGGATACAGGTGACCTTCACCGACTACCTCGGCAGGTACGTCTTCCACTGCCACTACCTGGAGCATTCGTCGATGGGCATGATGGCCCGAATGGACATCGTCGAATAACGCCCGCCACCCGCGGACGGCCCCCGCCGTCCGCGGGTAGCGGTTCCGCGAAGCGCACGGCACAGGATGCCGTCGCCGCGGTGGCCTCCGTAGCATGCCTGGCAGAGCGAGGAAACACGCCGTCCGCAATGGAGGAACTGTGTCAGGTTCTGGCGCTTCGACCGGACCGGTCACCATCGAGGTCTGGCTCGCCGGTCACCCGATTCCGCACTTCCACGACACCGTGGCGGAAGCCGCGGAGTCGTTCGCCAGAGCCCACCCCGGCTACGAGATCCGCTTGCGGGAAATCAACTTCCGGGATCTGCCGGGCGAGGTCGCCCGCGCGGCCGAGGAGGGTAGCCCACCGGACCTGGCGGAGTACTACTTCACGGCCACCCAGCTGGCGCTCGACACGCGCACCGGCGACGGCCGGCCGTTGTTCACGCCGGTCCAGGGCGCCATCGGGGATCGCACGAAGATTCTGGGCGAGCCGGTGGTCATCGACGACATCGTGCCGGCCGTGCGTGACTACTACCGCAAAGATGATCAGCTGGTGTCCATGCCGACCGTGGTGTCGACCGCCGTGCTGTTCGCCAACCAGGACATGTTGACGCGCGCCGGTGTGGAGCGGATGCCGGCTACCTGGCACGACCTCGAAACGGCCTGCGCGGCCGTAACGCGGTTGCCCGGCGCACCCGCCCACGGTGTCGCCTGGCCCAACCACGGTTGGATGTTCCAGATGGAGGTCGCCGCGCAGGGCGGGCTGCTCGGCAACCCGGGCAACGGACGAGCCGGCCGGGCTGTCCGGGTCGCCCTGGACTCGCCGGAGATGCTGTCCTACGTGCGGTGGTGGCAGCGGATGCACGACCGTGGCCACTACCTGTACACCGGCGAGTCGCGAGACTGGCTGGGGGGCATGGATGCCTTCCAGCGCCAGGAGGTCGCGTTCGTGGTCAGCTCGTCGGCCGTGGGACTGCTCCTGTCGGACATGGCCGCCGAGGCCGGGTTCGAGCTGACGACCGGCCAGCTGCCGCACAACGGGGACCGTCCCCGCGCCGGGCGGCTCCTCGGCGGCCAGTCGATGTTCCTGACCGCCGGCCTTCCCCGGGAGAAGGAGGACGGCGCACTCGCGTTCCTGCAGCACCTGCTCAACCCGCACTACGCGGTACGGCGCCAGTACACCGGATCCTCGCCGGTGACGGTTCAGGCGCAACGACAGCTGGCGGCCGAGGGCTGGTACGACCAGCACCCCTACTACCGGGTGGCGGCGGAGCAGGTCGCCGCCTCGAACGGGACACCGGCGGCCACCGGCGCGATGATGGGCGACCTCAACGGCATCCAGGACGCCATGACCGCGGCGATGCACGACGTGCTGACGACTCGTGCCGACCCGGCCGCCCGTTTTCTCGTGGCGACCCGGGAAGCGCAGGCATGCCTCGACCGCTACAACGCCGCATGCCTCGGCGACCCGCCGTCGACGCCGGAGGCTCTTCTGGCAGGCTGAGGCCACCCGAC
>NZ_DATBKY010000032.1:0-5225 GCF_036555685.1 Actinophytocola sp. | reverse complement strand
CAGCACATCGGGTGCCTCCTCGGTGAGGAACCGCTCCCGGCAGTGCCCCTGCCAACGCAGGTAGTTCGTGTAATACACGTTCCCGACGAAGTTCGTCTCCTCGAACCCCACCCGATGCCGAAGCTCGTAGTACCCAGACATTCCCGCAGCCTCTCCTCTCCCGCCAGCACGGCGAGCCGGCACAATTCGGGTCGGCCAAACGCTCGCATGCATTTCAAGCATGAATTACCGCCGGCCCCGTTCCCCACTCCGGCCGTGCTCTGGCCGGAGAAACCGCATCCCCGAACAAATGTGGGCCGTTGTCCGTTTGGAAAACGAACAGCGGCCCACTCGCGCTGCCGGGTCAGGCGGCGCGGCCGGCGCCCGCGCCGGCCGCGGCGTCGTACCGCGGGCTGTTCTGGTACGCCGCCAGGCGCCACTGGCCCTCCCGCCGAACCACCAGCCACGAGGCACGGATCGCGCCCTCCGCCGAGACCTCGGTCTCACCGGGCTCCAGGACGCCGCCGCTGCTGAGCAGGATCGCCGTGTCCGGGCCGAGGGACCGGATGCTGATCGGCTTGCCGGTCACCTGGGTACCCTTGTACTTGCCCTCGAACGCCTGCGCGAAGTAGTCGCGGATCTCGTCGCGACCGTTGCAGAACACGCCGGCGAGGATCAGGGTGCCGTCCTCGACGAACAGGTCGGCGATCGTCTCCGCCTCCCCGTATGCCCACCCCGTCACCATTCGCTGCGTCAGGGCGCCGATCGCGGCCTGGTCCGAACTGGCGGTCATGCTGCCTCCTTGTATCCGTGCGCGGCGCCGGACTAGATGTAGAGCGTGTTGGGCTCGAGGCCGCACAGGACCCGGCCGTACAGCTCGATATTCGTGTTCGGGTGCATCAGGGCGTGCAGGTTGACCGCCTGGATGTCCCGGTTGATCCGCTGGATGGGGATGCCCTTGTAGATCGAGGATCCGCCGCTGGCCGTGGCGAGGATGTCGATGGCCTCCTTCGCCAGCCGCACCACCGCGCCGACGTCCGCGCGTGACCTGGCGCGCTCCTCGAGCTTCCACTCGGTACCCTCTGCCGACTTCGTGTCCACCAGCGTCGCCAGCCGCTGCGCGTGGAACTCGGCCTCGTCGATCTTCATGGTCGCCTCCGCCACCTGGTGGTGCGTGATCGGCGCCTCGCGCTGGCTCTCGTAGCCGGTGTAGGTGATCTTGCGGTCGGGCAGCCGCTTGAGGAAGAGCTCCCGTGCGCCCCTGGCCATGCCGACGATCGTGCCGACCGACGCCGCGGCGGCGGCCGGCAGGAGCGGCGCGCTGTACACCGGCGAGCCGGCGTTGCGCTTGGAAACTCCTTGGCCGGCAAGGACGGCCGGCAGCGGCAGGACGCGCTCCTGCGGGACGAACAGGTCCTTCGCCACCGTGCTCACGCTGCCGGTGGCACGCAGGCCCGAGGTGTCCCAGTCGTCCACGACCAGCAGGTCCGACATCGGCACGAGGGCCATGATCGGGTACGGCTCACCGTCCGGCGGGACCAGGATCGCGATGATCTCCTGCCAGTGCGCGTGGTGAGCGCCGCTGATGAACCCCCACTTGCCGTTCACCACCACGCCGCCGTCGACCGGGGCGGCCATCCCGGACGGGCTCAGCGTGCCGCACACCCGGACGTCCGGGGTGGCGAACACCTCGTCCTGCACCTCGTCCGGGAACTGGCAGGTCATCCAGGTCGGGATCCAGTACACCGAAGCCACCCACGATGTGGACCCGCACCCCTGGCCCAGCTCGGTGCCGACGTCGACCAGCGTGCGATTGTCCACTTCGTACCCACCGAAGTGCTTGGGCCGCCGCAACCTGAACACGCCGGCGTCCGCGAGGGCCTCGATCGTCTCGTCGTGCAGCCGGCGGTTCTCCTCGGCCCAGGACGCGTGCTTTCGCAGGAGCGGGACCAAATCCGACGCCTTGCGCACGAGCTCCTCGCGCGTCGGGATCGTGGTAGCCAAGATATCCTCCAAAGGAACGGGCGAGAACGAACACCAAGTCGCGCGAGGCCGGGCCGGCGTCCACGGATATTCCGGTTCGAGACTGCCCCGGCAGGCCAGATCGCGCATCTTCTGCTTTGCGGGCCGGGCGTTTTGTGTTCGAAGGCCCGCCGCGCCGTCACGGCCTTTCCCGCAAACACCGCATTCCCAAGGATGTCGGCTCCCGAACACCGGTGTGATCCTCGAGGCTGACCCAGGTTCGCCGGAAAGGATGACCAGGACATGACAGCCGCCAGGAGCGTGCCAGCAGACGGCTACCCGTCCCCTCCAGAGCCGGGGCTGACGGCGGAGGAGGTCGTGGCCCGCGCCGAGCGGATCGCGGCGACCCTCGTCGACCGGCAGGCGGAGACCGAGCAGCGCGGGTACTACGGGCTGGACACGCACAACGAGTTCCTCAGTGCGGGCCTGTACCGCCTCCTCGTGCCGCGGCGGTACGGCGGCTACGAGTTCGGTCTCGGCACCTACCTGCGGGTCGTGTCCGCGCTTGCCCGCGGCTGCCCGTCGACGGCGTGGATGTACACCTTCGGTGCGGCACACGCGCACATCGCCGGCTCGCTGTTCGACGAGTCGGCGCAGGACGAACTCTTCGCCGGGGGCGACTTCATCTGCCCGGCCACGGTGGCGCCGGTCGGGTTCGCCGAGCGGGCCGAGGACGGCGGCTGGATCATCGACGGCGTCTTCGGCTACAGCTCGGGCTCGCCCTACGCCACCCACTTCATCGGCCACACGCTGGTGGCGGGTGCCGACGACGAGCCGCCCGCGCCGATGATGTTCGTCGTGCCGCGCGACCAGTGGCAGCGGCTGGACGACTGGGGCGCGCAGCTCGGCCTGAAGGGCAGCGGGTCGCACAGCGTCAAGATCGAGAAGGCGCACATCCCCGCGAACTTCGCGCTGCCCGGCACGCACATGGGGCTGACGACGGTGGAGAGCGGCACCGTCGGGCGCGAGCTGCACGGCAACGCCCTGTACGGCGGCGGGGTGCTGAGCATGGTGCAGTTCCAGCTCGGCGCGCTCGCGGTCGGCATGGCCTCGGGCGCCCTCGACGCGTTCGCGGAGTTGATGCGCACCCGCAAGACGATCTTCCCGCCGATCACGCTCCGCGCCGAGGACCCGGACTACCAGCTCCACTACGGCGAGGCGGCCGGCCGGATCGCCGCCGCGCAGGCGGCGCTCGCGGACGCCGCCCGCCAGTGGACGCAGGCGGCGGAGAACGGCCCGGCGACGTTCACCCGTGAGGTCGACCTGCGCCTGTCCATGATCAGCCGCGAGGCCGTCCGGGGATCCTGGAGCGCGGTGTCCGAGCACCTGTTCCCGACCGCCGGCTCCAGCTCCGTGCGGGCCGGGGCGCGCATCGAGCGGGTCTGGCGCGACATGTCGACCCTGCACAGCCATGCCGGCGTGAGCATCTTCCTGGCGAGCGTCGCCAACCGGGAGCTTGCCAAGCTGGTCTTCGACGTGGCGAGCTGAGCGATGGGTGAACCGATGACCGAACCGACCCGGCCGCTCACCGGCGCCGAATACGTCGACAGCCTGCGCGACGACCGCGAGATCTACCTCTACGGCGAGCGCGTGAAGGACGTGACCGAGCATCCGGCGTTCCGCAACCCGGTCCGGATGACCGCCCGGCTCTACGACGCGCTCCACGATCCCGATCACCGCGACGTGCTGACCACGGCCACCGACGCCGGTGGCCCGGGCGGCTACACCCACCGCTTCTACACCACGCCGCACAGCGCCGACGACCTCGTCGCCGACCAGCAGGCCATCGCCGCGTGGGCGCGGATGAGCTACGGCTGGATGGGCCGTAGCCCCGACTACAAGGCGTCGTTCCTCGGCACGCTCGGCGCGAACGCCGACTTCTACAGCCCGTTCGCGGACAACGCGCGGCGCTGGTACCGGGAGTCACAGGAGAAGGTCCTGTACTGGAACCACGCGATCGTGCACCCGCCGGTCGATCGGGACCGGCCACCGGACGAGGTCGCCGACGTGTTCGTCCACGTGGAACGCGAGACCGACAACGGGCTGATCGTCAGCGGAGCGAAGGTCGTGGCGACCGGATCGGCGCTGACCCACTACAACTTCATCGCCCACTACGGACTGCCGATCAAGGATCGCAAGTTCGCCCTCGTGGCCACCGTGCCGATGGGTGCCCGCGGGATGAAACTGATCTGCCGACAGTCCTACACGGCCGCCACCGCGCTGACCGGGAGCCCGTTCGACTACCCCCTGTCGTCCCGGCTGGACGAGAACGACACCATTCTGGTGCTGGACAAGGTTCTCATTCCCTGGGAGAACGTGTTCATCTACGGTGACGTCGCCAAGGTCGGCATGTTCACGGGTCAGTCGGGTTTCATCGAGCGGTTCACCTTCCACGGCTGTACCCGGCTCGCGGTGAAGTTCGAGTTCCTCGCCGGCCTGCTGGCCAAGGCGCTGGAGATCACCGGGGTCAGCGACTTCCGCGGTGTCCAGACACGGCTCGGCGAGGTGCTCGCCTGGCGGAACCTGTTCTGGGCGTTCTCCGACGCGGCCGCTCGCAACCCGGTGCCGTGGCGCAACGGGGCGGTGCTGCCCAACCCGCGCTACGGCATGGCGTACCGGTGGTTCTCCCAGCTCGGCTACGCACGGATCCGCGAGATCGTCCTGCAGGACGTCGCGAGTGGACTGATCTACCTGAACTCCAGCGCGAAGGACTTCCAGAACCCGGACGTCCGGCCGTATCTGGACAAGTACCTACGCGGCTCGCACGGCGTCGACGCGGTCGAGCGGGTGAAGGTGATGAAACTCCTGTGGGACGCGGTCGGCACCGAGTTCGGCGGCCGCCACGAGCTCTACGAGCGCAACTACGCGGGCAACCATGAGAACACCCGGGTCGAGCTGCTGTTCGGGCAGCTGGGCGACGGGCAGCTGGACGGGTACAAGGACCTCGTGGACCAGTGCCTGGCCGAGTACGACCTGGACGGCTGGCGGGTTCCCGATCTCACCTCCTTCAGCGATCTGGCCGAGGTCAGCCGGGGCCTGCTGGGTGGCTGACCACGGGGCCGGCCGGATGGCGACTCGGCGGTGCCCGGCATCGGTGTCGATGCCGGGCACCTTCGTCACGGTTGAACGGACACAGTTGTCCGGACGACAGAAGCCCGCGGCGTGGAGCCGCGGGCTTCGTCGTTTCCTCAGCCGGTCAGCCAGGCACCGGCGCCGGCGCGGAC
>NZ_DATBKY010000031.1:0-44226 GCF_036555685.1 Actinophytocola sp. | reverse complement strand
GACTCACCAGGCGCGGGCCGCGTCACGGCGGGACGGCTCGTCACGTCCTCGCTCGCGGCGTCCACCCGACCGCGGCGGTCGAGGATCTGGATCAGTTGCTCGTCCGGCTCGCCCACGGCCAGGCTCGGTGCGCCGCCGGCGGAGAGTCAGCCCACTCCACCCCAAGCCATCTACCAGCGACTTTGCTGCCAACGACAGGGTCAACGAGAGCTCACGACCACTGCGTTCCTGGGGTTGCCATGTCACGCGGTACGTCACGAGCCATGCGCTGCTGACCGGCTCGCCTGTCGGGGAGGCGGTGTTGCTCTTGCTGTGGTGATGGCGACTTCGACGTGATGCAGGTCGGTCCGTCGATGGTGCTGAGCGTTCCTCTGGGAAGCCGTGGTGCTTGACGTTACGGCCTTTCGAACGCCAGCCAACGGGGATCTTGGTGGAGGATGGATGCATGATCGGTGACCGGTGGGGTGTGAGCGACAGCGACATCGTGCGTTCCTACCCGTGCGACGACTTCGTCAACTCGCCTGCGCTGCAGGCATGGCGGGGCGTGCGCGTCAAGGCGCCTGCCGAAGCGGTGTGGCCGTGGGTCGCCCAAGTGAGGCTTGCGCCGTATTCGTACGATTGGATCGACAATCTTGGCCGCCGCTCTCCTCGCGAGCTGGTATGCCTGCCCGAGCCTCGTGTCGGAGACAGATTCACGACCGCTGGCGGGCGTGAGCTGGGCCGGATCGTCTCGGTCGCCCCAGGGAAACAGCTGACGGGCACCATCATGGGTGCCTTCATGTCCTACGTCCTCGAGCCCCAGGATCGTGACACCACGCGCCTGCTGCTCAAGGTCGTCATCCAAACCAGCCGCTGGGCGGCCCTCGGGCTATCCGTGGGCGATCTGATCATGGCTCGACGGCAGTTGCTGAACTTCAAGAAACTGGCCGAGCGCCACCATCAGGGCATTTCCGAGTGACGCTCGTGGGGCTACATGTAGCGGGGACTGTTTCAAGGTGAACTTGGCCCACACGGTAATCCGGGCGTCACGGTACTCAAACCAGGTACTCTCGTTGATCGGTTTGGCTTCGATGGCGGGCGTTTCGTACCCCAGAACGGAACTTCCATTGGCAAGCGCGCTTGCACCTGGTACGAATGAAAAGCCATACAGTGTATTCGAGGTCACCAACCGCATTGTGGTCCAGCACGGACCGGCTGAGCCATGGTTCGGCGAACCGGGAATGGGGACGCAGTACTACCTGCCAGCATCAGTCCAAGATCTGCTGAGATCCGGTTACCTGAGAAGGGTTCGCTGATGATCACCGAGGAATTGCTGTTTGAATTACGGCAACGCGGGGGTTCCGAAATCGGCATATAGTGTTGGCAGGGATGCGAACGAGACGTACTGCCTCGTGCAGGAGGCAGACGGATGGCACATTTACTATAGTGATCGGGGAAAAGGAAATGGAGAATCGGTACACCTGAATGAGCCGGCAGCTTGTGAGGAGTTCTCGCGAAGAGTGCTCAATGACGGCACGATTCGCCGGTGGATCGACGAGCACCGCACCTGAACCGTTGATTCGCATGTGTAGCCCTCTGTGTCAGCATTGGCTTCAAAGCTATGTCGACGAAGTTCTGAGAACTGGAACGGTCATGGACGGCGGCATGATCGACAACGTCGGGAAGCCTCATACGCAGAGTTCTGTTCATGATCGTCGCCGTGGCGGCGTTGGGTGGGATATTTTGCCGCGTCGGCAGCGGCGCAAACGCTGCGCCCGCCCACCGGGCTGGCCGCCGTGTGGGTGACCGCGCCTAGTGGCTCGTCTCAGTAGGTTGACCCGATAATTGATCTTGGTGGGGTCAGGCTGTCGCGCCGCTACGGGCAGCACGGCCTGATCTGGTTGTAAGGCTAGGGAAGTCGCGCGCCGGGAAATGTCGGAAGTGGACCGGCTGCCCGCGGTGCGGCGGGTACCGGACTAAAGGCTGGACGCAGCGGCAAGCGCGGACGAGCGGATCACACACCATTATGTTCGTAGGCGGGACTTGCCTTCTCCATTCTTGCGTGCGTGCGAAGTATCCATCAAAATTGGATCGTGGGGAGCTACAGTCAGTTTTTCGCATACCATTGTCCTTCGGGTCATGAAGGGCAACTGCCCGTATGGCTGGTAGTGGATGGCGGGGAGCGGCCCGACCTCCTGCGCCGGGTGGCAGAAGGGGCGCTCACCCCGCCCCGCTGTCCGAAATGCGGCCGCGAGGCGGGCGTACGAGCATCGCTGAGCCTGCTCCTGCGCCGGCCCGACAAACGGCCCGAGATTCTCTTCGCCTCGACGACGCCGGCCGATACTCAGCAGGTGCAGAGCCAGGCGCAGGTCTCCGCAATGATCCTCAACCGGGATCGCGGGCAGCCAGTGGGTGGCGACGCGCTCATCGTGCCGTACGAGCTCCTCGCGGTAATGGCTATGCGGGACGTGTCCGCCGACGCCGACGCCCTCGAAGAAGGTCGATTCGCCGGTCTGTCACGCGAGCTGCAACGATATGCAGACTGGCTGCAGGGCTACGTTCACGAACGATTCAAGCAGGCGTCGCAACAGCCTCTGTTGATGCTGCTGCAGGCCGGCGGCTTGCCGGAGATCCGTGACATCCTCTCGGCCCGCTCGATTCTCCTCGACCAACGAATTGACGACCTGCTGAGCCACATAGCAGAGGCCGCAGAACAGGAGGGCGAGCCGCAGATGGCCGCGGTCGCCAGAGCCCGGCGCGATCTGTTGGAACAGGTGCGGTCGCACGGGCTGGACGCCCTCGCGTCGTCTCAGGAACCGCCGCGCGTTCGCGGCCGTGTGGCGGATGAGCCGGCGGACGAGGCCACCTTGACGCCGGCTGTCGGGGCCGCGCTGGTCGCGCTCGCCGGGCACCCAGTCGGCGGTGCCCGGGTGATCGGGCAGGACTTCCGTCGGCTGCTGGAGCACGCGCTGGCCGAAATCGCTCCTGCCGAGGCCGAGTACATGCTGGAGTACGAGCACGGGGAGCTGATCGGCCTCCGCGACCTGCTGACGTTGAAGCTCGCCGAGGAACTGCTCAAGGCGCCGCGGGACCGGAACGACAACATAGAGGCGCAGCGCCTGCTGCGGCGACTGGAGCGCCTGCGCACGGCGGCTCCGCATACTTGGGCCTCCGCTCGGCACAACGGCGCCATCGTCGCCGCGCGGCTGGCCGATCCGGGTGATGTGGCCGCCCTGAACGCCGCCAGGGCGGCGTTTGAGCAGGTGCTCCTCGTCCGCACGCCCGACGCCGATCCGGACGCATGGGCGGAGACCCTGCTCGCGCTGGCCAACCTCCTCCAGCAGGACTACCCGGGCAGCGACCCCCGCTACCTCGACGAGTCGATCCAGATCCTCGACACCGCCCTCGATCATCCGCCCTCGGATCTCGCGCCGCGACCGCGCCTGCGCCTCTTGTTCGCCCGCGCTTCGGGCGCGCTCCGCCGGGCCGAACGAGGCGGCGACGACGCGGCCTGCCGCGACGCCGCTGACCGTCTCGCCACGATCCTCAGGCAGGCGAGGGAGGGCGGCGAGACCGAGCTCGTGCGCGTGGCGTTGAGCAACCTGGGCATGGCGTTGAGCCTCATAGCTGAGCGGACCGGGCGGCCGAGTGACTGGGACCGTGCCGTCGGCGTGCTCCGCGAGGCGCTGGAGGCGAACCTCGACGATCATGGGCCGCAGTGGGTGAGCGCGGCGGTGAACCTGTCGATCGCCCTCCGGCACTCCGGGGACGTCGAGGCAGCGATCCCGCTGATGCGCCAGACATTGCATCGGACGGAGCAAGGGGAGTTCTGGACCGCGTGGGCGGCGACGCAGAACAACCTGGGAACCGCGCTGCTCGACCGCGTTGAAGGCGACCGTGACGAGAACGTCGAGCAAGCGATCACCGCGTTCGACAGCGCTCGACGGGTGTGGACCCGAGAGGCCTACCCCGTGGAGTGGGCGCTGACGACAGCGAGGCTGGCGATCGCCTACGAGGCGACGTCGGCCGAGGAGCAGAAGGTGCGGTCGCTACTGCGCGATGCCGCTGAGCTGATCCCCCGAACGGAGCGGCCGGTGGAGTGGGCCCGCATCACCAACCTGCTCGCTGGGCACGAGCCGCCGGCAGCCTCCACAGCGAGCTACCGGGACGCCGCCGAAGTGCTGACGCGTGCGGCGTTTCCGCATGAGTGGGCGTCGATCCAGCACAACCTCGGCAACTTGTATTCGCGTACAGCGGTTGGTGACGATGCAGACGATCGCCTCGCGGCCGCCGCGGCCTGCTATCGCGGGGCGCTGGACGCGCGGCCCGTCCACGACAGTCCTCTGCGGTGGGCGGAGACAGCGACAGCCCTCGGCGACGTCCTGAGCAGGGCCGGACAGCGATCCGAAGCCGTGGGGGTGCTCCGTGAAGCGCTGGCGGCCGTGCGGGCCGGCGCCCCCGCGGAGCGTCTCATTCTCGTCGCTTCCCGGCTGGGCACGGTCCTCGCTGAGGACGGCCGGTGGCGCGAGGCCGCGACCGCCTTCCAGGAGGCGCTCGCGGGAGCTGATCGCAGCTATGCCACGAGCCTCCTCCGGCGAAGCCGGGAACGAACGCTCGGCGCCAACGGCTGGATCTCCCAGGCCCTCGCGCACTGCTTCGTGATGGACGGTCGGCCGGCAGAGGCGGTCGAGGCGCTGGAGAAGGGTCGGACCCGGATGCTGTCCGACGCGCTCGCGCGCGATCCCGATCGGGTCGCGCCCGCCGCCGCGTCGCACCCCGACGAGTACCAGGCGTATATCGCCGCAGTTCGGCGGCTGGCGAGCGCAGAGGCCGCGTCCACGAGACTCACGGTCGCCGACTCCACCGAAACCGGCGGCGTCTACCAACGCCGCGCCGAACAGGCGGTCCGCGACGAGCTGCGCGCGGCGAGCGCCGCGTTCGAGAGCGCGCGTGCCCGGCTACCGGAGCCACCCGCGCCACCACTCGGGCAGTACGACGGCCGCTTACTGGTCTACCTGTACAGCACCAACACCGACAGCACCGCGCTCCTCGTGCGCGGTGAGCAGGTAGCGAGCCTCCCGATCGCCGAGGTCGGCGACGAGGTGCTTCGACGGTTCGTCTATGGCGACGAGCAGCGGCCGGGGCTGATCCGAGCCCAGGGCCAGGGCGGCCGCCAACTGCGTGCGGAGCTCGGCGCATGTCTTGCCGTGATCGGGCAGCAGGTCATGCGGCCCATCGCCGATGCCGTGCGCGCCGCGGGGGACCGTTCCGTCACGCTCGTCCCGGTGGGCCTGTTCTCGGCGATCCCGCTACACGCCGCGCCCATCGACGGCGACGGCCGGTGTCTGCTCGACGACGTTGCCGTCAGCTATGCACCGTCGGCCGCGATCCTGCGCGAGGCGCAGTGGTCTTTACGCGACCGCCGCGGCTCGGGGCAGTCGGGTGTCGCCGTCGTGGACGCCACGTCGAACCTCACCTACATCGAATACGAAGCGACCGAGATGCTGCGCTGGATCGGCGGCCGGCGCATCGAGGGCGGCGAGGGTGAGGTGATCGACCAGCTGGTCGGCGCGACACATATCCACTTCGCTTGCCACGGTCGCTCGATCGCCGACCAGCCGTTGGAGTCGCATGTCGTGCTTGGCGGCGGTCGCAGGCTGTCGTTGCTCGAACTGCTCACTGCGGATCGCCCGGACATCTTGCGGGAGGCGCGGCTCGTCGTCGCGTCGGCTTGCCAGACCGCGGTGGTCGACACGATGCGGGCGCCCGACGAGTTCGTCGGCCTTGCCGCGGGTTTCCTGGTCGCGGGCGTCCCCTGCTTCGTCGGCACGATGTGGCCCAGTGAGGATCTCCCGGGCGCGCTCTTGACCAGTCGTTTCTACGAACTGCTGGTTCGGGACAGCCTGGCGCCGGACGAGGCGCTGCGCCATGCCCAGCTGTGGCTGCGCGACCTCGACGGCGCCGGCTTGCTCGCTCACCTGCGGAACCATCCAGATCTTGACGAGGCCGGACCGCACCTCGCCCCGCTCGCAAGGGCCGCGGCGGGTCAGCGTTTCTACGCCGATCCGGTCACCTGGGCGCCCTATGTTGTGATCGGCGCCATCGAGCCGAACGGCCGGACAGGGGATCCAGCATGACCGAGAACGTCGGTGATCGTGAGCTCGAGCGCGCCATGACGGTGCCCCCGGGGCTCTTCAGACCGGATGGGGAGAACTGGCTCGTCGTCGTCGAGGAGGACGGATGGCCTGCCGAGGTGATCAGCCCGGACGGCGTGGTGGCCGAGGACGTCGTCGTCACCGACGCGGCCGTGCCCGTCGGGACGGCCATCACCTCGGTCGCGCTTCAGCACGTCACGAGAGCCACGGCCGTCGTGGTCACCAGTGGCGCGGCCGTGGTCGGCGTGTGGTCGGGCGATGACCTGGTCGACGCCGCATTGCGCGGTGGCACGCGCTCGGGGGGTGACGCGCTGCCCGGTGACATCCAACTGCCCGGCCGGATCCGCAAGAAGAACATCACGAGGCGCTGCCGCTACACCGACCACTGCGGTTCGTGCACCAGAATCCTGGTCGTCCCCGAGAAGCCGTCGCCGATGCCGCAATGCCCGGCACAGGCGGGGCTCGCGGCGCACAAGTTCGTGTGGTGATCGATGTTCGGCTCCGTCTTCGACAAGGCCACCGGCTTCCTCGACAAGCGTTTCGTGCTCAACCTTCTGCTCCCCGTGCTTGCCTTCTGGGGCGGGTTGGTCCTCGTCGCCGCGCAGGGCTCGGCCTGGGCGGGCTGGGTCGAATGGTGGGCAGGGCATTCCGGGTTAGAGCAGGTGTTGCTCGTCGGCGCGGCGATTGCCGGTCTTTTCCTATTCGCGTTCATCTTCTCGGGCCAGGTCGTCACGCTGACCCGGCTCTGGGAGGGGTACTGGCCCGGCGGACGCGGCACTCGGCTGGCGTCTTGGCGGATTGCCCGGCACCGCAGGCGCTGGGACGGACTCGACCTCGACCAGGACGTTGACTACATGCGCCGGTTCTACGGCTTCCCGGTCAACAAGGACGACGTACGGCCGACGCGGCTCGGGAATGCGCTTCGGGCAGCCGAGGACTATCCCGGTGACGACGAGCGGTACGGCATGGACGCCGTCTTCTTCTGGCCTCGGCTCTACCTCGTGCTCCCATCCGACACCCGCACCATCGTCGATGACTACCGGTCGGGCCTCGACCGCATGGTCCTGCTGGCCAGCCTTGCATTGGCGTTCCCTCCTGTGGCGCTGGTCGTACGCGCGGCTGCGGACGCTTCGTGGCTCGTATGGGTGATCGCATCGGCGGCGGCGCTCGTGATCGCGGCGATCGCCTATCACGCCGCGGTCAGCGCGGCCATCGCCTTCGGCGATGTCGTCCGCGCCTGCTTCGACCTTCACCGCCGGACACTGATGACGCAGTTCGGCCTCGTGCTCCCACCGTCACTCGAGGCCGAACGGACCCGGTGGGCCGCGCTGATGCAGCAGCTATACCAGCGCGGCAACGACGACCCCTCCCAACTGGTGTGGCGCCTGGAAGATGACACGGCGAGTCGCCCGGAGCCACCAAATTCCGACGACGCGGACGGACCGGGGTGAGGGAGGCGCCCACCATGCCACCGAGGAGAGCGCCAAGCTCGCGGTCGCAACCGGGGGCCGCGCCAGCCCCACGCGGCTGGCGAGGATCGCAATTTGTTGGCAATCCATTGCGGCGGCACGGTTGTAAGCCGCCGCCTCATCTACTATTCGAGGGTTGGTGCTGAAGGTGACTCGTCGGCAGTATGCGTTCCCTCGTTGCCCTCAGATCACAAGGGGCCCGCGTGGCTCTGCGTCACGTACCTTCCGAGATCCTCCACGTCGTCGAGCGCGCGGGTGCGGAGGCGGTAAAGGCGGACGCTGTCAAGCCAGTGATCGATTGTGCTGTTGAGTTTGGCTAGCAGGTGCAACCTACGGACAAGACCCCGCATCGTCTGTCGTTCCTGGACCACTTTCTGCCGGTGTGGACCATCGTCGCGACGGCCGCCGGTCTTGCCCTCGGCACCGTGATGCCCGACCTGCAGAACGCCCTGGACGTGGTCAAGATCGGCTAGTGGCCGCACTCGTCAGTTCGTCGGGGTCTGAGCCAGGCGGTGTGGTCGTCGAGGTACAGGGTGGCGACGCGCGGCAATCGACGTGATGTTCAACGAGGACCTGACTGCTATGTCGCCCGTTGTTCCAGCAGCCACTGACGTACGGTTCGTGCGTCGGTCGCGAGAGCCTTCGTCACGGCGGTGTCCACATCGGTCGCGTTGGTGTGCAGCCACCGCCACATGGTCGTGAGGTCCGTGCCGACGAACTTCTCGAACAGCCACACCGGCATCGGGAAGCGGCGCGGATCGCGGCTGAAGGTCTCGCGCCACAGCACCCTGCACTCGTCGATCGACCGCACATCGGATGCCAGGGACAGGTCCGCGCCCACGAACCGGTCGGGTTCGGCCAGCACCCGCGCCACGACCGCGCCGAAGTCGTCGAGGCAGAGCCATGGCACGGGCCGGTCACCGCCCATCAACTTCGGCATCACATGCCACACGGCCACCGAGGGGTAGAACCTCCTGTCACTCATCAGCTCCATGAACGCCATGGGCCGCAGGACGGTCAACGGCAGTTGGAGGGACTCGAGGTGAGCCTGCACGGCCATTTTCGAGTCCCACGAGCCGACTCCCGTTCCCGGCCGGCCGACCCCGGCCGAGCCGTACACGACATGCCGTGCCCCGACTTCCGCGGCAGCTGTGCCCACGTTCACGCCCTGCGTGACCTCGCCGGTCAGCCCGCTGATCATCGGGTTCTGCACGCTGAACACGCCGTAGGCGCCGGCGAGCGCGATCCGCAGATCGGCCGGGTCGGCCATGTCTGCCCGTACCACGTCGGCACCTGCCCCGGCGAGCGTCTGTGCGGCGGGGGAATCGGGTGTCCTGGTCACCGCGCGCACCCGCCAGCCTCCCGCGAGCAGGTGCCGTGCGACCGCACCGCCTTGCCGTCCCGTGGCGCCCAACACGACGACCAGACGATCGTCCATCGCGACCCTCCTCAACGGATGGTTCGGATCACCGAACTATGCACCTCGGGATGTCGGCTCGCCACCGCAAGTGCCGAGCAGGTGACCCGCGACGGCCCGACGCGACTCGATGATCCTGCCCCGTTCAGGTGTCGGTTGGGCGGCGCCGGCACTGTCCCGGAATGCTCGCTGGCGGTTGGGGCCGGTGCCAGCTCCTGGCCGGATCCATATGGATCGCTGTGGCCGCGTCTGGAACGACGTAGCACTAGACGAACGTGAATGGTTTCAGGTGGAAGGTCGCTTGTTCTCCCCACGAAGGTTCGAAGGTTGTCTCTGGTGGACGACCGCGACGTGGCCACATCCTTGACTGGCTGGATGGGCCGCTGCCTTGTGGCAACAGGGACGGAACACGAACAGCGGCGGCATTCCAGGTTCCTCCGGCGGCTGTCGTCCGGTGGCGGTGCTTGCGTGTGGCTGTCGATGTGTTCGACCAGCGCGAGGCCACGTCCCTGATTTGATGTTGAATCACTGGCTCGCGCGTCGCAGCACTGCCCATGCCTGGTCCGCGTCGCGGTGCTGCAGGGCCATGGTCGCGCCCCTGGCCTGCTCGATGACCGCGCTGGGGGCCAGCGCGTCCAGCCATCCGGCCGGCTTCGGTCGCGCTGCGAGTAGCGACGTCGGCGATGGTGATCGCGCTGGTCACCAGCCGTTCGTGGCGGGCCAGGACGGCAGTGTGCGCTGATCGGCCGGGTGGTCCAGGTATACGGACAGCACCATGACGCCCAGCTCGTCCCATATGGCGGGTACCGCTGCCACGCCGAGCGGGCGGGAGATCGCGGCGTGATGCTCTGCAGGTAGCTGTGCGCGGACGGCGTCCGGTGCCCAGGTGCGGCCAGCGTGGGTCCTGCCACAGGTCGGCGGTGACGATCGGTTTCTCACCGGCCGCGGCCGGTGAGGAACACCCGGGGCGGCACCGGTCGACCTGGGCGCCCTGCGGAGCCTGGTGAAGTTGGCGGGGATGGAACCCGTAGCGTTCGCCGATCTCGTGGGCGCGGTCCGACGGCGGCTGGTGGACGCCGTTCCGAATGTGTTCACCTCGCTCCAGGTCTGCGCTTCAACTGGGTCTGCGTTGAACGACACACTGCGTAGCTCCCCACGGGTGGAGGATGCACTCATGACCGATGTGGCGGTACGGGTGCTCGGTTCTCTGGAGATCAGGGTCGGCACCCAGACGATGTCGCCGGGTGGTCCCAGACAGCGCGCCCTGTTCGCCTTGCTGGCGCTCAGCTGCAACCAGGTCGTACCGGTCGACACCATCGTGGAAGCCTTGTGGGACAACGATCCTCCCGACAGCGCGATAGGGCAGATCCAGACCAGCGTGTGGCGGCTGCGGAAGCTGATCACCGGCATGGCACCCGGCGCGCGGCGGAACGACCTCGAGCTGGTCACCCGCCCGGTTGGATACATGCTCACCCTCGATCCGGCCGGCCTCGACTTGACCGCGTTCCAGGAAGCGGCCAGGCAGGGGCAGGAGGATCTGCGGGCCGAGCGGTACGAGGAGGCGGCGAGTCGTCTGCGGCGTGGCTTGGACCTGTGGCGTGGCAGGGCCTTCGACGACGTCCCCGGTGCCTTTGCCCAAGCCGAGGCGACGCGGCTCGAGGAGCAGCGGCTGTGCGCGCTCGAGGACCGCATCGAGGCCGACCTCGCGCTCGGGCGGCACCGGGACCTGACTCCGGAACTGACGAAGCTGGTCCGCGAGCATCCGCTGCGCGAACGGATTCGTGGGCAGCTCATGCTGGCGCTACACCGTTCGGGCCGGCAGGCCGAGGCGTTGGCCACCTACCAGGAGGCCTACCGGCTGCTGTCCAGCGAGTTCGCCCTGCAACCCGGCGAGCAGCTGCAGAACGTGCACCGGGAGGTGCTCGCCGCACGACCGGCCGGCGAGGCGGTCGAGGAGTCCGCGCCGCAGGGCCCCTTCGGCGGTCCCGAACGGCTTCCCGCGGACATCGCGGACTTCACCGGCCGTTCGGCGATGCTCACACAGGTCCGCGCCGTGCTGTCCGGCACGGCGCCCGTCGCACCGATCGTGGACCTATCCGGCGCGCCCGGCGTCGGCAAGACCGCGCTGGCGATCCGGGCCGCGAACCTCCTGCACGACGTCTTTCCCGACGGCCGGTTCTATCTCGATCTGCAGGGACTGGCGCACCGGCCGTTGTCGCCGGACGAGGCGCTGAACCGGGTGGTCCGCTGGTTCGCCGGCCCCGGGGTCGCGTTGTGTGACGACCTCGAGGAGCGCGCCGCGTTGCTCCGCTCGCTCCTCGCCGACCGGCGCGTGCTGTTGG
Source organism: Actinophytocola sp. (assembly GCF_036555685.1). Classification (GTDB taxonomy): domain Bacteria; phylum Actinomycetota; class Actinomycetes; order Mycobacteriales; family Pseudonocardiaceae; genus Actinophytocola. The sequence continues at coordinate 32,864 of NZ_DATBKY010000031.1, read as the reverse complement.
TGCTGGACAACGCCCAGTCCGAGGAGCAGGTTCGGCCGCTGTTGCCCGGCGCACCGGGCAGCGCGGTCCTCATCACCGGCCGGCGCCCGCTGCTCGCCCTGGACAACGTGACGCACTACGAGCTCCCGGGTTTCTCGCTCCAGGAGGCGGTTGACCTCCTGGCCGGCATCGTCGGCACGGACAGAGTTGCCGTGGACCGGGTCGCCGCTCGCGAGATCTCCCAGCTGTGCGGACACCTTCCGCTCGCCATCAGGCTGGTCGGCGCCTGGCTGTCGCTGCGCCCGCACTGGCCGCTTCGCCATATGGCCGACCGGCTCGGCGACGAGCGCCGTCGCCTGGACGCGCTCTCGATCGGCGATCGCGGAGTGCGCAGCAGCATCGCGCTCAGCTACCAAGCGCTGGACGGCCGGCACCGTGCGCTGTTCCGGCGGCTGGGCGCGCTGACCGGCTCCGACGTGCCGGCATGGGTCGCCGCGGCGCTGCTCGACACGGCCGAGCCGGAGGCCGAAGGGGTGATCGAAGAACTCGTGGAGATGCGCCTCGTCGATGCCCGCGCCACGGGCGGTCCAGTCGCCCGGTACGGCATGCACACCCTCGTCCGGCTCTTCGCCCGGGAACGTTACGAAGAGGAGGATGCCGACGAGGCGGCTGTGGAGCGGCTGGTCGGCGGCTGGCTGTACCTGGCCGAGCGCGCCGAGGCCCGGCTGCCCGGCGGGTTGCCGCGGATCGGTCGCGGGGACGGCCGGCGGTGGCCGGTGGACTCGAGCGCGACCGAGGCGACCACGACGGACGCGGTGGGCTGGTTCGAGGCCGAGAAGCTGGCTTTGCTGTCCGCGGTGGAGACAGCGTGCGCGTACGGCCTCGCCGAGCATGCCTGGGACCTCGTCGGGTGCGTCGGCCGCTTCCTCGAGTTCGACTCCAGCTTCGACGTGTGGCAATCGGTGCTACGGCGCGCACTGGCGGCGGTCACGGCGGCGAGGAACCGGCGGGGCGAGGCGTACCTGCTTCGCGGCCTCGGCGAGGTGCTGCTGGACGCGGACCGGTACAGCGAGGCGCTGAAATGCCTGCACCGGGCCCGCGAGCTATTCGCCGATCTGGGCGAGGCCCGGCCGGAGGCTCATGTCGAGCGAGCTATTGGGACGCTGGAGCGGATGCGCGGCGACACTGACGCGGCGGCCCGGCGGTTCGAGCGGGCGCTCGTGGTGTTCGAGCGGACCGGCGACCGGGTCGGCATGGGGGACACCTTGTACAGCCTCGGCGCCCTGCACAAGGAACAGGGAGATCCACACCGAGCGCTGACTTGCTACCGACAGGCGCTGGCGCACGTGCAGGCGCTTGGTGACCAGTTCAACGAGTCACTTCTGTTGTGCGGCATCGGCTCGGTGCTGCTCGCTCAGGGCCGGGCGGACGAGGCGCGCAGCGTGCTGCTCGACGGCCTGGCGGTGGCGCGGGCGGCGCACGCGGACGCGAGCGAGGCGTACGCGCACTCGTTCCTGGGTGAGACCGACGTCCTGACCGGCGATCTCGACTCCGCGGCGGACAACCTGGGCTCCGCCTTGTCGATCTTCGAGCGGATCGGGGACCGGTACGGCGAGGCGATGACCCGGCGCAACTTCGGCGAGCTGCATGTCGCCCGCCGCGACCTCGGCGGGGCGCGGGCCGCGGTCGACAGCGCTCTGGCGCTGTGGGATCAGCTCGACGTGCCGATGATGCGCGGGCGCGCGCTGGTCACTTGCGGGCGGTTGTACCTCGCCGAGGGTGACCCGGACGCGGCAAATGCGGCGTGGCGGGAAGCGGCTGAGCTGATGGGCGAGCGCCTGACGATCTACTCTGACGACCCCCGCCGGTTGCTGCGAGAGAGCGGGTCGGACTGAGCGCAGAGCGGGCGAAGAGTGGGCGGAGAGTGGGCGGAGAGAAATCGGCATTAGCGTGGGGTCTGGTGGAAATCGCAGTCGACGCGATCCTGGTCGTGATCCCGGCTCATCCGGCCACTTCGCGGAATTGAATCGAAGGGAGCTGGGCGTGCCCGTTGGGCATTCCACTTACCTGTCGTGAAATCGGGGCGCGGTCGTAGGGCCGGATGATCGCTGATAGCCATCGTTGGGGACTAGCACATGGATTACGACACGGCCATCGGCCGTAGGGACCATGCCGCACCTGAAAACCTGATCGCCATCGTGCCCGTCGACTCGTTGCTAGCGGCCGACTCACCGCGCTTGACCGGGGAGGACGAGGAACGCATACGGCTGCTCGCCGAGACACAGGCCGAACTGCCGCCGATTTTGGTGCACCGTCCGACAATGCGGGTGATCGACGGCATGCACCGGTGGCGAGCGGCCCGGCTGCGCGGCGACCGGGAGATCACCGTGGAGTTCTTCGACGGCAACGAGATGGAGGCGTTCATCCGCGCGGTCAGCGCGAACATCACTCACGGGTTGCCGCTGTCACGAGCCGACCGGGAGGCGGCCGTCGCCCGCATCGTCCGGTTCCACCTGCACTGGTCGGACCGGGCCCTGGCCGAGCTCACGGGTCTGAGCGCGCCGACGGTCGCGGCGATCCGGCTGCGGCTGACGCCGACGTCGGAGCAGGTCACGTTCCGGCTCGGGCGGGACGGCCGGCTGCGTCCGCTGAGCACCGCCGATGGACGTCGCAAGGCCGGCCAGGTCATCGCCGAACGCCCGGACGCCTCCCTGCGCGAGATCGCCAAGGCGGCCGGCGTCTCCGTCGGCACCGCACGCGACGTGCGGGAGCGGATCCGGCGGGGCGCCGACCCGGTGCCGGACTCCATGCCGGCCAGGGGAGTGAGACCCGAGTCGGCGCCCATCCGGCGGCCGACGCCGGAGCCGCCGCCCCCTGACACGGGCCTGGTCCTGCAGCGCCTGCGCCAGGATCCGTCGCTGCGTTTCACCGGCACCGGGCGAGCGCTGCTGCAGTGGCTCGGCGTGCACGCGGTCGACGCCGACCAAGCCGACTTCGTCCGGTCGATCCCCACTCACTGCCGGGGGAACCTGGCCGCGCTGGCCAGGAACTGCGTGGAGATCTGGACACGGCTGGCTGTGGAGCTCGAGCAGCAGGGCGAGCACGACACCGCATGATTCGGATCGACCGGGACCCGCCGCGAAGGCACCGGGTCCCGGTCGCGTGGTTAGGACAGATAGTTCTCCGGGCCGCCCTCGCGGACGGTGTCGAGGGTGAAGCAATGGAAGCCGCCGCCGAAGATGCGGCGATGGCGATGGCGGACCGGGACGACCGTGAAGCCGTGCCGCTCCAGGCAGTTCATCAGCTCGGGACACGCGTCATTGACCAGTACGGTGTCCGGCGAGACGGACAGCACGTTGAGATCGATGAAGGGACTGGTGAGCACCAAGTCGTCGGTGTCGTACGTGGGAAAGTTGTTCGACTTCGGGGGTGGCGGCACGATCAGGTCCCACTTTCGCAGCGCCTCGGGGAGATAATCGGCGACGGCGGGCGAGCGAACCAGCAGCGTTCCCGGGCGCAGCGCGAGGACCATGCTGTCGATATGGCTGTCGCTCAGTCGGTGCACTCGGTGGATGCGGAACCGGCCGGCCAGATGGTTCTCCAGCCAGTCGCAACCCAGCTTGTGGTTCTCGGTGGACACGTTGACGATGAGGTCCTCGCCGAGCCGCAGGCACTGCGCGCCATCGATCATCATCTCGAACCCGACGTCGTACGGCGACGGCGTCGGGTACTTCACCGGCTCGGTCGGGCCGCCCTGCGACGAGTTCGCGTAAGAGGGGTCGAACGAGGCGTCGGTCATCAACGGCCGGGGCATCACTGTCCAGCGGGCGCCGCGGCGGAAGTAGTCCGCGAAGATCGGCGTGAGGAACTGGGTCTCGAAGTACCGGGACCGGATCATCGGTGGTGTCTCGATGATCTCGTCGCCGAGAACGAGTGTGTTGTCCCGCACGTTCAGCGGCGGGACGACCGCTGCTGACCACGCCAGCGTGCTGATCTCCGCGGTGGACGTGTCCAGCTCGAGGGGCCGGTGCACGGCGACGCCCAACGACTCCAGCGCCTTCGCCATGCCGTCCAGATCTTCGACCAGCTCCTCGATGTAGCGCTGCTTGATAGGTGCCTGCTCCACGCTCCGCGTCGACGAGTCCGGTGTGGACACACGCGGGTAGTAGAACCGGGTGATGTGGTCGTGAAAGAACAGGTCCCAAGACAGCTCGCGCTCGTGGGAGATGTAGTTGGTCGCGGAGCCCAGGATCACCTCACGCAGTGGGGACCACTCGTCGTAGCTGTTCAGGCGCAGCGTCATCACATGTCCTTTGTCGTCAGGTCCGGCGTCGGTTCCCGCCGAGGATCGAGTCGGCGATCTCGCCGGCGCGCACCGCCGTTGTGGACAGCAGGCCAGACGAGAGACCGTGGGACGGCTCGGCCGCGGGTCCGTGCACGAAGATCCCTGCGGTCAGCGCTTCGGAGGTGACCACCCGGTGGTCGCGGTCGAGCAGCAGCCGGTCGGCCGCGTCGCGTTTGCATTCCGCGGCGATACCGCCCAGCAGTGACAGGGGGTTGGACGGGCGGTAGCCGGTGGCGAACACGACCGCGTCCGCGAGCAGCGGCCGGACCTCGCCGGTGGGCAGGAACTCGACGTCCAGGTGTACGCCGTCGGCGACCTCGGTGACCTCGCGCACCCGCGAGGTGTTCATGACCCGCAGCCGCGGCTTCCCGGTGACGAGCTCCTGGTAGTACCTGCGGTACAGCTCCTCGGTCAGCTCCAGGTCGACCACCGAGTAGTTGCTGTTGGCGTGGTAGTTCAGCAGCATCTGCTTGACGCCGTCCCGCGCGGTATGGAACAGCCCGACCGTCTCCGGCGCGAAGATGGCGTTGGCAAACGGATTGTCGTCGGCGACGCTGTAGCCGAACCGGGACAGCACGATGCAGATCTCCGCCCGTGGGCAGACCCGGTGCAGGTACTCGGCGACCTCGGCGGCGCTCTGCCCGGCGCCGACGACCACGAGCCGGCGCGGGTCGCTGTCCGCCAGATCGGTGCCGTGGTTGAGCAGGCTGCAGGAATGCCGCACCCGGTCGGACAGCGTGACACCTTCCGGCAGGCGCGACACCAGACCGGTGCCGACCACGATGTTGCGTGCCCGGCGCACGACCGTCTCCCCGGTCGACTTCACTCTGGCCACCACGTCGACACAGGCGATCCGGCCGCCCTCGGATACCGGCCGCACGTCGACGACCTGCGTGTCGTAGCTGACCTGCCCGGTGAAGTCGCGCGCCGCCCACTCGAGGTAGTCGTGGAACTCCACCCGGGACGGAAACGTCGTCTTGCTGTTGATGAACTCGGTCAACCTGCCGTGCGCGTGCAGGTAGGACACGAAGCTGTACCGGCTGGTGGGGTTGCGCATCGACACGAGGTCCTTCAGGAACGACACCTGCATCGTGGCGCCGTCGATCAGCATGCCACGGTGCCAGCCGAACCTTTGCTGCCGCTCGAAGAACGCCCAGTCCAGGTCCGCGGGCGTGTTCACCGCCTCGGCCAGCGCGACGGCCAGCGCGAGGTTGGACGGGCCGAACCCGATGCCAGCCACCGTCACGGCATCCATCGCCAATCCTCCTCTCCTCAAGTGATGAGCTCGAGCAGCTCGGTGGTCAGGACGCTCTCGATGGGCACGATGCCCGCGACCATCGCGAAGTACCGCGCGGTGAGCTCGGGGACCTCCGCGATCGCCTGCAGCATGCGCAGGCGTGATGCCGGCACTCGCAGCTGGGCCAGCTCCAGCGTGGCGCGGTAGCCGTCGGCCAGCACCGTGTCCCGCGCGTCGGCGAAATTGGCCAGCGCGCGATCCAGCCGCACCGGGTCGGCCAGGTCGTCGCCGATCGAGTCGGTCAGCAACTCGGCCTGTACCAAGGCATTCGTAATGCCGTGCGCGGTGATGGTGTCGCGGTGGTGCCCGGCGTCACCGGCCAGCACCCAACCCGGCCCGTACGCGCGCCGGAAGAAGTTGCGTTGGTTTCCCGTGCCCCGCAGGCGTTCGGCCGGCTCGTGGCCTGCGATCTGCTCGTACAGTTCGGGCGCGGTGTCGCGGACCGCGGCGAGGTGTGCACCGAGCGCGTCCACGCGGACCTGGTCGAACCGCTGCTGCGGGAAGTAGGAGGCCACGACCGTGGCACCGCCGCTGGTGGGGATGGCCGCGATCCACGATCCCGGTCGCTCGAAGAAACCGAACCCAACGTCTACAGCGGACCATATGGTGTAGTAGACGCAGGACAGCCGCGGGTCGGTCAGGGTGGGGTCGGCACCGGCCAGGTCGGCGACGCGCGAGTTCATCCCGTCCGCACCCACGACAAGCCGAGCGTCCGCGGTGCTGCCGGTGCCGGTGGGAGAGTCGAACACCACGCCGGTGACCCTCCCGTCGCGCTCGCGCAGCTCCCGGACGACGCAGCCGTCTGCGAACTCGGCGCCGGCGGCGACCGCGGCGTCGGCCAGGATTTGGTCGAGAACGTTCCGGCGTGGTGCGTACCCGCAGTCGATCTCGCCCAGAGTGGCTGCCGATGCGGCGAGCCGGACGTCGCACACCTGGTAGGTGATGGTGTCCAGCCGTGGACATCCGGAGGCGACCACGGCGTCGAGCACGCCCCACGTCGCCAGCCGGGCCACCCCCGGCTGATGGATGTACAACGTCGACATCGTGTCCGCCGGGAACGTCGCCTTGTCCAGCAACAGAACCCGGTACCCGCGGCGGGCCAGCAACAGCGCGGTGGACGCGCCGGCACAGCGGGCCCCGACCACGATGGCGTCGTACATGGGGGTGCCCTCACGCCTTTGTGCCGACGTGGAGGCCGTGCTCGTAGGGCAGATCGGCAAAGGAGGTGACGGCGGCGAAACCCGCCCGCCGCATCCAGCTCTCGTAGTCGCTGGCCGGATAGGCCATGCCCTCGCCGCTGGCGAGCACGTTCAGGTACAGCGACAGCCGGGCGGAGTAGATCCCACGGCGCTCGTCGTCCGAAGCGTTGAAGCCGTAGACGAACACCCGGCCGCCCGCCGGCAACGCGTCGAACGCCTTGGCCAGCAATGTCTGGATCTGCTCGGCCGAGAAGACCTCGAGCACGTGGCTGAACAGGATCGCGTCGACATCGCCGGGAAACCTGTCGGCGAACAGGTCGCCCGGGTGCACCCGGACCCGGCCGACGACCTCCGGCGGGATGTTGTGCTCCGCGAGCCCGCTCACGCTCGGCATGTCGAAGATCGTGACCGTCGCGCCCGGATACCGGGCGGCGAAACGGGTCGCCGTGGTGCCGTCGCCGCCGCCGACGTCGAGCAGGTGCCGGACGGTGGCGACTTCCGGGTTGTCCAGCAGGCCGGACATGCTCCGCAAGGTGAACGCGGCCATCGAGGCGTGCAGGATCGCCTCGGACTCCGGGTCGTGTGCGAGGCGCTGGTAGAGCGTCGGTTCGGTACCCGGGAACGCCGACAGCGCGGTGTTGGTGCCGGCGCGCAGCGCGGACGTCAGGTGCGAGAACGCCGGGTAGTAGATGTGCTTCCAGCCCAGGAGGATGGCGCGCCAACTGTCGGGACCGTCCGACGCGAGTAGTTCCTCGGCGGCCGGCGAGTTTCGGTATCCGTCGTCGGTCTTGTCGACCAGCTCGGTCGAGCACAACGCGTGCAACAGAACCCGCAGCTTGTGGGGCGGCAAACCGGTGAAGTTCTGAAGCGCCGCCGCGCCCGCGTCGGGATGCCGGAACAGGTACCCGAAGATGTCCAGCTCGAGGCCGGTGACGACGGCGTTGAACAGCGCGGGGCCGTTCACGATCAGCCCGAATCGTTCGTAGCTCTGATCCGTGCCGGGCACGGCGGTCACTGGCATGATCGTCCTTTCAGGTCGCGATGTTCCGGAGGAATTCCGCCAGCCGGCCAACGCCCTCTTCGATCTGCTCGGGGTCGAGATAGCTGCAGGACAGCCGCAGCTCGTTCGCACCGGCGGCGTCGAGATGGAACGGGGACATCGGGGTCCACAACACCCGGTACTTCGACGCGGACAGCTCGAGCAGCGCCGTGTCGGCCGGGATCGGCAGCCGCATCCGGACGAAGAAGCCGCCCTCCGGGTGGTTCCAGCTCACCTCGCCGTCCCGCGGCACCTGCTTCTCCAAAGCGGAGAGCAGGTTGGCGAGGTTGCGCCGGTACAGCGCCGCCTTCTCCCGGCCGAGCCGGGCCATCGAGCCGCCGTGTTCCAGCAGCATCCCGCCGACGATCGCCTGGCAGATCGGCGAGGTGTTCACCGTGAGCATGGTCTTCAGGTCGGCGAGGTCGTCGGCCAGCCGACGGTACCGCCCATCCTTGGTGCGCACGAACTGGTCGGCCACCGCGAAGCCCACCCGCGCTCCGGGCAGGCAGAGCTTGGCGAAAGTGCCGATGTGGATCACCCGGGCCGCGGTGTCCAGCGCCTTCAGCATCGGGATCTCCGCCTCCGGCAACGCCGTGAACCAGTAGGCGCTGTCCTCCAGCAAGAACAGGTCCTCCTGCTCGGCGAGATCCAGCAGTCGCAGGCGCGTCGGCAGGTCCAGCCGGGTGCCGGACGGATTCGCGTAGTCGGGGGCGACGTAGACGGCGCGGATCCGGCGGCCGCCGGCCCGCGCGGCGCGGCACGCGGCAGCCAGCTGCTCGAGGTCGAGCCCGTGTCCGCTCTCCCCGACCCCGACGACGTCGATGTCGAGCAGGCGCGCCGCGCCGAGAATCCCGACGAAGCACGGGGTGACCACCGCGAGCGCCTCGTCGGCGGAACGGCACAGCGCGCGCAGTGTGAGGACCATGGCCTCCTGCGCACCCACCGTGATGACGACGGCCTCCGGCGGTACGTCGATTCCCTGGTCGCGCAAGGCCTCCGAGACGAGGTCGGTGATCAGGCCACGACTCGGGCCGTACTCGTAGAGCAGCCGGCGTGCCTGCCCCGGGGGCAGCCCGCGCTCGGCACACAGGTGATCGACGTAGCGGTCCACGTGCCGGTGCACATCGAGGTCGCGCAGGAAGCGCAGATGCGGAGCGCCTGGCGCGAACGAGATCGCGTCCGGAAACCGGCTCATGATCTCGTTCAGGAACGCGATCGAGGTGAGCACGGGATCGCCGAGCGAGCCGTGCAGCTCAGCCCTGTCGAGCGGTGCGACGCGATTCGCGCCACCCGGCCGGGTCACGACTTCCTCCGCGAGACCTTCGCGATGACGTCCGCCCCGTACAGCCGTAGCGCCTGCGTCAGAGCGAACTCCGCCAGGTACGAGCGGAACCGGTCCGGTGGCTCCTCGGCCAGCGCGATCATCCGCCGGTTGGCGACCACGGCCGGACTGTCCAGTTCGCGCACCGCGGCCGCCGCGGTGGCGTCGAGCTCGTCGGCCGGCACGACCTGGTCACAGATCAGTGCGGCCTCCGGATCGGTGGCATGGATCGTGTGTCCGCCCAGGATGACGCGCCGGGCCAGCCGCGAGCCGACCAGCCGGCCGAGGCGGAGGTTGGCTACGCCCGGCACGATGCCCTCCTGGGCCGCCGGCAGGCTGAAGTACGCGTCGTCGGCGGCGATGATTCGGTCGAGCACAAGCAACAGCTGCATGCCCCCGCCGATGGCGAACGAGTCGACCACGCCAAGCCACGGCTTCTGCAGTCTGGTGTGCGGAAAGGCGGCGGGATCGAGCAGCCCGCCCGCCAGCTTGCTGAGGTAGCCGAGTTCCCGGCCGAGCAGGAAGTCGACCAGGGGGATCCGGCCGTCGCGCAGGGCGTCGAGGTTGATTCCGGCGCTGAACACCCGTCGACCGCGGTACTTCGGATGGGTCATGACGCCGCCGCGCAACACGCCGACCCGCGTCTGCGGGTCCAGCAGGACGAGATCGACGGCCGTCTCCATGTCCGCGATCAGCGCTTCGTCCTCGGCGTTCAGGCAATGTCCGTTCTGGACGGTCAAGTGGCCGGTGCCGTCGTGCCGCTCGAGCAGCACGGTGGCCAGCTCGACCCGGCCGGTGCGGTCGTACCGCTCGCGCAGCGCCACGGCTCGTGGTGTGGCCAGCAGCATCGCGTCCGCGAGGTGCGCGCCGGCCAACGGCACGCGGAGCAGGCCGCGGAAGAACACGCCCAGGTCGATCTCCAGGCCGTCCTTGTCCGCCTGGACGTGAGCGCGTTCGGCGTCGAGCTGTGCCGCCGTCGGAACCAGCCCGGGAAACCTCTCCGCCGCGGCGCGCACCAGGTCGGCGAGCCGGAGGTGGACGCGGCGGCCATTCGTAAGGACGGCGTAGACCTCTTCGGCGTGCCGGGTGAGAAACCGGTCCCGCAGCCGCCGCACGGAGTCCAGCACGCACTCGGCGATCCGCTGCTGCCCAGGGTCGCGGTCAGGACGGGCGGGCAGCGTGGACAACAGGTTCTCGCCGGCCGTGACATGTCCGGCGAGCCGATTCGCGTCCTCGCCGGCGGTGCCGCCCAGTTCGGGGGCGCTCTGCGACCAGGTGTCCACATCGAGCGTCGGCGTGCTGTTCATCGATCGTTTCCGTCCGCGGTCGTCAGCTGCCGGCGCAGGTCACGGTCGCATGCGGCGAGGTGAGCGCCGAGTGCCTCCTCGTAGCTCGCAGCCGGGGCCTCGAGCAGGAGTTGGCGGCGCAGTGCGTAGTCCGCGCCGGCCTCCTGGCCGAGTAGCAGCGCGGCGGCGCGCACCGCCTCCTCGAGCTCGCCGGCGATCTCGTCGACCAAGCCGAGCGCCTCCGCCCGCTCGGCGGTGATCTCGTGCCCCCACAGGACGAGCCGGCGCGCCCGGGCGACACCGATCTCGTTGACCAGTCGATGCAGCGCCATGCCGGGCCAGAAGTGGCCGTCGTTGACCGGCAGCATCATGCGCAGGTCCGCGGAGCCGATCCGGTAGTCAGCGGCCAGCCACAGGTCCAGCGCCGGGCCGCCGCACGTGCCGTGCGCCACCGCGATCGTCACCGAACTGAGGCGTTCCAGGCGGCGTAACGCTCGCTCCCACCGGTTGACCTCCTGGATGCTGACCCGGCCGGGCCAGACGCGGGCACCCGGCGGCATGTTCTCCAGGCACAGCACGAGAACCGTCGCCCCATCCTCGGCCCGCCGGCACACCCCGTCGATCGAGACGGTGAGCTCGGCGAGTGGGCGGCCGGCGTCGATGTCGAGTCGAAGCTCGTGCTCGACATCGCGTTCGCCCGGCTCGCGATCGACTCGCATGGTGCTGCCGTCCCCTGGGTTCATTTCTCGTCCATCCTGGTCACCAGCGGAGCAAGGCGGTCTCGATCGTCGAGCCCGGCCCCATCGTCATCAGTACCCCGTGATCACCCGGCCGGACGACGTCCTCCCGCTGCAAGCGTTGCAGGGAGAACAGGAACGACCCGCTGGACAGATTGCCGTAGTCGCGCAGCACTCCAGTGGTGTGGCGGACGTCGTGCCGGCTGAGCCCGAGGTTGACGCGCACCGAGTCGATCACCTTCTTGCCGCCGGAATGCACGACCCAGTGCGCGATGTCCGTGCGTCGCAACCTGGTTCCGGCCAACAGGCGGTCGACCGATGGTCCGGCGTGTGCGCCGACCACGTACGGGATCTCGGGATCGAGGAAGAAGCTGAACTTCATGGCGTCGTCGTCCCAGCTGTACCGCATCGCGTCGATGGCATCGGTGAAGATGCGGCTGGCGAATCCCAGGAGTGCCGGGCAGTCCGTGTCGTCGCGGTCCGCGGCGCGTACGGTGATCGCGGCTGCGCCGTCGCCGAACAGACTGTTGACCACCGAAGTGCGCATGGTGCCGTCGAACACGTACGCGGCAGAGCAGACCTCCACACACACCATGATCGCGAGCTGGCCGGGATGTGCCCGGGCCCACCCGGATACCGCGGACAACGCGTTGAGACCGGCGTTGCAGCCCATGCCGACGACGTCGAGGCGCGCGCAGTCGGTGGCGAGCTCGAGGTCCTTGATCAGCAGCGCGCTGAAGCCGGGAGTGATGAACCCGGTCGACGACACGCAACACAGGTACCGCACATCGTCGATGCTCGCGCCGGCTTCCTTGAGGCACCCGGTAATAGCCTCCCGGGCCATGGCCAGCCCACCGTCGACATGTTTGCGCAGCAGCTCGCCCTGGGTCTCCACGCGTGGCGTACCGTCGGGCTCCACCGGCGGCAGGCGCAGGTGCCGGCGCTCGATTGCACTGTTGAGGAAGACCGACCTGATCCGCTTCTCCCGGATCCCGAACCGGTCCAGCAACTCCTGCTGCGTGTACGAGTTCGGCGACACGCTCGTTCCGACCGCTGTGATGCGCGCCGGTGTCATGGGCTCGTCCTGCAGGATGTCGGAGGTAGTCCGGCCGCGGCGGTACGGTCGCCACCATGCCGGAAACGACGGAGAACACGCCCCGGGTCCGCTACGACAAGCGTGGCCGGGTGGCACACATCGTGCTCGACCGGCCCCGCGTGCTCAACGCCATGGACCGGCGCATGCACGCGGAGCTCGCTGAGGTGTGGGACGACTTCGAGTCCGATGAGGACATCTGGGTCGGTGTGCTCAGCGGCGCCGGTGACCGGGCCTTCTCCGTCGGCCAGGACCTGGTCGAGCTGGCTGACCTGATCCGCGGGGGCACCGCCGGCGACTCGACGTTCGGCAGCCGGAACAAGCCGGGCTGGCCACGCCTGACCGAGCGGTTCGCGCTGGCCAAGCCGATCATCGCGAAGGTCCGCGGGTATGCCTTCGGCGGCGGGTTCGAGCTCGCCCTTGCGTGCGACGTGATCGTGGCCGCCGACGATGCGGCGTTCGCGCTGCCTGAGGCCAGGCTCGGGCTGGTTCCCGGCGCGGGCGGGGTATTCCGGATGGTGCGCCAGCTGCCGTTCCGTACGGCGGCGGGATATCTGCTCACCGGGCGGCAGCTCACCGCGGCACGCGCCTACGAGTTGGGACTCGTCAACGAGGTCACCACCCCCGATGAGCTCGACGACTGCGTGGACCGGTGGGTGGAAGACATCCTGCGCTGTGCCCCGCTGTCGGTCCGGGCGATCAAGGAAGCGGCCCACACGTCGGCGGCCCTCTCGCTGGAGCACGCGTTCGCCACCCGCTACGTCTGGGAGGAGGCGCGCATGCACAGCGACGACGCGAAAGAAGGCCCGCTGGCATTCGTCGACAAGCGGCCGCCGCGCTGGACGGGCCGCTGAGCGAACGCGGAACGTTCGGATCTCGCTCACCTCCCTGGCTCGGATGTCATTACGGCAAGCCGACTCTCGCGTGTGCAACCGCGATGTCCCTTGCAGTTGAACATCGGGGTCCGGCGAATCGGCACGCCTCGCCGGACGGTCGTCGGCGGGATACGGTGCGAGGCCGACGGTGCCCGTTCGGTGGAAGGGAACCCGGACCGTGACGAACCCGTTCGACGACCCGGACGCCCAGTACCGCATGCTGGTCAACGATGAGGGGCAGCATTCCCTGTGGCCCGACGGCATCTCGGTGCCGGCAGGGTGGTCGGTCGCGTTCGGCCCGGCGAGTCGGGCGGACTGCCTCGACTACGTGACGGCGAACTGGACCGATCTGCGACCACGAAGCCTGGCCGCGCGCATGGACGGGCGACAGTAGTGGAACTCGACACCGCCGCCCGTTTCATCCAGCGCGCCGAGGCGGATCCAGCGGCGATCGCGCTGCGGTTCGGCACGCGGACCATGACCTTCGGCGAACTCGATGCGGCGTCCAGCCAGCTCGCACACCGGTTGCGGGAGTGTGGCGTGGCGGCCGAGGTCGTCGTCGGCGTGTCGATGGCCCGCGGCTTCCACACGCCCATCGCCCTGCTCGCAGTCGCCAAGGCCGGCGGGGTGTACCTGCCGGTCGACGCGAGCCTGCCGGCGATCCGGCTCAAGCACGTCGTGGATACGGCGAAACCCCGGCTGTTGCTCACCGAGTCGCCCATGGCCGATGACCTGCCCGACCTTGGCGTGCCGCTGCTGCGCTACGACCACGAACACGACCGGATCGCTGTGCTGCCCGCGGAGTGCCCGGAGCGGACGGTGGCGCCGGAGAACCTCGCGTACGTCGTGTTCACCTCGGGTTCCACCGGCGTACCCAAGGGCATCGAGCTGACCGGCCGCACGCTGAACCATCTGGTGGACTGGAGCATCGCCGCCAACCCGGACACCCGTGCCTGCGCCCAGCTCGCGCCGCTCGGGTTCGACGTCTCCGTGCAGGAGATGGTGGTCAGCCTGCTCGCCGGACGCACGCTGGTGCTGTTCGCTGCCGACCTGCGCCGCGAACCGGAGAAGCTGCTGCACACGCTGGCTCGGGACGGGGTCGACACCATGCACGTGCCGCCCGCCGTGCTGGTCGGGCTGGCGCAGGCATGGGAGCAGGACCGCGTCGAGCTGCCGCTTCGGGCTGTCTACACCGCTGGCGAGACGCTTCGGGTGACGCCGGAGGTGCGCCGCTTCATCGCCGCCGCCGGCAACGTCTTGCTGCAGAACGAGTGGGGCATGTCAGAGGCGCAGGTGGTCACCACCTGGCCGCTGACCGGCAAGCCGGACGGCTGGCCCGCGCAACCGCCCATCGGCCGGACCGTGCCCGGTGCCGAGTTGTATCTTGTGGACGCTCGATTGCGGCCGGTTCCGCCTGGTGACGTCGGTGAGCTGTACGTCGGCGGTGCGGCGATAGCACGCGGCTATCGGGCGCGCCCGGATCTCACCGCGGAACGCTTCGTGGCCAACCCGTTCGGTGAGCCCGGCTCGCGGATGTACCGGACCGGTGACCTCGGCCGCGTCCGGGACGACGGCGTCTTCGAGTTCGTCGGCCGCGCCGACCGGCAGGTCAGCCTCCGCGGCCACCGGGTCGAGCCGGGCGAGATCGACGCCGTCCTCGAACGACACGCCACGGTCGCTCGCGCGCTGACCGTGGTGCGGGACGGTCCGGGGGGCGGCCGGCTCGTGTCCTACGTTCAGGCCGCGCCGGACGTGGCGGAGCCGGCCGGGCTGCGCGCGCACGCGGCGGAGCATCTGCCCGAGCACATGGTCCCGGCGGCCGTGGTCGTGCTGGACGAGTTTCCGCTCAACACCAACGGCAAGGTCGACTACGCGGCGCTGCCGGAACCGGCGGTGGCGGGGCTCGGCCGCGGTCCCCGTTCGCCGAGCGAGGAGATCCTCTGCGCGCTGTTCGCCGAAGTGCTCGGCCTGCCCCGGGTCGGCATCGACGACAACTTCCGGGAGCTCGGTGGGCACTCGTTGCTGGGCGCCAAGCTTGTCGCGCGTATTCGCGGCGCGCTCGGGGTCGACCTGTCGATCCGTATACTGTTCGACGCGCCCACGGTCGCGCGTCTCTCCGCCCTGCTCCCGCGGACCGTCGAAGGCCCGCCGCCGATCCGGCCACCGAGCGAGCCACCAGCTGTGCTGCCCGTGTCGTTCGCGCAGCGCCGGTTCCTCTACGTCGAGCAACTCGACGGCTCGCGCGCGGCCTACACCGTCCGGATCGCGCTGACCCTGACCGGTGCGCTCGACCAGGACGCCCTGCGGAACGCGCTGCGCGACGTGATCGCACGGCACGAGCCGTTGCGTACGGTGTTCCCGGAGTCGGCGTGGGATCCGTGCCAGTCTGTGCTTCCGGCGCCCGAGGCCGCCGCTGTGCTGTCCATTCGGGATATCGCGGAAGCTGAGCTGGAGGCCGCGGTGGACGCGGCCGCGGCACACCGGTTCGACCTGCGTACCGATCGCCCCATCCGCGCCACGCTGTTCCGGGTGGACCCGCAGCGGCACGTCCTGCTGATCGTGGTGCACCACATCGCGGTGGACGGCTGGTCGGTGCCCATCCTCATGGGCGACCTTTCGCGGGCGTACGGGGCGCGTCTGGCCGGTCGCAGCACAGACTGGGCGCGACTCCCATTGCGCTATGCGGACTTCGCGATCTGGCAGCGCGATCTCTTCCACGACGGGCGAAGCCCGTGGAACCAGCGCGACCGGCAGGAGGCGTACTGGAAGTCCACCTTGGACGGGCTGCCGGAGGCGATCGCGCTGCCACTGGACCGGCCGCGCCCAGCGGTTCGCAGCGGCGTGCTCGGATCCGTGCCGGTCGAGATCGACGCCGACACCCACCGCCGGGTGGTGGAGCTGGCCCGGCGGACCGACACCACCACGTTCATGGTGGTGCAACTCGCGGTCGTGACCCTGCTGTCTCGGCTCGGCGGAGGCGCGGACATCCCGCTGGGCGTGCCGGTGGCCGGCCGTCCGGACGAGACACTCGCGGACCTGATCGGCTGCTTCGTGAACACCGTGGTGCTCCGCACCGATCTGGCCGGCAAGTCGACCGCGCTGGAGCTGCTGGCGACGCTCCGCGAGACCGACCTCGCCGCCTACGCCCACCAGGACCTGCCGTTCGAGCGCGTGGTCGACCTGGTCAACCCCGCTCGACGCGCCAACCGCCACCCGCTGTACCAGGCGATGCTGGCGTTCAACAACAACGTCGACATCGAGCCCCAATTCTCGGGCCTGCACGTGGACACCGAGGTGCGCTCCGGCAATCCCCAGGCGGACCTCGCGTTCGACCTGCGCGAGACCCGCGAAGGCATCCGCGGCGTGCTCGAGTTCGCCGTCGACGTCGTCGAGCCGGCGAGCGCGGCGACGATCGCGGCCCGGTTCACCCTCCTGGTCCGCCAGATCGTGGACGCGCCCGACCAGCCGCTCAGCGCGGCCGACCTGCTGCTGCCCGGAGAGCGGGACCGGCTGGCGCGAGACACCACGGGTGTCTCCGTGCCGTTGCCGAATGTCTCGCTGCCCGAACTGTTCCGCGATCAGGTCGCGCGCACACCCGAGCGGCCGGCGGTGATCTTCAAGGGCGTGAAGCTGACCTATGCCGAGCTCGACGAGCGGATCGAGCGCGGCGCCCGGGCGTTGCGGGCCGCGGGCGTGCTGCCGGGGTCGGTCGTGGCCGTGTCGATGCCGCGGTCGGCCGAACTGGTGGTGGCGCTCCACGCGGTACACCGCTCCGGTGCGGCTTACCTGCCGATCGACCCGGGCCAGCCGCCCGAGCGGACAGATTTCATGCTCGACGCTGTCCGGCCGAGCCTGGTGCTGACCGAGGGCGTCCTGGCCGACCTGCTCGCGAACCCACTCGGCGAAGATCCTGGACCGCTGCCCCCGCCGGACGCGGAGCGACCCGCGTACGTCATGTTCACCTCGGGCTCGACCGGGCGACCCAAGGGCGTCGTGGTGTCCCACCGGGCGGTCGCCAACAACCTGCGATGGGCACTTGCCAAGGGGTGGCTCAGCGCCGAGGACCGTCTGCTACACAAGGCATCCGTCGCTTTCGATATGTCGGTTCCGGAGGTCTTCGGTCCACTCATCGCGGGTGCCGCCGTCGTGGTGGTCCCGGACGGTGGGCATCGCGATCCGGGCTACCTCGCGGAGCTGGTGGCACGAGAGCGGATCACCGCCGTTCACATGGTGCCGGCATTGCTCCAGGCGTTTCTCGCGGAGCCGGCCGTCGCGGCCTGCACGTCGTTGCGCACGGTGTTCTGCGGCGGCGAGCGGCTTCCCCCCGCGGTTCGCGATCAATTCCATCGCATGTTGCGTGCGGACTTGGTCAACACCTACGGCCCGACCGAAACCGCGGTCTACGTCACCGAATGCCTCGTGCCGGCCGGATCGGAGCAGACGGTGCCGATCGGCCGGCCGCTGTGGAACAGCAGGGTGCACGTTCTCGACTCCGCCCTGAGGTCGACTCCGCCCGGCGTGGCCGGCGAGATATACCTCGCGGGCGCCCAACTCGCGGACGGTTACGCCAACCGGCCCGACCTGACCGCGGAGCGGTTCGTCGCCGACCCGTACGGCGGTCCTGGTGAACGTCTGTACCGTACCGGTGACCTGGGCCGCTGGCGTCCGGACGGCCTGCTGGAGTTCCTCGACCGCAACGACAGGCAGGTCAAGATCCGCGGCATGCGGGTGGAGCTCGGGGAGATCGAGGCGTTGCTTGCCGGGCAGGACGGCATCGCCCAGGCCGTCGTCGAGATCCGCTCGGACTCACCGGGCGGCGCCGGCCTGGTCGGGTATGTCGTGCCCGAGAAAGACGTGACGGTCGATGCCGGCGAGGTGCGCGCGCGGGCGGCGCGGTTCCTGCCCGAGTACATGGTGCCGGTCGCGGTCGTCGTGCTCGACGAGGTTCCGCGCACGATCAGCGGCAAGGTGGACCGGACCGCCCTGCCGGGGCCGGAGTTCGGCGCGACGGCGACCCGCCGCGCGCCGGGCACCCGGACCGAGGAGTTGCTGTGCGCGGTCTTCGCCGATGTGCTCGGCCTACCGGCTGTCGGCGTCGACGAGAGCTTCTTCGCGCTGGGCGGGCATTCGCTGCTCGGGGTGCGGTTGGCCTGGCGGTTGCGCCAGGAGATCGACGCCAATCTCTCGCTGCGTGACCTCGTCGAGTCACCTACCCCGGCTGGCCTCGCCGGCCGGCTCGACGTCGGCATGTCCGCCAGCGGGCTCGGCACCCTGCTGGCGCTGCGTCCGAACGGGACGCGGCCGCCGCTGTTCTGCCTGCCGCCGGTCACCGGGGTGAGCTGGTGCTACGCCGGGCTGGCCCGGCACGTCCCGGCGGAACTGCCGATCTACGGACTGCAGTCACCCCGGCTGAGCAGGTCAAGCTCGCTGCCCGGCAGCGTCGGGGAGTTCGCCGCCGAGTGCCTCGAGCAGATTCGTGCGGTGCGGACGGCCGGGCCGTACCACCTGCTCGGCTGGTCCTTCGGCGGTCTGGTCGCCTACGAACTGGCTGTGCTGCTGCGTGCCCAAGGGGAGGAGGTCGGCCTGCTCGCCTTGCTGGACAGCCACCTGCCCACGGACAATGAGCTACCGGCCGACGCCGCCGGTCTGTCCATCATGGACAAGAGGGCTGCGCTCGGCGAGCACGGTGTGGGCGTGGTGGAGCTGGAGGACGAGATCGTCGAGACGATTCATGCGGCAATGGTCGACAACCTGCGACTGGAGCAGACCTTCACGGCAAAGCCGTTCGCGGGCGACGTCACGTTCTTCACCGCGACCCGGAACCGCGCCGCGCACTGGCGCGGCGCCGAGCAGTGGGAGACGCACGTCGGCGGCCGGGTGGTCGACCATCCGCTGCCATGTGGGCACCTGCAGATGACCCGGCCGCGCATGCTCGCCGCGATCGGTAAGGCGATCGCACCGGAACTGTCGTGAGGACTTTCCCCCGCCCCGCCCCGGAGGTCCCCGGCGAGCTGACCCCGATGGGATACCTGTGGTGGCTGGCGAACGACCACAAGGGACCAATGTTGCTCGGCGGGTTGTACGGCGTGCTGTGCATGCTCGCCCAGGCACTGGTTCCGGCCGCGACCGGACAGGCGATCGACGCCGGGGTCGCCGCCAGGAACCCGGACGCGCTGCTCGCGTGGGGCGGCGTCGTGCTCGGTCTCGGCGTCGTACAGGCGGCGACGGGCATTCTGCGTGACCGCTGCGCACTGACAACCTCGCTGGGCGCCCGGTATCGGACCGTCCAGCTGGCCACGCGGCAGGCGGCCCAGCTTGGCGCGGCCTTGACCCGCAAGGTCTCCGAGGGCGAGGTGGTGAGCGTCGGGCTGGCCGACGTCACCCAGATCGGACGTGCCCTGGAGAGCACGGCGCACGCCGTCGGCGGTGTGATGGCCATCGTGGCCACGGCGACTGTCATGGTGGCCGCCTCGTGGCCGCTCGGCCTGGTCGTGCTGCTCGGCGTGCCGGCCATGGTCCTGCTGCTGGGGATGCTGGTGCGGCCGATCCACCGCCGGCAGGCCATGTTGCGGCAACGGCAGGCCGAGGTGACCGACCAGGCGGTGGACATCGTCAACGGGCTGCGGGTGGTGCGCGGCATCGGCGGCGAGGAGCAGCTGGGTCGCCGCTACCGGGCCGAGTCCCAGCGGGCCAGGCACGCCGGCGTCGCTGTCGCGGTAACCGAGAGCCAGCTGAACGCCCTGCAGCTCTTCCTGCCCGGCATCCTGGTCGCCGTCGTGGTGTGGCTGGGTGCGCACTGGGTGCTCGACGGTCGGCTCACCCCCGGACAGCTCGTCGCCTTCTATGCGTACGCGGTATTCCTGGCCCAGCCGCTGCGCCGGCTGACCAATGCGGTGGCGGCCATCACGAAGGGCCGGGTCGCGGCGGCTCGGCTGGTCCGGCTGCTGTCCCTGGACCCTGGGCTCGACCCGGCCGAACCCGGCGCGTCCTGGAGCTGGACCGACCCGCTGGCCGACCCCGCGTCGGGTGTCGTGCTGCGACCGGGCCGGTTCACCGCCGTCGTCGCGACGTCCACGGAGGACCCGGCGACGATCGCGGACCGGCTCGGCCGGCACGTCGACTCGGCCGCCACGCTCGGCGCCACGCCGCTGTCCAGCATCCCGGTCGACGAAATCCGCCGGAACGTGCTGCTGGTGCGCAACGACGACCTGCTGTTCTCCGGGACGCTGCGGACCGAGCTGGATCCGGCCGATCGACCGGAACGGCTGTCCGCGATGCTCGACGTCGTATCCGCGCGAGACGTCGTCGATGCCGTCGACGGCGGACTCGATCACGAGATGGCGGACTCCGGACGACAGTTCTCCGGCGGTCAGCAGCAGCGGCTGCGGTTGGTACGCGGTCTGATGGCGGACCCGGAGGTGCTGATGCTGCTCGAGCCGACCAGCGCTGTGGACGCGCACACGGAGGCACGCGTCGCGGCCCGGCTGAAGTCGGCCCGGTCGGGCCGGACGACCGCTGTGTTCACCACCAGCCCGGTCTTGCTGGCACAGGCCGATGACGTGCTCCTGGTCGAGTCCGGGCAGGTGGTCGCCGAGGGATCGCATCACGACCTGCTCTCCGACGCCCGCTACCGGGAGCTCGTGGTGCGCGCTGGGGGAGACGCGGCATGACGACCCTCCCGATCGCCACGCCGCGGCGGATGCGCGCGTCCGCCTGGCGGCTCCTCCTCCGCTATCCGGGGCAGCTCGTCGCGGTTCTCTCGGTGCACGGACTCAGCGCGGCTTTCGGCCTGGTCGGGCCCTGGCTGCTGGGCAACCTCGTCGAAGATGTGGCCGGTGGTGCGGCGGACGTGACCCGCGTCGCCGTGCTGGTGCTCGTGTTCATCGCCACGCAAGCCCTCTGCTCCGGGATCGCGGTGTACCTCTCCGCCCGATTGGGCGAAAAGGTGCTGGCCGAGCTGCGCGAGGATTTCGTCGCGGGTGTGTTGGCCATCCCGCTGGCGACCGTGGAGCACGGATCCGGCGACATCCTCACCCGTACCACCCGGGACATCGACACGCTGGCGCGCTGCGTACGACAGGCAGTGCCGGACGTGCTGATCTGCGCGGTCACGGTCGTGATCACGATCGGCGGCATCGTCCTGCTCGGTCCGCTGCTCGCCCTGCCCTGCCTGGTCGCCGTGCCCTTCCTGTGGGCGTCCACGCGCTGGTACCTGGCGCGGGCCCACGACGGGTACCTGCGGGAGGCAGCGGCTTATTCCCTGATCACCGAAGGGCTCACGGAAAGCGTGCGGGGCGCGCGCACCGTCGACGCGCTACGGCTCGGCTCTCGACGGATGGACAGGGCCAACCGGGACATCGCCGGGGCCTACGCCGCCGAGCGGTACACGCTGCGGCTGCGCACGGTCTACCTGCCGGTCGCCGACATGTCCTACGTCCTGCCGGTCGTCGCCACCCTGGTGATCGGCGGCCTGCTGCACATCCGTGGCATGGTGAGCCTGGCGGCGGTCACCGCGGCCACCCTCTACACGCAACAGCTGCTGGTGCCGGTCGACCGCATGCTGTTCTGGCTCAACGAGATCCAGACCGGCGGCGCGGCCTTGGCGCGGGTAATCGGGATCGAGTGTCACCGGCCCGAAGCACACACGGAAGGCGACCACGATGTGCCGCAGGCGAACGACGTCCGGGTGCGTGGCCTGACCTACGCATACCGAGCGGGCCGGGATGTGCTGCGCGCCCTCGAACTGGACGTCGCGCCGGGTGAGCGGCTCGCTGTGGTGGGGCCGTCCGGCGCCGGGAAGTCGACGCTGGGCCGGCTGCTCGCCGGCATCTACCGGCCGCGCACCGGAACCATCACCGCGGGTGGAGCATCACTTTCGGACCTGCCGTTCGAGCGGCTGCGCCAGCAGGTCGCCCTGGTGACCCAGGAGCACCACGTGTTCCGGGCGACGCTGCGCGAGAACGTCGCGATGGTGCGCCCGGACGTCACGGACGACGAGCTGGAACGCGCGCTGCGGGCGGTCGGCGCCTGGGAATGGGCGCGGCCGCTCGGCCTGGACACACCGCTCGGTGCCGGCCGCGTCGAGCTGTCACCGGCCCACGCCCAGCAGCTCGCGCTCGCCCGGATCGTGGTCGCGGCCCCGCACACGCTGGTCCTCGACGAGGCGACCGCTTTCCTGACGCCGCAGGCCGCGCGGGCGCTCGAGCAGTCGCTCCAGTCGGTCCTGAGTGGACGAACGGTCATCGCGATCGCGCACCGGTTGCACACCGCCCACGACGCCGACCGGATCGCGATGATGCTGGACGGCCGGATCGTGGAAACCGGCTCGCACAACCAGCTGATCGAGCGCGGGGAACGGTACGCCGCGCTGTGGGAGTCATGGTGTCGGGGTTCCGAGGAACCAGCCGGGAACATCAACTAGGAGCCGCTATGCGCGTCGCCCTCACCCACAACCTGCGCGTCAGCGCGGACTCCACCGAGGCGCGGTATGCGCCGCCCGAGACCGTCGACGGCTTGGTGGCGAGCCTGACCAGGCTGGGCAACGAGGTGGTGCCGGTCGAGGTGTCCGGCCCGGTGGCCGACACGATCACCCGGCTTCGGGACTGCGCTCCGGACGTGGTCTACAACATCAGCGAGGGCTGGCCGGACGGGCCAGGCCAGGAGTTCTTTCCCGCGCTGTTCAGCCACCTTGGCTACCCGCACACCGGTTCCGACGCGGCGGTACTCACCCTGGCGATCGACAAGCACCTGACCAAGCTTGTCCTGCGCGCGCAGGGGGTACGCACCCCGCGCTGGCAGTTCCTACGCGAGCCGGAGGGCTACGATCCGGACATCGCCGGCTTTCCCGCCATCGTCAAGCCGAACTCCGAGGGCACCTCGCGGGGCATCACGCAGGAGTCGGTGGTGGATTCGGCGAGCGCGGCGCGCACGCGGATCAAGCTGCTGCTCTGCGAGTACCCGGCGGGCGTGCTGGTGGAGCAGTACGTCGCCGGCCGGGACGTGAGCGTTGACTACCTGGAGGCGGTGGACAACGCGTTCGGCGGCGTCATGACCCCGCAGGAGATCGAGATCCAGGAAGAGCGGTCGCACAACATCCTCGACTACGGCTTCAAGAACTTCCGGTATCGAATGGCGGCCGAGCCGGAGCCGCGGGTGCGGTTCCACATGCCACCGAGGTTGCCGGACGACGTCATCGAACAGATTCGCGGCGCGGCCCTGGCCAGTGTCACCGCCGTCGGTATGGTGGACATCGCTACCGTCGACTTCCGCGTGGACGACGCCGACGTGCCGTACGTGCTGGAGGTCAACGCCTTGCCACGGCTGGACCCGGATCTGGTAGTCCGCCGCGGCGAAAGTTTCGCCGGCGTCCGGCCGGAGGACGCCGTGGTGGCCGCCGTTCTCGTCTCGGCGACCCGACGATACGGCCTGCCGTGGGACGTTGCCTGAACGCTCACTGGTGGACGTTGAGCCGGACAGGCGCATCCGTCCTGTCGCCTACAACACGCCGCTCGACATGGGACTCTCGGTCCCCAGCAGGCTCTCGGAAATTCGTGACGAGCCGAAGGCGGTCGCGCTGCGCTCGGAGTATGCGCGGATGGTACGGGTGGCGTCGAGCAACTCGTCCCAGCCGGCGTGGCTGAAGATGCGGCACCAGTCCATGGAGATCTCGTCGAAGTCGATCACATCGGTGTGACCATACTTGTCCGGCATCTTCTCCAGCAGCGCCTCATCGAGGATCTCGAAGCCCTTTTCCCGCGCCGCAGCGCGTGCCTGGTCGGGGTTCATCAGCCAGCGGCCGGTCCTCGCGCCGAGGTCCGGATAGAGGGGCTGGGCCTGCAGCCCCGCCATCATGTCGTTGTCGATCAGCCATCGGGCGAAGTCGACGGTGTGGTCGAGGCTCTCCTGGTTCTCGCCGGGGCCACCGAGTACCAGCGAGCCGTAGATGAGGATGCCCGCGTCGCGCAGCAGGGTCGCCGCCCGCCGGTTGTTCTCCAGGCTGTCGCGGGGTCCTTTGAGGAGCTTCAGCATCCGGGTGTCGCCCGACTCCAAACCCATGTTGACCCGGTACACGCCGAGCCGGCGGTAGAGGTCCATCAGGCGCGGGGTGACCTCGGCGGCCTGGGTGTAGACGAAGAACCTAGGGTCGCCGATGTCCGCCGGCTTCGCCTCGGCCAGCCGCGCCACCCAGCGCGGCGAGCTGCTCATGCTGTCGAAGGCCTCGTAGAAGATCGTCGCACCCACCTGCCGCTGCCCGGCCCGCACGTCCGCCCAGAAGAGCTCGGGGGAGGAGAACCGCAGGGTGAGATCCAGGATCCCGCAGAAGTGACACGGGGACTTGACCCGTGCGCAGCCACGTGCCCGGTTCATCGTGGTGACCCCGCTGACGTCCTCGTCACCGTGCAGGCGGCCGTACACGTCCAGGTAGTTGCGCAGGTACCTCGCCCAGTTCGATTCCGGCATCAGCGATCGGTCGGGGACCGGGATCGCGTCGAGGACCGTGCTGGACAGCGCGCCGCCCGGAGCAGTGGGCATCTCCGGCAGGTCGTTGTGGGCGATTCCGGTCGGCGTCCGATAGAACAGCTGAGGCACCGACTCGATGGGCCGGTCGCCCGACAGCGCCGCCACGAAAGCGGACAGGGCGAACTCGCCGACGTCTGCCGCGCTCACGTAGTCCACACTCTCCCGGTGTGCGAGGATCTGCCGCGCCATGGTCGCGGCGTGGTCGTTGCCGAGGATGGTCGTCGCGCCCGCGTGCTTGCCGAGCTCGGTCAGGCGCAGGGTGTTGGCGTACGACGTGCCGAGTGCGCTCACGCCGAGCACGTCCGGCTCGAAGTCCGCGATCAGCCGCTCGATCTCGGCCATCGGCGTGACCTGTCCGTCCAGCGCGATGACGTTCAGCTCAGGGTGGTCGCGTTGGAGCACGGTGGCCAGGGAGACCACGCCGAGTGCGGGAAACGTGCCGTCGTTGGCGATCGAGGACACGTCGGCGTCGGTTCCCGCGTTGACCAGGAGCACCTTCTGTACCGGCCGCACGCCTTCTCCTCGGGGATCTCTTGACCGTCCGGTGTAGACACTCGGGTCGTGCCGGCTGCTGTGAGCATACGAACCGTCGCGTGTTCAATCGAGCGGCCCGGTTTCGTGCAACTGAAAAGCGTCCGGCAGTTGCACGCGGCCGTCAGCGGGTGGACGCGGCCGCCGCGGACACGCCGAGATGATCGCGCAGCGTCGTGCCCTCGTACTCGCTTCGGAACACGCCGCGCTCCTGCAGAATCGGCACGACCGTCGCGGTGAACTGCTCGAGCGCGTGCGGAAGGATGTGCGGCACCATGATGAACCCGTCGCAGGCGCCGGCCGACACCATCGACATCATCTGGTCGGCGATCGTGCTCGGCGACCCGATGAACGTCTGCCAGCCCATGATGTGGATCACGAGCTCACGGATGGTGTAGTTTTTCGCCTCGGCCAGCTCCCGCCATTCCCGCGCGGTCGCGATGCGGTCCGGGTAGTGCCGCACGCCGGCCAGCTCACTGGCCCGGGTTCCCTCGAGCAGCGGATCGACCTCGGGTAACGGGCCATCCGGGTCGTACGCGCTCAGGTCCCGGTTCCACAGCGACTCGAGGAATGTGATCGCGGTCCGACCGTCGACCTGCTGGTGGCGTACGGCCATGGCGACCTCGCGTGCCTCGGCGTCGGTGTCGCCGATCGCGAACGTGCTGGCGGGCAGGATGAGCAGGGAGTCGTTCGTGCGTCCGTAGCGGGCCAGGCGGCCCTTGACGTCCGCGTAGAACGCGATCTTCTCCTCGACCGGGCTGTACATGCCGAAGATCGCGTCCGCCCTTGCGGCCGCGAACTCGCGACCCTCATCCGACGTACCCGCCTGGAAGACCACCGGCCTGCCCTGCGGACCGGGTGGCACGCCGAAGTGGCCGGCGATGTCGAACTGGGCGTCGCGATGCTCGAAGGCGCCCACGTCCGGGTCGGCGACGAACCGCCCGGACTCCTTGTCCACCAACAGGTCGCCGTCCCGCCAGGAAGCCATGATCCTCATGACGGCGTCCAGGAACAGCTCGGCCCGCTCGTACCGTTGCTCCTTGCGAAGAAAACTGCCGCGCCGGAAGTTCTCCCCGACGAACCGGTCCCATGACGTCACCACGTTCCAGCCGGCGCGCCCGGCGCACAGGTGGTCGAGGGTGGCGAACTGCCGGGCCACCTCGTACGGCTCGTTGAAGGTGGAGTTTATCGTGGCGGTGAGGCCGATCCGGTCGGTCACCGCGGCGAGCGCGGCGAGGACCGTGAAGTTGTCCGGCCGGGTGGCCAGGTCCCGTTCGTAGATGCGCCCGTTCTGCTCGCGCAGCCGCAGGCCCTCAGCGAAGAAGACGAAGTCGAACTTCGCCTGCTCGGCGTTGCCGGCGAACTGGACATAGGTATCGAAGTCGAGGTAGCTGCCGGAGCGCGGATCGTTCCACACCGTGTTGCTGTTGGTGCCGGGAAACATCGCACCGAGGTGGATCTGTCTCATGTGGTCCCACCCCTCGTATAGCGGCTGCCGGGTCGGGGCAGGCCGAGCCGGCCACGTAGGGTTTCCGCCGGTCGCGCGTTGGGGAACATCCCGCGGCGGCGGAGTTCCGCGACCAGCGGGCCGCAGATCTGGTCCAGGTCATGGGGAAGCGCGGCCGGTCTGAGCCGAAAGCCGGCCAACCCGACGGTTCGCCACTCGTGCATCAGGTCGGCGAGCTCCGCAGGAGTCCCGGCAACGGTCTTCGCGTCGGTGGGGCACGGGCCGCCGAGGTCGTCGAGCCGCGATCTGCGCTCGCGAGCCCGGCCCGGCTCGACGTCGAGGAACACCGTGAGATCGGCGAAGACGTGAATCTCCTCGTTCTCCCGGCTGGCATCGCCCTGCGCCGCACGAACCCGGTCCACGACCTGCCGTGCCCGCGTGCGGTCGGCCGGGGTGGCGAACACCACGTCCGCGGTTCTGGCGGCCAACCGGACGCCGTCATCGTCGGGCGCGCACACGCACACCAGGGGTTGTCCCTGGGGCGGGCGGGCGACGACCGACGGTCCCTTGACATCGAACCACCGGCCGTGGAAGTCGATGTGGTGCAACCGATCGGCGTCGACGAACCGCCCGGTCGCACCGTCCTGAATCACCGCGTCGTCCTCCCAGCTGTCCCAGAGCTCGCGGACGACCTCGACATAGTCGGCGGCTTCGGTCAGCGACTCCTCGACGCTCGCGGCCCCGCGTCTACCGAACAGCGCCGTCTCGTGCAGGGCGGCCGTTCTTGGACTCCATCCGGCGCGGCCACGACTGATCAGGTCGAGGGTGGCGATCGCCCGAGAGGTGTGGAACGGCTCGGTATGGGTGACCGTGACGGTCGGTACGAGTCCGATATGACTGGTTGCCGGCGCCACCCGTGCCGCGACCTGCACCGCGTCCATCCGTCCTCGCACCCGGTGCGGATCCGTGGTCTGGATGGTCATCGAGTCCTCGATGGTGACAAAGTCCACGCCGCCGCGCTCGGCCGCAACCACGAGGGCGGTCCAATACCCCGGCGTGGTCAGCCGGTCCGGACGCGCGTCCGCCTCGCGCCACGCGGCCGGATGCCAGCCGGCCCCGTCGAGTGCGACCGCGAACAGCAACGGTGTCCTGGTCATGAGTGTTCCTTCGGGTAGGGGCAGTCGTACTCGTCCATGGCGTGCATGAGCGCGGACAGGTCGCGGGCACACCCGGACGCCGCGACCGCGAGCCGCCGGGCCACCCTGCGCCGTGCGTCGCGGGTCTTCTCCTGGCTCAGCTTGAACATCGCGTCCACGGTCTCGACCTCGAAGTGAAATGCGCCGACACCTCGCACGATGCTGCGGAAATAGCCGTGCGACGGCTCTGGATCCCAGTTGTCGCCAAAGGTTTGCTCGAACACGTCCGCGGTACGGGCCACGACCGTGAAGGTGTCGTCCCCTTCGGGCAGCGGCGACACGGTGCCGGTCAGGTGGACCGCCACGAAGTTCCAGGTGGGTGCCGCGGGCGTGGTGTGGTAGCTCATCGGTGTGATGTAGGAGTGCGGTCCGGTGAATACGAGTTTTGCCGCGCCGCCGCGGGCGAGCTCGGCCCAGTGCGCGTTGGCCCGGTTCATGTGCCCCCACAGCGTCTCGCCGGTCAACCCGGTGACGGGTCCTGGCGGCAGGACCACGGGAACATGCGTGGCGTACGGCAGGGAGTGGCCATTGCTGATCAGCAACGCGAGTGGATGACGCTGAACCAGTTCGTAGGCCCATGCCTCATCTGCCTGGTAGATCGTCGGCACGTGCATGGCGGCTCCTGTGCGGTGGAAGTCGATGCCGCGTCACCAGGTGACGGGAAGTCGGTGGGCCCCGTAGAAGCCCAGGTCGTCGGCAAGGGGGATCTCGGCGGCGGGAACGGCGAGGCGCAAGGTGGGGAGCTGGTCGCACAGCGCGAGATAGCCGGCCCGCAGCTCGAGTCTGGCGAGGTTCTGCCCAAGGCACTGGTGGATGCCGAAACCGAACGCGAGGTGGCCTCGGACGCGGCGACCGACGTCGAGCACGTCCGGCGCGTCGAAGCGTTCGGGGTCGCGGTTGGTCAACGGGAGCAATACCGTGACGCTCTCCCCGGCACGGACCCGCAGCCCGCCCAGTTCGACGTCCTCCAGCGGCGTCCTCGGTACCCCGAACTGGAAGATGGTCAGGTAACGG
Source organism: Actinophytocola sp. (assembly GCF_036555685.1). GTDB lineage: Bacteria > Actinomycetota > Actinomycetes > Mycobacteriales > Pseudonocardiaceae > Actinophytocola. The sequence goes on along the minus strand of NZ_DATBKY010000031.1, from coordinate 3,985 downwards.
AGCAGCTCCTCGACCGCGTCGTCGACGAGCTCGGGGTGGTCGCACAGGGCGGCCCACTGCGAACGCTCTCGCAGGAGGGCGAAAGTGCCCAGGCTGAGCATGCTCGCGCTCGTCTCGTGTCCAGCCGTGAGCAGCAGCACCCCGAGGCCGGCGATCTCCTCGTCTGCCAGGGTGCCCTCGGTCGCGAGTTCGCTCAGCAGGTCCTCGTCGGGGTCGCGCCGCTTGCGTCGGGCCAGCTCGAGCAGGTAGGCGTCGAGTTGTCGCATGGCCTCGTCGGCCTCCTCGAGGTCGACCTCCAGGCTGAACAGCGTCCTGCTGTTGCGCTGGAACTCCGCGCGGCTCTCGTACGGCACGCCGAGCAGCTCGCAGATCACCGATGACGGGACAGGAAGGGCGAACTCCTGGACCAGATCCGCTGGTGGCCCGCACCGCCGCAGGTGCGCGATCCGTTCGGCCACAACGGCTTCCACGCGCGGCCGCAGGCGGGCCAGCCTGCGAATCGTGAAGTGTGGGCCGACCAGCTTGCGGATCCGGGTGTGGTCCGGCTGGTCCATGTCGACGAGCCAGCCTGGCATCGGCGGGCGGCCGGCGAAATGCCCCGCGCCCGGCCGGCCAACCGGTACGCGTTTGAGATCCGACCGCGCGCTGAACTGTGGGCTGGACAAGACTTCCCTGGCGAGCCCATAGCCGATGACGAGCCACCCCTCGTGGCCGTCAGGGTATCGCAACCGACACAGCGGTGTTCGGCCGCGCAAGCTCAGCAATGCGGCCGGTGGGTCGAAAGGCCGCTCCCTGGCGAACGGCAATGCCGCGAGTCGAACCGTCTCCATGTCACCGTCCCGGATAGCCCCGAACCCCGTCCCGTGCAACGGGTACGAGACTCACGGGCGGCGCGGTGCCGCGCAAGGCCGGCCGGCGTACGAGTGCGAACATCTCGCACTTGCACAGGAACCATTGCCTCGCCCGTCGTCATTCGACCGTGCGCGCGGTGAGTTCGTATGCTCCGCAACGAGCTGTGATCCGCACCGTCCAGACCAGGCACACGGAGGTCGCCACGTGGCTCGGCTTCTCATCGGCCATGACGTCAACGAGGATCTGCGGTTGCGGCGGTCCTCCGGGACCTACGCGCAGCGACTGCTGTGGTTCGCGCAAGACGGCGACGTACTGGTGCTCCCGGTGGCGCCGGACGAGGCGTTCGCGGAGCACGTCACCGAACTGACCGGGACCGACATGTCGACCCTGCGGGTCGTCGTGCCGCCACCGGGCAAGGGATCGATCGGACAACTGAGCCGGGACCGCCTGCGCGACCCAGGATTTCTCGAGGCGTTACGAGCGGCGACGGCCGACAAGGAGATCGATCTCGTCTCCGCGCTGTGGCCCGACTCGCGTATCGTGGAACTGGCCGGCGTGCTGGGACTGGAAAGCGCGGTGCCGGGCTCGGGCTTCCTGAGCCAGAGCGGAGACGCGCTGGCCAACAGCAAGGCGTTCTTCCGCACGCTCGCGGCCGGGGTCGGTGTGCCTATCGCGGACGGCGCCGTGTGCCTGACCCGCGATGTCGCTCGCGACACGATGTGCCGGCTGCTCGGCGCCGGCCACCCCGTGATCCTCAAGCACGAGTTCTTTTCCGGTGGCTGGGGCAACGACATCGTCAGCCTCACCGTTGACTTCCAACCGATCGGGGCGACCCGCATGACGGTCCTGGCGGGCTTGTCGGGAGTGGAGACGTTCCTCGCCGAGCGGTGGGGTTACCTGACGGACGACGGACGGCACTCCCTCGTCGTCGAGCGATACCACCCCGACAGCACGGCCGCCTTCGCGGAGTTCTCGATCAGCGACGACGGTGTGGCGCTGGGGGGAACGGGGATGTTGTACTCCCTGCCCTACGTGGCATCCGTCCTGCCGGCGTCAGGCATCTCCCGTGCGGAACTCGACGCCGTAATCGCAGGCGCTCGTCTCCTGTGCGAGGCGATGCGAGCCATCGGGTACCGCGGCATCCTCGGGCCGGACGCGATCGTGACTCCCGACGGCGAGATACTGTTCACCGAGCACAACGGCCGGGCGACCGGATCGACCCACATGTACGGCGTCATCGGCAAGAAGGTCATCGGGCCCGGCTTCGGGAAGGACCGCGTCATCGTCGACCGGCAACCAACGGTCCCGTGGTCGGTGGCCTCCTTCCGCGAGGCCGCCGACCGGCTACGTGGCTCCGACATCGCCTTCGATCCGGCGACGAGGCGTGGTGTGATGCTGGTCCAGCCGTTCAACGTGATGACCGGCTCCATCCCGTACGTCGTCGTCGACGACTCCGTCGAAGTCGCAATCAAGACCGAGCGCCTGCTCGGCGAGCTGTTCGACTTCGCCCCCGAGATCCCATAAGGAGCGGAACGTGTTGACGCATCACGACTTACGCGTCGCCGACTCGGTCGTGCGCGTCGCCGTCGACCCCAGCGCGGGCACGGGCTCGACGGTGTGGCCGAGCATCGGTGAGTATCCGATTTACAACGCGTCCCTCTACCAGGTACTCAGCGAGGACCAGGCACGCAACCAACGGTTCTCCGACGCGTTGCGAACCCTGGTGCCCAACAAGGTCTCGCTGGACATCGGCACGGGCCAACACCTCAACTGGGCGCGGGAATGCCTGGGTCACGGCGCCGACCACGTGCTGGCCATGGAGGTGATGGCGGAGACCTTCCGTGTCGCGTCGGCGAACCTGCGTCGGTGGGGGCTGACGGACAAGATCACGCTGCTGGAGGGAGCTTCCACGTCGCTGCGGATCGAGCCCCGCGCTCAGGTGTGCGTCGCGGAGGTGATCGGGTCGATCGCGGGCGCGGAAGGGGCGGCAGCGACGTTCGCCGACGCGCGGCGGCGGCACCTCACCGAGGACGGGGTGGTCGTCCCGGACCACTGCATGACGCGCGCGGCCGCCGTGTGTCTCCGCGCCGTCCTCGACCAGCACGACGTCGCCTTCTCCCCGGACGCGATCGAGCACCTGGCGAGGATCTTCGACTGGAATCAGGCCCCGTTCGACGTCCGGTTGCGTATCCGCAACCCCGCTACGGAGGGCGTGGTCTCCACCGATGAGCCGGTCGAGATCCTCGACCTCAACGGTGACCTGCGCGTCGAGCAGGAGCGGCCGGTCGAACTGGTCATGGAGCGTCCGGGACGGGTCGACGGCATCCTGCTCTGGCTGCAGCTGCGCTGCCGTTCCGGCGAGCCCCCGCTCGACACCCTGCGCGAGCAGACCAGTTGGGCATCTGTCTACTTTCCGTTGTTCGACACGGAGATACCCGTTCGCCGTGGAGACCGGCTCGACCTGCTCTTCCGGACGGCCCTGAGTGACGACGGCATACATCCCGACTACGAGGTCTCCGCCGTGCTGCACACCGCGGGCGGCGTCCATCGCGCCCGGCACGTCTCGCCTCACCACGGCCGCACCTTCCGCAGCCGTCCCCTTTACCGGCGCCTCTTCCCCTGACCGCCGAACCCGACGACCGGATGCCGGCGGGTCGCTACCGGCGTGGAGCCGGACGCGATCGTCGAGGTGATCAACGCCGCGCAAGGCGAGCACGCGGCGGCTCAGGCAGAGATCGACAACACACCCGCGCCGGACCTCGAGGCACGGCACCCCCACGGCCTTTCCGCGTACGGGGTTGATCTGTGGGTGCCGGAGTTGGGCGGGAGGTTCGACCCGCGCAACCCCTCGCACAAGATGCTGATGAGTGTGCTCGGCGGAATGAGTGAGTCGGAGCGTCAGCACGTGCAGGCGCGTGTCCGGGCGGCGATGGACTCTCAGGTGATCAACGAAGGACGGCATCAGGGTGGCCGGGCGCAATTCGCGGTCTGCGGACCTGCCGGACTCACCAGGCGCGGGCCGCGTCACGGCGGGACGGCTCGTCACGTCCTCGCTCGCGGCGTCCACCCGACCGCGGCGGTCGAGGATCTGGATCAGTTGCTCGTCCGGCTCGCCCACGGCCAGGCTCGGTGC
>NZ_DATBKY010000030.1:0-18676 GCF_036555685.1 Actinophytocola sp. | reverse complement strand
TCGGCAGCTCGACGACCCACCGGTTCGCGGCGAACTCGGCGGTCCACACGACGTCCAGGTTGAGCACGGTGTAGGCGTCGGACTTGACCTGCGCGTTCTGGACCATCTGCTGGCGCTGGTCGTCCGCGGACTCGGGCAGCTCGGTGATCGTCACCTTCTCGTCGGGGTGGTCGCCGTTCCACTTGTCGACGAGCTTCTGCATGTTGCCCGACGTGTCCTTGCCGGTCGCGAACGTGATCGGTCCGCGGCCTTCGAGCGCCGGCGCGGCACCCCCGCCGCCGCTGTCCCCACCACTGCTGCTGTCATCGCCACATCCCGCCAGGGCGACCGCGGCGACGGCCAGCAAGGCAGCGGTACGCGCCCTTGCTCCTGCACTCATTTCCTACTCCTGTCGATCCGTGACTGCACCGCACCTTGAATTTCCGCCACGTGAACCAAGTGCACAGTCAAGGGCTTCCGGAAAGGGCCCGCGGTGACACCGCGGCACGAACACGCACCGGGCGAAACTCCGCCTGGTGCGGGTCCACCGCCTGAGTCATCCTCGACTCCCTACGCCCGGTCCACTTCGGACCAGGCCTTCGATGCGACTGCACAACCGATCAACGCATGTCGGCACTTGATCGGTTAATGGCGGACTAGCCTGGACCAGCGAAAGCCTTGGCGTCAAGCCCGACCCGGCGCCAAACGCCCGAAGGGAGGCCGTGCGGCCACCGAACAGCCCACCGGCTACAACCTTGATGTCTTTCCGACACCGTCTCGTGGCTTTCCGACACCGGTTCCGGGCCGCGTGCACCCACGTGGGCCCATGATCATCCGAACTATCGCGTGCCGTCCGGTCGACGCCGTCCACATGGGCAACGCATGGTTGCTATTCGGCAACGATGGTGCATCGGCCTCGCCAATAGCGGCCTCGGAGCGGCTCGGCGGCCGGGTACGGCCCGCCTACGGCAGCTTGAAGTGGGCGATCGCGCGCTCGTTGAGGCTGCCGAGGTACACCGTGCCGCCCGCCTCGCGGACGCCGGTGACCATGTGGAAGTCGGGCCGGGTGCCGTGGAAGTCGTGCACGGTCCGGCCGGTGGCGCCGTCCACGGCCCGGGCCCACACGACCCGCTTCTCCTTCACCTGCAACGGCTCGGGCAGCGCCCACACGGCCTTGCGGATGGCCGGGTGCAGCCGGCTGGTGATGTCCAGCGCGGCGACCCGCGGGCTCGCCATGGCGATCCAGATCAGCCCGTCGGAGCCGGTGGCGATGTTGTCCGGGAAGCCCGGCAGGCCGGCCGCGAGGACCTCGGTTCGGCCCTGCCGCTCGCCGGTGAGCACGATCTTGTCCAGCTGGTACGCGCCGGTCTGCGCGACGACCACATAGGACTCGTCCGGGGCGAGCGCCACGCCGTTGGCGAAGTGCAGGCCCTCCGCGACCGTCTCGACGGCGCCGCCGGGGTCGCGGCGCAGGAGCCGCCCGGTGCCGCGGTGCTCGAGCAGGTCGGCCTTCCAGTGCTCCAGGTCGAAGCGGCTGGTGGAGTCGGTGAAGTAGACCGTTCCGTCGGCGGCCACCGCGGCGTTGTTGCATACCCGCAGGTCCGGGCCACGCTCGACGAGGACCTCGATGTCGCCGCTGACCCGCTCGACCAGCAGCAGCCCGCGCCCCGCGTCGCAGACGAGCAGCCGGCCGTCGGGGTGGGACTCGATGCCGAGCGGTCGCCCGCCGGTGTCGGCGATCGTGTCGAGGCGGCGGCCGTCCTCGGTCAGGCGCAGGATGCGGCCGTCCTCGACGCCGGTGAACACGTGGCCGTGGTCGACCAGGACGTCCTCGGTGCCGCGCCCGTTGACCTGGACCACGGTGAGCGGCGGCAACGTGTTCTTCGCCGGCCGGCCGGCGGGCTTGGCCGGCTGCCACACCACCGGGTCGATCGTGGGACGTCGCATAACCCCTGGATACCCGACGGCCGGTGAGCCAGCAACGTCACGGGCTGGGGTCGTAGGCGCCGCCGCCGTACCAGCCCAGTGCCGCCCGCAGCTCCCGCGTCTCGCGGCGGCGGGTGTTCACGCGCCGCTCGTGGCCCACCGGGAAGACGCGGTATCCGCCTGCGTACTCGGTGCCGACGCCCTGCTCCAGGGCGACGTGCGGCCAGACGACCAGCCACGGCCGCCGCCCGTCCTCGACGATCCGGACCCGGGCGAGCTGCGCCCAAGGGAGGACCGTCGTCCGCGCGCCGCGGCCGATCGTGAGCCCGTCCGCGGCGACCTCGAGCCACCGCCGCGGCCGGACGATGATCCACCACATCCGCACGGCCGGCACGGCGAACAACACGAAGAGCACGAAGAACAGGAGGCCGGCGCCCCCGTTCGCGGCCGCGCTGGCCTCCTGGGAGATCGAGAGGCACACGAACGCCCCGATGGTCGCCAGCGCGCCGATGACCAGCGCCGAGAACCGGGAGACCCGGAACACCGCCCGGCTCCCCTGTCCGGGGACGGGCGCCGGTGCGGGGCGTTCGGCGTGCGGTGGGCCCGGCGCGGCGGTACCGGGCGGCGGCGCGCCGATGGCCGGCGCCGGGGTCGCGGCCGGTGGTGCCTCGGTCCTGGTCCGGCCGCCGAACGGCAAGGGCGCGGCGGCCTTCGTGTACGCCTTGGTCGGCGGCCGGGGCGAGGGCCGGCCCAGCTCGGTCTCCTGCTCGGTGACCATGGCGCGCACGGGCCCGGGCAGCCACTCCGCCGCGTCCGGCGTGCCCACCTCCGCGAGCAGGTCCGCCGGCGTGGGCCGCGAGGACGGCGACCGCGCGAGGCAGCGGGCGGCGAGCGGGCGCAGCTCGGCCGGCACCCCGTCCAGGGACGGCTCGGCGTGCACCGCGCGGTACATCAGGGCCGGCGCGTCGCCGGTGCCGAACGGCCCCGACCCGGTGGCCGCGTACACCAGCACCGCGCCCAGGGCGAACACGTCGCTCGCCGGCGTCGCGTCGCGGCCCTCGATCTGCTCCGGCGACAGGAACCCCGGTGTCCCGACGAACATGCCCGTCGCCGTGAGGCCGGTGTTCTCCATGGCCTTCGCGATGCCGAAGTCGATCACCCGCGGGCCGTCCGCGGCGAGCAGCACGTTGGCCGGCTTCAGGTCCCGGTGGACCAGCCCCGCGCCGTGGATCGCCCGCAGCGCCTCCGCGAGCCCGGCCACGAGCCGGCGCGACGCGGGCAGCGGCAGCGGGCCGTGCTCGCCGACGGCCGCGAGCAGGGTCGGGCCGGGCACGTACTCGGTGGCGAGCCACAGGCCGTCCGGATCCACGTCGACGACCGCGGCCGTCCAGAAGCCGCCGACCGCCTGCATCGAGGCGACCTCGTGGCGGAACCGCTCGCGAAACCCGGGGTCGTCGGCGAGCTCGGGCCGCACGACCTTCACCGCGACCGGTCTGCCTCCGGGCGAGCGGGCCAGGTAGACCCGGCCCATCGCGCCGTGCCCGAGCCTGCCGAGCACCGCGTAGTCACCGATCTTCGCGGGATCCGAGGTCCCTGAGGCCTGCACCGCCCGGACGATACCCAAGGGCTCACCGGTAGCTGAGCAGTTCGCGATGTTCGCCCTCGAAGTGGGCGTGCTCGTTGAACGACAGCAGGCTCACGCCGGACCGGCCGCGCACCAGCTTGGTGATGCTCGCGTTCGCCATCGTGCGGTTCAGCGCCAGGTACCCCTCGACCGGCATGTGCAGCAGCCGCGCGCACACCGCGGCGATCACCCCGGCCGAGGTGAACACCAGGGCGGACCGGCCGCGGGGCAGGTCGAACGCGTCGTCGAGCGCGGCCAGCGCGCCGGCCGAGAACGACTCCCACGTGTGCCCGCCCGTCGGCGCGCCACCGGAGATCCACGACCGCAACGCGTCGTCGAGCAACGCCTGGAACCCGCGCGCCGACCCGGACGCGTCCACCGTCTGTCCCGTCGGGACGAGTCCCATGTGGTCGTACTCGTTCCACCGCGCGTCCTCGCGCACCGGGAGGTCGACGCCGGCCGCCGGCAGGCACGCGGCCGCCGTGGCGAGCTGGCGGCGCAACGTCCCCGCCCACACCGCGTGCACCGGCACCGCGCGGCGGCGCAGCTCGTCGCCGAGCACCTTGGACTGCAGCTCACCGGCCGGCGACAGCACGTCGTAGTCGGCGGTGCCGAACGACGCCTGGCCGTGGCGCAGCAGGTAGACCGCCCCCACGTCAGGCCATTCCCGCCCGGCAGCGGTCGAGCAGGTACCCGACGAACCGGTGCAGCTCGGCGAACGCGGGGTTGTGCGTCTGCCCGGCGTGGTAGCGGTAGTAGATCTGCTGCATGATCACCGCGAGCCGGAACGCGCCGAACACCTCGTAGAACGTCCAGTTCCCGGCCGAGAGCCCGGTCCGCTCGCAGTAGTACTCCATGAGCTCGCGGCGGGTCGGCATGCCCGGCAGGTGCGACGGCTGCTTGCGCATCAGCTGCGCCATGTCGTCGTCGTCGGCCTGGGTCCAGTAGGTGAGGCTGCCGGCGAGGTCCATCAGCGGGTCGCCGAGCGTGGCCATCTCCCAGTCCAGCACGCCGAGCACGTCGAGCGACTCGGACAGGACCACGTTGTCGAACCGGAAGTCGTTGTGGATCACGCAGATCGCCACGTCGTCCGGCTGGTTGGCGTCGACCCACGCGATGACGTCCTCGGCCTGCGGCACGTTGGGCGTGCGGGCCCGCCGGTACCTTTGCGACCAGCCGCCGACCTGGCGCGCGACGTAGCCCGCGCCCTTGCCGAGGTCACCGAGGCCGGCGGCGTCGGCGTCGACCTGGTGCAGCTCGATCAGCCGGTCGAACGTGCGGAACGCGAGCGCCCGGGCGTCCTGTTCGGACAGCGTCATGCCCTCGGGCAGGTCGCCGCGCAGGATGATGCCGTCGAGCCGCTCCATCACGTAGAAGTCCGAGCCGAGCACGGCCGGGTCGGTGCACATCGCGAGCACCTCCGGCACGAACGGGTACACCGGGCGCAGCCGGCTCTGCACGCGGTACTCGCGCTGCATGTCGTGCGCGGACTTCGCCTTCTGGCCGGCCGGCGGGCGGCGCAGGATCAGCTCGCGCTCGGCGAAGCGCAGCAGGTAGGTCAGGTTCGACGCGCCGCCCGGGTACTGGCGCACCTCGAGCAGCTCGCCCAGACCGTCCACCTGGGACTTGAGCCACGCGGTCACCGCGGCGGTGTCGAACGCGTCCTCCTCGCGCAGCTCGCCCGGCCGATCGTGCGGTGCGCTCATGACCGGTCCGCCCTCACTTCGCGTTCTCGGCGTAGGGCGCCAGCTCGACGCGGGCCACCAGGTTCAGGTGCACCTCGTCCGGGCCGTCCGCGAGGCGCAGCGCCCGCGCGCCGGCGTACGCGGCCGCGAGCGGGAAGTCCTCGGACACGCCCGCGCCGCCGTGCAGCTGGATGGCCATGTCGATGACCTTCAGCGCCATGTTCGGCACGGCCACCTTGATCTGCGACACCTCGCTGCGCGCGCCCGCCAGCCCCGACGTGTCGAGCAGCCAGGCGGTGTGCAGCACGAGCAGGCGGGCCTGGTTGATCGCGATCCGCGCGTGCGCGATGCGTTCCCGGTTGCCGCCGAGGTTGGCGAGCGGCTTGCCGAACGCGACCCGGCTCGTGGCCCGCGTGCAGGCGAGCTCGAGCGCCCGCTCGGCCAGCCCGATCAGCCGCATGCAGTGGTGGATGCGCCCCGGCCCGAGCCGGCCCTGCGCGATCTCGAAGCCCCGCCCGGGGCCGGCGATCACCGCGGACAGCGGCAGCCGCACGTCGGTGAAGGTGACCTCGCCGTGCCCGTACGGCTCGTCGTGGTGGCCGAACACCGGCAGCATCCGCTCGACCTTCACCCCGTCCGTGCCGATCGGCACCAGCACCATCGAGTGCCGGGCGTGACGCGGCGCCGCCGGATCCGTCAGGCCCATGAAGATGACGAAGCCGCAGTTGGGATGACCGATCCCGGAGCTCCACCACTTCCGTCCGTTGAGGACGATCTCGTCGCCGTCGACGACCGCGGTGGCGGCCATGTTCGTGGCGTCGGAGGAGGCGACCCCGGGCTCGGTCATGCAGAAGGCGGAGCGGATCTCACCGCGCAGCAACGGCGCGAGGAAGCGCTCCTGCTGCTCGGGACTGCCGTACTTCACCAGCACCTCGGCGTTGCCGGTGTCCGGCGCGTTGCAGTTGAAGACCTCGGGCGCGAGGGGCGAGCGACCCATCTGCTCGGCGAGCGGCGCGTACTCGGCGTTGGACAGGCCGGCGCCGCCGTGCTCGGTGTCGGGCAGGAAGAGGTTCCACAGGCCCTGCTCGCGGGCCTTCGCCTTGAGCTCCTCGACGACCGGCAGCACGACCCAGGGATCGCTCGCCGCGCGCAGCGTGCGGTGGTAGTCGGCCTCGACGGGCTCGATCTCCGTCCGGACGAAGTCGCTCACGCGGCGCAGGTAGCCGGCCGCCGTGGCCGAGTGCGAGAAGTCCACGGTTCAGCACCCTAGGCGCAAACCGCCGCCCCCGGGACTGCTCCCGGGGGCGGCGATGCTTTGACCTAGCTCACTCGCGCCGGCTCACGCACCCGTGTACAGCAGCTTGTTCGGGGTGCCCGGGCTGGCGTTGGTGATCTTGTCCGGCGTGGCGGCACCGGTCAGGCCCGCGGCCACGTCGGCCGGGGTGGCCTGCGGGTTCGCCGACAGGAACAGCACCGCGGCGCCGGCCACGTGCGGCGTCGCCATCGACGTGCCGCTGATCGTGTTGGTGCCGGTGTCGCTGTCGTTCCAGGACGAGGTGATGTCCACGCCCGGGGCGTACAGGTCGACGAGCGAACCGAAGTTCGAGAACTCGGCCTGCGCGTCGTTGATGTCCGACGCCGCGACGGTGATGGCCTCCTGGACGCGGGCCGGCGAGAAGCCGGAGGCGTCGGCGGAGGAGTTGCCGGCGGCGATCGCGTAGGTCACGCCGGAGGCGATCGAGTTCTGCACCGCGGTGTCGAGCGCCTGGTCGGCGCCGCCGCCCAGGCTCATGTTCGCCACGGACGGGCCGCTGTGGTTCTGGGTGACCCAGTCGATGCCCGCCACGACCTGCTCGGTCGTGCCGCTGCCGTCGTCACCGAGCACGCGCACCGGCGTGATCGCGACGCCCTTGGCCAGGCCGTACTCGGCGCCACCGATGGTGCCGGCGACGTGGGTGCCGTGGCCGAAGCCGTCGTCCGGGTTGTTGTCGCCGTCGATGGCGTCGAAGCCACCGCTCACGCGGCCACCGAACGTCTGGTGCGTGGCCCGCACACCGGTGTCGATCACGAACGCCGTGACACCCTCACCGTTGTTGGCGGAGGTGTAGGAGTTGTCCAGCGGCAGGTCGCGCTGGTCGACCCGGTCCAGACCCCACGACGGCGGGTTCTGCTGCGTGTCGGACACGGTGAACTTGTGGCTCTGCTGCACGTAGGCGACGTTGCCGTCGGCCGCGAGTTGCTTCGCCTGGGCCTCGGTCGCGGTGATCGAGAAGCCCTTCAGAGCGGACGTGTACTTGTAGCCGACCTTGGCGCCGTACCTGACGGCCAGGCTGTCGGCCTTCGTGCTGATGGCCTTCGTGGAGACGGCCTGGCTGTCCTTCAGCACCACGATGTAGTGACCGGCAACCGCGTTCGCGGTGCCCGCCATGCGGATCTGGCCCTCCTGCGCTTGCGCTGGCATCGCGACGACGGCCGCGGCGGTCGCCACGGCAGCCACGAAACCCGCACCGGCCAACAGCCGGCCCCGACTAATGCGCGTCATGTCAGATTTGACCCTTCCTGTCCCCGACCAATGTGGACAGTGGCGTCGCATTTACTGCCCCGTGAATGAATCCACACGCCCCTGTCCCTATTGATATGCAACCTCTCAGCACAAAGAATGAGCAATGCTTGCCAGTTGCCACTACTAAGCCGAACAGCCTAATAGGCGTAGTGCACACGGCGGCATGGTGAAACTGTTCACACAAGCGGCTCGGCGGCATTTCGACATTTGTTACCGACCAGTACACCAGCTGGTAACTTGGGGCCTGAGCTGTGTAGATGACGCACAGAAACCAGCTGAACACCCGCTAATGGCAATTTGCGATGACAAAACCGCGTTCGCGCGAATGCCTGTTCGCAGGAATACAAATTCGATACAGCGGAATTCGAGTTCAGGGCCGCGGAAACGCGAATCCCCAACTATGGGGCCTTGCATTCGCCTAATTCGTGTGATAATGGCGTGTCAGCCCAGCTCGGCGAGCTTGTCCTTGAGGATCTTGCCGGTGGCATTGCGTGGCAGCTCGTCGGCGAACACGACGTCCCGCGGGACCTTGTAGCGCGCGAGGTTGGCCCGCACGTGCGCGCGGATCGCGTCGGCGTCGAGCGTTGCGCCGGGGCGAGTGACCACATAGGCCTTGAGCCGCTGGCCGAAGTCGTCGTCCGGCACACCCAGGACGCTGACCTCGGCCACCCCGTCGTGCTCGAGGATCGTGTTCTCGACCTCGCCGGGGAAGACGTTCTCGCCACCGGAGACGATCATGTCGTCGTCCCGGCCGTCGATGAACAGCCGGCCCTGCTCGTCGAAGTGGCCGACGTCCCCGCTCGCGAGCAGGCCGTCGATCACGTCCTTCTGGCGGCCGTCGGTGTAGCCCTCGAAGCTCAGGATGCTGCCGACGAACACGCGGCCCACGGTGCCCGGCTGCCGGATCCGCCTGCCCTCGTCGTCGTAGAGCGCGACCCGGCAGCCGACCGGCGCGCGGCCGACCGTGCCGGGTGCCTCGCGCCAGTCCTGCGGGGTGGCCACGGTGGCCACCGCGACCTCGGTGGAGCCGTACAGGTTGTGCACGACGTCGCCGAAGAGCTCGGTGGCCCGGTTGCCCAGCTCGGGCGAGAGCGCGGAGCCGGCCACGAAGACGATCCGCAGCGACGACGTGTCGTACCTGCCGATCACGTCCGGCCCGAGGTCGACGATGCGCCGCAGCATGGTCGGCACCATCACGAGCGCGGTGGCCTTGTTGTCCTGCACCGCGCGCAGCGTCTCCTCGGGGTCGAACTTGCGGCGCAGCACGACGGTCGAGCCGAGCGCGAACGACAGCAGGAACTGGGACAGGCCGGTGCCGTGGAACAGCGGCGCGGCGAGCATCGTGGCTTCGCCGACCCGCAACGGGATGCGGTCGAGGAACTGGGCGGCGGCGAGCGGCGAGCGGACCGTGCGCGGCGCGCCCTTCGGGGTGCCGGTCGTGCCGCTGGTGAGCAGGATCAGCCCGCCCGGCTCCGGCGGCGCGGGGACGGCGCGGTCCTCGGTGCTGGTGATCAGCTCGTCGAGGGTCGGATGGCGCGGCGTCGAGCCCTCGTCGACCCAGGCGAGCAAGCGCGGCAGGTCGTCGTCGAGGGCGTTGACGAGCTCGCTGAACTCCTCGTCGTAGACGACGGCGGAGACCTTCTCCCGGCGCGCGACGTCGACCAGCTGCGGCTTGGCGAAGCCGGTGTTCATCAGCAGCAGCCGCGCGCCGAGCTTGCCGGCGGCGATCATCGTGTCCACCGCGCCGCGGTGGTCGCGTGCGAGCAGGGCGATCACGGAGTCCGCGGTGAGCCCCTTGTCGGCGAACGCCCTGGCCAGCGCGTTGGAGCGGGTGTCGAGCTGGTGGTAGGTGAGCGGGCCGAGCTCGTCGACGAGGCCGACGGCCTGCTGGTCGCGGCGCGCGGCGACGTGGGCCGCGCCGGCGATCGGGCCGAGCCGGCGGAGGGTCAGCAGGGCACGCAGGGCGCGGTCGGGGCGGCCGAGCGGCACGAGGCCGGACCGGCGGATGACGTAGAGGCCACGCGCCATCGTCGGCACCTGCGTGGCGGCTTCCCAGGCCTTGCCCAGTGCGCTGTCCAACAAAGCCGGACCTCCTCGAGCCCACGTTTCCCCGAACCTACTTGCTGGTTAACTAACGGTCCACCACAGGACTGTCGGTGGCGTCCCGCAGAATGCGGACGTGCAGGTCGTGGCGGTGCCCGAAGCGGACGGGGCCGGCCGGGTGCGAATGCTCCCGGACGGCGCCGAGCCGGGCGCGCCCGAAAAGGTCGACGACCTGGCGGGATGGATGGCCGCCACCGAGGCCGCGCACGCACCGCGCTGGGTGCTGCCCGTGGCCGGGGCCGTGTACCCCGGCCTGCTCGAGGCCGGCGTGCGGTTGTCGCGGTGTCACGACCTCTATCTCACCGAGGCGATCCTGCTCGCGCACGCCGGCGAGCCCGGCCGGCCGCGCAACCTCGCCGCGGCCTGGGCCCGGCTGCACGAGCTGGCGGAGCCCGCCGACCCACCGCCGGCGGACCGTACCGAGCAGCCGGCCCTGTTCGAGGCCGCCCGCGAGCCGCTGCCGGCGGGCGCCGACCCGCTGGACGCGGCGGTGGCGGTGTACGCCGACCAGCAGCGCCGGATCGCGGCGGTGCCGTCGCCGGACCGGATGCGGCTGCTGGTCGCCGCGGAGTCGGCGGGCGCGCTGGCGGCCGCGGAGATGCGCCACCACGGGCTGCCGTGGCGTGCCGACGTGCACCTGGAGCTGCTGGCGTCCCTGCTCGGGCCGCGGCCGGCGCCGGGTGCGCGGCCGCGGGTGCTGGCCGGCCTGGCGGAGGAGATCACGGCGGCGTTCGGGCTGGTCGGGGCGCCGGAGTCGCGGCAGGTGAACCCGGACAACCCGGCGAGCGTGGTGCGGGCGTTCGCGCGGGCGGGCATCGACGTGCCGTCGTCGCGGGCGCACGTGCTGAAGGAGGTCGACCATCCGGCCGTGGAGCCGCTGCTGCGGTACAAGGAGCTGCAGCGGCTGTGGGTGGCGAACGGCTGGTCGTGGCTCGACGCGTGGGTGCACGGTGGCCGGTTCCGGCCGGAGTACGTGGTGGGTGGCGTGGTCTCGGGCCGCTGGGCGACGCGCGGTGGTGCGGCGCTGCAGCTGCCGCGCGCGCTGCGCACGGCCGTGCGGGCCGACCCGGGCTGGAAGCTGGTGGTGGCCGACGCCGCGCAGCTGGAGCCCCGGGTGCTGGGCGCCCTGTCCGGCGACCGCGCGTTCGCGGCGGTCTCGGCGACGTCCGACCTGTACACGACGCTGGCCGCGGACGCCTTCGAGGGCAACCGCGAGCACGCGAAGCGAGCCATGCTGTCGGCGATGTACGGCGGCACGGCGGGTGGTGCCGGGCCGTTGCTGGCGAGGCTGCGCAAGCGTTTCCCGCAGGCGGTGGACTACGTGGAGCAGGCGGCGCGGGCCGGCGAGGAGGGCCGCATCGTCCGCTCGCGGCTGGGCCGCACGAGCCCGCCCCCGAGCGAGGCGTGGCGGTCGCTGATGGGCTCGACGGACCCCGGCACGGAGCGCCGGTCGCGCGAGGCGGCCCGCAACTGGGGCCGGTTCACGAGGAACTTCGTGGTGCAGGCGAGCGCGTCGGACTGGGCGCTGACCGTGCTGGCCACGCTGCGCCGCCGGCTGGCGGACACGGACGCCCAGCTGGTCTTCTTCCAGCACGACGAGGTCCTGGTCCACTGCCCCGAGGCCACCGCTTCCCTCGTGGAGGCAGCGGTGACGGCGTCGGCTGCGGAGGCGAGCAGCCTGGTCTTCGGCGACACCTCCGTGCGGTTCCCGCTACAAGCGGCCACAGTGGACTGTTACGCGGACGCGAAGTAAAGGAACCGGCGGCCCGAACGGACGCCGTGGCGATCAACAGCGCCGCACGGACTCCGCGGACAGCTCCGCCGGCGTCCGGTGCCCGGACAGCCCGAGCGTCAGGTCGAAGTCGGCCAGCAGCGACCGAACCGCGTGCCGGACCCCGTCCTGCCCGCCCAGGGCGAGCCCGTAGGCGAACAGCCGCCCGACCAGCACCGCGTCCGCCCCGAGCGCCACGGCCTTGAGGACATCGGCCCCGGTACGGATCCCCGAGTCGAAGAGAACGGCGACCCGATCGCCCACCGCCGCCGCGATCTCCGGCAGCACGTCGAGCGAGGCAACGGCTCCGTCCACCTGCCGCCCACCGTGGTTCGACACGACGACGCCGTCCATGCCCGCGTCACACGCGCGGCGCGCGTCGTCGACGTGCTGGATGCCCTTCAGGACGATCGGCCCGTCCCAGTGCTCGCGCAGGAACGGCAGCTGGTCCCACCGCTTGTCCGTACCCGTGAACGTCGGGATCCACTTCAGGATCGCCGACTGCGGGTCCTCCTCCGGCGACTTCTCCAGCCCCGCGCGGAAAGCCGGGTCGGAGAACGGGATCGCCGTGCCGATGCCGCGGATGAACGGCAGGTACGACTGGTCGAGGTCCACCGTGCGCCACGCGAGCGTCCACGTGTCGAGCGTCAGGACCAGCGTGGTGAAGCCGGCCGCCTTCGCGCGCGACAGGATGCTGATCGTCACGTCGTTGTCGTTGGGCCAGTACAGCTGGAACCACCGCGGACCGTCCCCATTGGACCCCGTATTCGCCGCCGCGACGTCCTCGATCGGGTACGACGAGGCCGTCGAGAGGATCATCGGCACGCCGAGCTCGGCCGCGGCCCGCGCGGTGGCGAGCTCACCGTCGGGGTGGACGATCGACTGGACACCCACCGGCGCGAGCAGCACCGGCGCCGGCATTTCGGTGCCGAGCACGGTGGTCGACAGGTCCCGCTTGGTCGCGTCGGTCAGCATCCGCGGCACGATCCGCCACCGGTCGAACGCCTCCCGGTTCGCCCTCACGGTCGCCCCGGATCCGGCACCCCCGGCCACGTACCCGAACGGCCCCGGCTCCAGCCGCTCCCGCGCGGCGTCCGCCAACCGCGTGCCGTCCGTGGTGAACATCGGCACCTGGTCGGCGAGCCCTTGCAGGTAGATCTCGTTCTGGTACGAACCCCACTGAACAGCCACGTCGCCGCTCCCAACCGTGCCGTCTGACTCGTCGTCCGATCGGGCCTCATCTTGCCTGCTCGCCGGCTCGCGGGCGGCGCCGGTCGCACCGCGCGGCCTGGCCGTTGACGATTGGCTGCGTGTGGTCGCTGCCTTAAGGGGGTGCAGAGGCGGGCAAGCTGACCGTCGGGTCCCCGCACCCGGCGATCGCTGCCGCGAAGGTCAGCTCCGGGGGCCGAACTGCTGCTGCGGGCCCTGCGGGCCGAAGGAGGCCGGCGGGGTGCCGTTCGGCGACTGGGGATAGTCCTGCGGCGGGCCGTACTGCTGCGGCATGGCCGCCTGCCCGTACGGCTGCGGCTGGCCGTAGGGCTGCGGGCCCGACGGCGGGCCGAACGCCTGCGGGCCACCGGGCGCGACCGGCTGCGCGCCGGGGGGCGGGCCGAACGCGGCGGGGTCGCCGGGCCGGCCGTACGGCTGCGGCTGGCCGTGGCCGGGCCGCGGCTGCCCCGCCCCGGACTCCTCCCTGCCGAACATGATGCCGACGATGATCAGCAGCAACCCGACACCGCCGACCGACAGGCCGAGTACGGGCTGGTAGGGGTCCGTCCACACGAGCCAGCGGAACTGCACCGACGTGAAGTGCATGATCGCTGAGCCGAACCCGAAGAAGCAGAGGATCAAGCCGAACCGAATCATGGTCGTCACCTAGAAGAGCGGGGGCAGGGACATCCGGAACCGACGCACCCGACCCCGACTCGGTTCCCGGCGCGGGCACGCTACCCGTCGTCGGAGAAGACGCGCCACATTCCGAGCGAAGTGTTCGCAACAGCGACCGTCGCGAGCACCAAAGCCAGCAACAGCACCAACCACGGCCCCGATCCCAGCGCGGCGAGCACCGTCCACACGAGCAGCAACAGCACGGACACGCCGAGCAACACCGCGCCGACGACGACCCGTGGCTCCCCTGTGGACAGCGCCCGCCGCGCCCGCGCCGGCAGGCCCAGCCAGCCGCGCACCACCAGCGCCGCGACGAACAACGCGATGCCCAGCCCGACCCACGCCAGCAGCCCGTTCGGCCCCGGCCGCCCGGCGAGCAGCAGCACGAGCGTGCCGGCCGCCTGCCACAGCGCCGCCCGGCGCACCGCGAGGTAGGCCTCCACCCGTTCCGCCCGGCCGAAGCGCGGCGTCACCGGCGCCCGGGCGGAACGACGCTGCTCGGCCGGCCGCTCCGGCGGCCGCCGCGCGAGCCGGGCCACCTTCGCGAGCACGTCCCCGTTGTCCGGGTCCAGCGACAGCGCCGCCCGGTACGCGCGGTCGGCCTCGAGCCAGTCGTGCACCGCCACGGCCGCGTCGCCGAGCACCTCGTGCGCCCGGGCCTCCTCCGGTGCGAGCGCCACCGCCGTCCGCGCGACCCGCATCGCCTCCGCCGGCGTCTCGTGGACCAGCGCCTCCGCGAGCGTCACGTGCCCGCGCCAGTCCGCCGCGTCCCGGCGCACCGCCTCGCGCGCGGACACCACCGCCTCCGGGTACCGGTGCAGCTCGAGCAGCGCGAGGCTCGCCAGCCGGTGCCCCCAGGACCGCTCCCCCAGCGTCATCGCCCGCTTCGCCGACTCCAGCGAGTCGGCCGGCGCGCCCGCGTCCAGCTGCGCGGCCGACAGCCGGCACCACGCGGCGGAATGGTCCGGATAGCGCGCCAGGGCCGGGCGCAGCACGGCGATCGCCGACTCCGGCCTGCCTTCCGCGGTCAGGCGCGCGGCCTGGAGCAGCACCGAGTCGATCGATCCGCCCGGATCCGCCATGCGCCCTCCCGCGGGGCCTACCCCACGAGGCTCGCGAGGTCCCCGTCCGCGAGCTTCGTCCTGTCCACTCTGATGTCACCGTCCACCAGGGCGGACAGCGCATCGCCGTCATCCCACATGTTCACATTCAGCGCCCCCCGAACCTCGTCGCCACGCACCCAGAACGCGATGAACTCGCGCGCCCTGAGATCCCCGCGCACCACCAGCTCGTCGGCCATGGGGTCGGCGATGCCGCGGAACTCCAGGCCGAGGTCGTACTGGTCGGAGAAGAAGTACGGGCTCGCGGTGTAGGGCTCGGCGCCGCCGAGGAGGTTCCCGGCGACGTGCGCTCCCTGGTCCTTCGCCGTCGCCCAGTGCTCGACCCGCACGCGGTGGCCGTACCGCGGATGGGCGTGCGCCGCGATGTCACCCGCCGCGTACACGTCCGGCGCGGAGGTGCGCAGGCACTCGTCCACGTCGAGCCCGCCGCCCGACACGGCGCCCGCGAGCTCGAGGCCGGCCGCGTGCGCGAGCTCCACCCGCGGCGCCGCGCCGACCGCGACCACGGTGACGTCGGAGGGCAGCTCGCTGCCGTCGTCGAGGCTGACGCCGGTCACCCGGCCGGCCTCGTCGCCGGTGAAGCCGAAGACGCCGACGCCGAGCTTCCAGGTCACGCCCTCCTCGGCGTGCAGGTCGTGGAACACCTCCGCGATCGTGTCACCGAGGATCCGGTACAGCGGCAGCGGCATCGGCTCGACCACGGTCACCTCGCAGCCGTTGCGGCGTGCGGCCGCGGCGACCTCGCAGCCGATCCACCCGGCGCCGACGATCACCACGCGGCGGCCGGCGTCGAGTTCGGCCCGCAGTGCGCGCGCGTCGTCGAGCGTGCGCAACAGGTGCAGCCCGTCGAGGTGCACGCCGGTCATGACCGGGCGGCGCGGCTGCGAGCCCGTGGCCAGCAGCAACCGGTCGAACGGGTGGTGAGTCCCGTCCTCGCTCACGACCTCGTGGGCGGCCAGCCGGATCTCGCTCACCACGGTCGACAGGCGCAGCTCGATGTCCCGCCGCGCGTAGGTGTCCTCGTCGTGCACCCAGTCCGGCTCGTCGGTCTGGCCGAGGAGGATGCCCTTCGACAGCGCGGGCAGCTCGTAGGGCCGGTGTGCCTCCTGTCCCAGCATCAGCACCTCGCCCGTGTACCCCTTGTCACGCAGTGCACCCGCGGCCGTGGCGCCGGCCAGACCGGTACCGACGATCACGATGCGACGAGGTTCGCCCATTTGTGATCAAGCCCTTCGAGGAATCGGAGAAACGGCGGCACGCTCGCGGCGGGCGGGCGTCATCCTGGTGAGCATCGCGAGCGAGCGAGACCGCCGCAACGGCCGGAGGATGGAAAGTGCGCAACCACAAGGAGTGGTCGATCGTGTGTCGCGACGTCGCCGGCCGGCGGCGCGACCTGACCGAGTTCGTCGGCAGGGGCGGGTCGTGCTGGTAGCGCCGCCGGGCGAGACCGCGGTCCTCCTCCCGCTGGACGTCGGCAGGCTGCGCGCCGCGCTCCGCGACGCCGTGGTCGATGCGTCCAGGAAGACCGGCTGCTGACCGCTCAGATGCCCGGCCACGTGTGCACGGGCTCGTTCGTGTGCATGTGCGTGGCGTAGCGCCTGGTCATCTCGCGCAGCGCCTGCTCGCGGTTCACCGATGTCGTCTGCTCCAGCGAGTGGACCGTGTCCACCTGCCAGGTCGCGCCGTTGCGCCCGCTGATGCAGCGCTGCTCGATGATGCCCAGCAGCCGGTCGCGGTCGTCGGGGGCCACGCCCCACGCGTCGAGACCGTCGTGGGCGAGCGGCAGCAGCCTGCGCAGCACGAGCTCGGTCACCGGGACCTCGCCGATGCCGGGCCAGTAGATCCGCGCACCGATGCCGTCGCGGGCCGCGACGTGGAAGTTCTCCTCGGCCGCCGAGAAGCTCATCTGGCTCCACAGTGGACGATCCTGGTCGGCCAGCGCGCGGACGAGGCCGAAGTACAGCGCCGCGTTCGCCATCACGTCCACCACGGTCGGGCCCGCGGGCAGCACGCGGTTCTCCACCCGCAGGTGGGGGCTGTCCTCGACCACGTCGTAGATCGGCCGGTTCCAGCGGTAGATCGTGCCGTTGTGCAGGCGCAGCTCGCCCAGCTGCGGCGTCCTGCCGCGGGCGAGGACCTCGGCGGGGTCCTCGTCGTCGCACAGCGGCAGCAGCGCCGAGTAGTACCGCACGTTCTCCTCGAACAGGTCGAAGATCGACGTGATCCACCGGTCGCCGAACCACACCCGCGGCCGCACGCCCTGCGCCTTGAGCTCGTCCGGCCGGGTGTCCGTGGCCTGCTCGAACAGCACGATCCGGCTCTCGGCCCACAGCTGCTTGCCGTACAGGTACGGCGAGTTCGCGCCCAACGCCACCTGCACGCCGGCGATGACCTGGCTCGCGTTCCAGAACTGCGCGAACGTCTCCGGGGCGACCTGCAGGTGGTATTGCACGCTCGTGCACGCGCTCTCCGGCGCGATGGTGTCGGCCTGGGTGATCAGCCGCTCGGCTCCGGAGATGTTGATCTCCAGGTCCTCGCCGCGGGCGGCGAAGATCTGCTCCTCGAGCAGCTTGTAGCGGTCGTTCGAGGACAGCGTCTCCGCGTTCATGTGCTCGTGGCGCAGCGTGGGCAGGATGCCGATCATCACGATGTGCGCGTCGATGGAGTTCGCCTTGCCCTCGGCGGCGTTCAGGCTCGCGCGGACGTTGTCCTCGAACCCGGCGAGCCCGTCCGGTCCCAGCTCGCGCGGCGGCAGGTTGATCTCGATGTTGAAGCGGCCGAGCTCGGTCTGGAAGGCCGGGTCGGCGATCGCGTCCAGGACGTCCGCGTTGCGCATCGCCGGGTCGCCCGCCTCGTCGACGAGGTTCAGCTCGACCTCGAGCCCGGACATGGGCCGGTCGGTGTCGAACCGCGACTCGGCCAGCATCTGCGCGAAGACGTCCAGGCACTGGCGGACCTTCTGGCGGAATCGCTGCCGGTCGGCCCGGGTGAACTCGGTTCTGACGACATCCTTGCCCATCGGCCTCGCCTCGCCTCCGGTTCCGAGATCAAACCAGCGTACCCGGGCTAAGCTCCGTCGCGTGACGGACAACTTGGTGTGGATCGACTGCGAGATGACGGGGCTCGACCTGGGCAAGGACGCCCTGATCGAGATCGCGGTTCTCGTCACCGACTCCGAGCTGAACATCCTCGACGACGGAGTAGACCTGGTGATCCACGCCGACGACGCCGCCCTGGACGCCATGCCCGACGTCGTGCGCGAGATGCACGCCAAGTCCGGACTCACCGAGGCGGTCCGCGCGTCGACCGTCACCCTGGCGGAGGCCGAGCGCCAGGTGCTCGACTACGTGCGCCGCCACATCCCGGAGCCCCGCACGGCACCGCTGTGCGGCAACTCCATCGCGACGGACCGCGGCTTCATCGCGCGGGACATGCCGTCGCTGGACGCGCACCTGCACTACCGGATGGTGGACGTCTCGTCGATCAAGGAACTGTGCCGGCGCTGGTACCCGCGGATCTACTACGCGCAGCCCGACAAGGGCCTGGCGCACCGCGCGCTGGCCGACATCCGCGAGTCGATCCGCGAGCTCATCTACTACCGCGGCACGGCGTTCGTCCCACCCCCCGGCCCCACCAGCGACCAGGCAAAAGCCGTCGCGGACGCCGTCCTGGGCGCGGACCAGCCCCTCGAACCGTAACCGTTTGCCAACCGGTCGGCGGCGCACGTTACGATGACACCCGCCGCCCACTAGTGGCGGCAATGGTGGGTGTAGCTCAGCTGGTAGAGCACCTGGTTGTGGTCCAGGATGTCGCGGGTTCAAGTCCCGTCACTCACCCTCGGCGACGCGTGTTCGGTGGTCCGTTCGGGCCACCTTCCCGCTTTTGGGTTTCGTCCTTTGTTCTGGGGGGCGACCCCCCAGACCCCACGGTGCGGGATCTGCTGACCCAGCGTGGTTACTTTGGGCGCTACCAGCGCCAGGGACGCTCCGGCCCCAGCCTCCCTACGGTGCCCGATTC
>NZ_DATBKY010000029.1:0-17991 GCF_036555685.1 Actinophytocola sp. | reverse complement strand
GGTACGTCTGGCACTACCTGCCGAAGGCCGCGCCGGACCAGCAGTGGCGGGGGATCACCGGCAAGGCCCGGCGCGCGGCGATCGGCGGCGCCTGGGTCGCGCGACTGCGGGTGCAGGCCCGGCGGCACGACATCGTCCACGTGCACTCCGCGTCCACGCTGGCGCACGCCCGGCTCGGCGCCCCCCGGTACGTGCTGCACTGCCACGGCACCGACGTGCGCACCGCCCAGTACGACCCCGCGCGCCAGGCCGGCATCCGCGGCGGCCTGCGCGACGCCGAGGCCGTGTTCTTCTCCACCCCCGACCTCGCCGAGCACGTGCTGCCGCACCGCGAGGACGCCGTCTACGTCCCGGTGCCGGTCGACGTGGACGCCGTCGAGCCGTGGCAGCCGGGGGAGGGGCGGCCGCGCGTGGTGTTCGCGTCCCGGTGGACCGCGGACAAGGACAGCACCGACCCGGCCGCCGGCCAGCTCGCGGTGGCCCGCGCGGTCGTCGCCGCGGTCGGGGACGAGGCGGACGTGGTCGGCGTCGACTGGGGCCCGCAGGCCGCCGAGGCCGCCGCGCTCGGCGTGCGCCTGGTGCCCCGCCGCGACCACGCGGGCTACCTCGAACTGCTGTCCGGGTCGAACGTCGTGATCGGACAGACCGCGGGCATCCTCGCCGCGAGCGAGGTCGAGGCGCTCGCCGCGGGCACGCCGCTGGTGGTGCCGGTGCCCCTGCCGCTCTACACCGACGTCGACCCGCCCGTGTACGGCGGGAGCGTGCCGGAGGCGGCCGAGGCCGTGCGCGCGCTGCTCGACGGCAGCCAGGCCCACGACCCGGAGGTGGCGCGGAAGTGGGTGCGCGACCGGCACGGCGTCGAGCACGCCGTGGACACCGTCGCCCGCGTGCACCGCGAAGTCGTGGCGGCCCGCCGGTGACCCCGCCGACAACCCCGCCGACAACCCCGCGGGCAACCATGGTCGAGAAGGAGAACCCGCTCGCGCGGATGCTGCGCCCGGTGCGGCTCGACCGGCCGATCGCCACCTCGCTCGCGCGCGGCAGCGTCTACAGCACGACCGGCCTTGTGGCGCAAGGGATCCTGCGGTTCGCCACGTCGTTCCTGGTTGGACACATCGCGGGCAAGAGCGTGCTCGGCGAGGTGGCGTCCGCGATCGCGATGTCGCTGACGCTCGCGCTGCTCTGGCCGACGACCACCGGCAGCGCGGCGTCGATGTTCCTCGCGCGCGCTCGCGGAGCCGCTAGGCCGGAGGAGCTGCGGTCGACCGCCGCGCACCTGCGGATGCGCACGATGCAGACCGGGCTGCTGCTCGGCGCGGTGTGCCTGCCGCTCTGGGTGCTGGTCGACCGGGGCTCGTGGCCGGACGCGCTGAGCGTGGCCGCGCTGACGATCGCGTACTCCGGCTACAGCTTCACCCGCGGCGTCCAGTTCGGCGCGGGGCAGGTCCTGCGGGCGACCATGTGGGACGTCACGAGCGTGGTGCTCGGCCTGGGCTGTCTGGTCGTGCTGCTGGTCGGTGGCGTGCGCAGCACCGCCCTGGTCCTGCCGCTCGTGCTCACCTACGGGCTCTACACGCTGGCCGGCTGGCCGTACGGCGCGCGCGGCAAGGTCGACCGCGCCCGGCGCCGCGAGCTGGACGGGTTCGTCGTGCTGGGCGCGATCGGCACGCTCGCCAGCACCGGTTTCCTGCAGCTGTCCCAGATCGCGGCGAAGCTGGCCGCCGGCGACGCCGACGCCGGCCAGTACGCGTCCGCGATCGCGCTGGCCACCCCGGCGTCGCTGCTGGCCACGTCGCTGACGCTGGTGCTGCTGCCGTCGCTGTCCGAGACGTTCGGCCGCGGCGACATGACCGCGTTCCGCGCGCAGACCAACAACGCCACCCGCGCGCTCGCCGTGACGATGGTGGCGATCTTCTGCTCGATCATGTTGTGCAGCAGGCTGATCGTCGCCGTGGTGTGGGGCGCGAAGTTCGCGGGCGCGGAGAAGCTGTTGCCCGTGCTGGTGATCGCGGTGCTCGCCACGAACCTGTGCGTGGCATCGGTGAACGCGCTGAACACCCGCTCGCGGCGGGGCATGATGATCAACACGATCTCGAGCATCATCGGGATGACGCTGGGCGTGGTGCTCTGGCTCGTCCTCGCGCCGCGCCTGGGCCTGAACGGCGTGGCGATCGGCTACCTGTGCGGCACGATCACGATCGCGGCGATCCCGATCGCGTGGGTGTGGCGCAAGGACGGCCACCACTGGGGCCTGGTGTACGGCAAGGTCGTCCTGGGCGTCGCGATCGCGGTCGGGCTGGTCGTCGTGGCACACGTGACGAACCTGCCGCTGCTGCTCGACCCGGTGTGCGCGCTCGTCTTCCTGGCGATCTGGTGGCTGCTCAACCGCGCCGACGTGGCGAAGCTGCCGATCCCGGGGCTGCGCCGCCGCTGAGCGTCAGCCCGTCCTCTTCGGACTCTTCGGACGTCCGCTCGTCAGGCCTTCCGCTTGTACAGGAAGAACGACGACATCAGGTTGATGTCCGACGGCGGCTCGACGCGGCGGTCGAGCTCCCACTCCTGCTGTGTCCGCTCGATCCACTTGGTGAAGTCGCGGTGCCGCTCGGTCGGGCCCTGCTCGCTGCCGCTGGTGTCGTTGCTGCAGATGACCACGTACCGTTCGGCGCTCGCGAACAGGCGGGTCATGTAGTTCTCGAACAGCTCTTCCTCGATGA
The DNA here is from genome assembly GCF_036555685.1 of Actinophytocola sp. Lineage (GTDB taxonomy): Bacteria > Actinomycetota > Actinomycetes > Mycobacteriales > Pseudonocardiaceae > Actinophytocola. The sequence continues at coordinate 15,277 of NZ_DATBKY010000029.1, read as the reverse complement.
GGTGGAAGATGACCTCCATCGACAGCGCGAGGTCGCCGCGCAGCCAGCCGGCCGGGTCGGCCAGTGCCTGCGGGTCGTAGGCGAGGAAGCTCTTCGTCGGGTCGTCGGCGAAGCGCTCCATGCACATGCGCACCGCGGTCGCCGACGGGTCCATCCCGAGATAGCGCGGGTACTTGGCCAGGCCGAGCTGGTTGCCGTCCCCGCAGCCCAGGTCGACCACGGACGCCACGCCGAGCTCGGCCACCCAGTCGTTGACGACCTCCGCCTTCCACTCGGCCTCGCGGCCGTACGAGCCGGCACCGGAGTTGCCGCCCTTGGCGTAGCGGCTCTCCCAGTACTCGGTGGTGCCCTTGAAGGCGGTCTTGCGCACCTTCAGCACCAGCGGGTTCTTGCTCAACGTGGACACGACGGATCGAATACTGCTCACGACGGGGACCCTAGCGCAGTGCCGTCGGCGTCCTGCGTGAGCACTCCGTCGCGCTCGGTGTAGGTGGCGCCGGTCAGCGGGCACACCCAGCGCCCGCCCTCCTCGCGCAACGGCGCGCCCGCCTTGCCGACCCAGCCGACGCGCCGCGCGGGCACGCCCACCACCAGGCCGAAGTCCGGCACGTCCTTGGTCACCACGGCGCCGGCCGCCACGGTGGCCCACGCGCCGATGCGCACCGGCGCCACGCAGACCGCGCGGGCTCCGATCGCGGCGCCCCGCTCGATCGTCACGCCGACCGCCTGCCAGTCCGACGCGCTCTTCTGGCTGCCGTCCGGGTTGACCGCGCGCGGGTACGTGTCGTTGGTGAGCACCACCGCCGGACCGATGAACACGCCGTCCGCGAGCTGGGCGGGCTCGTACACCAGCGCGAGGTTCTGGACCTTGCAGTTGTCGCCGAGCCGCACGCCGGTGCCGATGTACGCGCCGCGCCCGACGATGCAGTTCTCACCGAGCTGCGCGTCCTCGCGCACCTGCGCCTGGTCCCAGATCTTGGTGCCCTCGCCCAGCTTCGCGCCCTCCGCGACCTGCGCGGTCTGCGCCACGAAGACCATGCCGCTCACGCCTTCCCGATCGCGCGGTAGCCGACGCCCGGCCACGCGTCGGCCGAGCTCACCCGCCGGCCGTCGACGAACGTGGCGATGCCGGGCAGGTCGTCCGGGCCGAGCTTCGCGTACTCGGCGTGGTCGGCCTGCACGACGGCGGCGTCGACCTTCTCGCCGAGGTGGTAGGGCTCGAAGCCGAACGCGCGCAGCTCCTCGTCGCTGTACATGGGGTCGTGCACCAGCGCGGTCGCGCCCCGGTCCCGCAGGGCCTGCACGGTGGCGAACACGCCGGAGAACGCGGTCTCCTTCACGCCGCCGCGGTAGGCCGCACCCAACACGACCACCCGCTGGCCGGTCAGCTCGCCGTGCACGCCCTCCAGCAGGCCGATCGTGTAGCCGGGCATGCCGGCGTTGGCCTCGCGGGCCGCGCGCACGACGGTCGCCTCCGGGTCGTTCCACAGGTACAGCCGCGGGTAGACGGGGATGCAGTGCCCGCCGACCGCGATGCCCGGCTGGTGGATGTGGCTGTACGGCTGGGAGTTGGACGCCTCGATGACCTGGTAGACGTCGATGCCGGCGGTCGCGGCGAAGCGGGCGAACTGGTTGGCCAACCCGATGTTCACGTCGCGGTAGGTGGTCTCGGCGAGCTTCGCGAGCTCGCTCGCCTCCGCGGAGCCGAGGTCCCACACGCCGTTCGGCCGGGCGAGGTCGGGGCGGTCGTCGAAGTCCAGCACGGCCTCGTAGAACTCCCGGGCCCGCTGCGCGCCGGCCGCGGACAGCCCGCCGATCAGCTTGGGGTACTTGCGCAGGTCGGCGAAGACCCGGCCGGTCAGCACGCGCTCGGGGGAGAAGACGAGGTGGAAGTCGGTGCCCTCGGTCAGCCCGGAACCCTTCTCGAGCATGGGCTTCCACCGGGTGCGCGTGGTGCCGACGGGGAGCGTGGTCTCGTAGGACACCAGCGTGCCCTTGGTGAGGTGGCGCGCCAGCTCCTCGGTGGCCGCGTCCATCCAGCCGAAGTCCGGGCGGGCCTCGTCGTCGACGAACAGCGGCACGACGAGCACGACCGCGTCCGCGCCGGGCACCGCGTCGCCGTAGTCCGTGGTGGCGCGCAGGTTGCCGGCCGGTACGAGCTCGGCCAGCTTCTCCTGCAGGTGCGCCTCGCCGGGGAACGGCTCGACCGCACGGTTGACCATGTCCACGACGTCGGCGTTCACGTCGACGCCCACGACCTCGTGGCCCTTGGCGGCGAACTGGACGGCGAGGGGAAGACCGATCTTCCCGAGGGCGATGACAGCGATTTTCACGCGTCGCAGCCTAAACGCCCCTCCCCACCCGTCCGTCCGCCGGTACGCCGGTAGCCTTCCCGTGTCAAGACTCGACTCCGGGAGGCGACGTTGGGCGACCAGCGTGACGTGTGGCTGGTGGTACCGGTCTTCAACGAGGCACCGGTCATCGCCGAGGTGGTCCGCGAGGTCCGGGCGACGTTCCCCAACGTGGTCTGCGTGGACGACGGCAGCAAGGACCGCTCCGCCGAGCAGATCCGGCTGTCCGGCGCCCACCTGGTGCGCCACCCGGTCAACCTCGGGCAGGGCGCGGCACTGCAGACCGGCGTCGAGTACGCCCGCTCGCAGCCGGGCGCGCAGTACTTCGTCACGTTCGACGCGGACGGCCAGCACCAGGTCAAGGACGTCGAGCGGATGATCGAGCGGCTGCGGCACGAGCCGCTGGACATCGTGCTGGGCACCCGGTTCCACGAGGAGACCGAGAACATCCCGTTCCTGAAGCGCTTCGTGCTGAAGACCGTGGTCCAGCTGTCGCCGGCGCTGCGGAAGCTGAAGCTCACCGACGCGCACAACGGGCTGCGGGCGTTCAACAAGACGGTCGCCGACGGCTTGAACATCACGCTGAACGGCATGGGGCACGCGTCGCAGATCGTGGAGATGATCGCCCGCGAACAGTGGCGGGTGGCCGAGGAGCCGGTGACGATCCTGTACACCGAGTACTCGATGGCGAAGGGCCAGTCCCTGATCAACGGCGTGAACATCCTGTTCGACGCCCTGCTGCGGACGAACGCCAGGAGGTAGTCACATGCTGATCCAGTACATCCTCATCCTGGCCGTCGTGCTGCTGGTCGTCTTCTTCCTGCGTCACCACGGCACCACCCGCGCGGGCGCGCTGGTCAAGCTCGGCTTCGCGCTGTTCCTGGTGTTCGGCGTGTTCGCGGTCGTGGCGCCGAGCCTGGTCAGCCGGCTCGCGTCGCTCGTCGGCGTCGGCCGGGGTACCGACCTGGTGCTCTACGCGCTCGTGGTGGCGTTCGGCTTCGCCACGATCAACACGTACCTGCGGTTCAAGGAGCTGGAGCTGCGCTACGCGCGGCTGGCGCGCGCGGTCGCCCTGCGCAGCGCGGAGAGCCCGGAGCCGACCGACACCGAGCACGACGGCACCCTGCACTAGGCCTGTTCGGCCACCGCGAGGAATCGGTCCAGCACCGCTTTCCGGTTGTCGGTCGGCCACGCCAGCACCAGCTCCCACGTGGGTATGTCGTCGCTGATCGGCCGGTAGGCGACGGCCCGCTCCGCGGTCGGCGGGGTCGGCGCGATTAGCAGGGACACGCCGAGCCCGGCCGCGACGAGCGACACGATCGTCTGCACGCCGGCGGCCTCCTGGACGATCCGCGGTGTGAACCCGGCGGCCATGCAGTGGCCGATGATCGCGTCCTGCACCGCCGGGCCGAACTCGCGCGTGTAGAGCACGAACGGCTCCTCGGCGAGTGCGGCCAGCGGCACCCGCTCGCGCCGGGTGAGCGGGTGACCGCCCGGCAGCGCCACGACCAGCGGGTCGCGCGAGACCACCCGCGTGGTCAGCGTCGGCTCGCTGATCGGCGGCCGGAGCAGGCCGACGTCGATGTGGCCGTCCCGCAGCGCCTCCACCTGGCGGAGGGTCGTCATGGCCGAGACGGTGAGGGTGACGTCGGGGTGCGCCGCCCGGAACGCGGCGAGCAGCCGGGGCATGGCCTCGAACGTCGCCGACTGGACGAAGCCCAGCCGCAGCGTGCCGAGCTCGCCCCGGTGGGCCCGCTGCGCGTCGCGTGCCGCGTCGTCGGCGCGGCGCACGATGTCGCGCGCGGCGGCCAGGAAGACCTCGCCGGCCGGCGTGAGCCCGAACCGGCGGCGGACGCGTGTGAACAGCGGCACACCGACGTCGCGTTCGAGGGCGGCGATCTGCCGGCTCAGCGACGGCTGGGTCAGGTGCAGCCGGGACGCGGCCCGGCCGACGTGCAGTTCCTCCGCGGCGACGACGAACGAGCGGAGATGGCGGAGCTCCATTCTCCACATCATGCGCGCACTGCATGAGATCAGGCAAACACTTGCATTGGACGTATCAGAACGGCGGGCCTAGCTTCGAAGCAGGTACCTCACCGGCGCGCGAAAACCAGTTACCCGCCAAGGAAAAGAGTCTCTGATGTCGATCTTCGTTCCCGCCGACCTCGCCGTGGGGGGCACCCGTGCGCTGGCGCAGTCCGCACTTCCGGACGCGCCCGTCGAGCCGGAGCCCAGGCGGCGGCGCGGCTTGTTGCGGATCCTGTCCAGGACCGCTTCCCGCACCCACCCGGCCGGGCGCCGCGGGGTGCTCCGGGCACGACCCGACCCAGCCGGCGGCTAGCCGTTCAGGTCAGCTTGCGGAAGTACTCGACGGTCTGCCGGACGCCCTCGGCGATGCCGATCTCCGGGCGCCAGCCCAGGTCGGTGGCTGCCGCGCTCGCGTCCAGTGCGGACGCCCGCAGGTCGCCCAGGCGGGCCGGGGCCATCTCCGGCTCGTCGGCGGCGTTGGCCGCCGCGGCGACGAGCGTGTGCAGCTCCCGGTCGGAGGTCTGCACGCCGGTGCCGATGTTGTACCGGCGGCCGCCGCCCGCTTCGCCCGACGCCGCGACGAACGCGGACACCACGTCGCCGACGTAGACGTAGTCGCGGGTGTTGGCCCCGTCGCCGTAGACCTTCGTCGGGCGACCGGTCAGCAGCGCACCCGCGAAGATCGCGACCACGCCCGCCTCGCCGCGCGGGTCCTGGCGCGGGCCGTAGACGTTGGCCAGCGCGAGGTGCGTGCACTCGAGGCCATACAGCTCGCGGTAGGCGTTGAGGTACACCTCGCCGGCGACCTTGCCCGCGCCGTACGGGGACTTCGGGTTGATCGCGGCGGTCTCGTCGACGGGAAGGTCCTCGGGCGAGCCGTAGATCGAGCCGCCGGACGAGGCGAACACGACCTTGCGCGTGCCGGCCCGGCGGGCGGCCTCGGCCACCGCGATCGTGCCGAGCACGTTGCGGGTGGCGTCGTCCTGCGGGTCGGCGACGCTGTGCCGCACGTCGATCTGCGCGGCCAGGTGGTAGACGACCTCGGGCGCGGCCTCGGCCAACACGCCGGCGAGCGCGGGGTCGTTGATGTCCAGCCGGTGCACGGTGAGTCGCCCGGTGTCCTGCGCGCCGGCCAGGTTCGCGAGGCTGTCCCGGCACAGGTTGTCCACGACGGTCACCTCGTGTCCGTCGGACAGCAGCCGGTCGACCAGCGTCGATCCGATGAACCCGGCACCGCCGGTGACCAGTGCGCGCACGGACACTTCCCTTCCAGATCGCGGACGTCCCATCGTATGGGTGGCGGCGCGCTCCTCCGGCGGCGGCTCAGTCCAGCTCGCCCGGTTCGGCCGGGCCGAAGACGAACTCGATCTGGGCCCGCAGCGTCGCCAGCGCGGTCTCGGAGGTCTGGTCGCCCGCCACGAACTCGAACATCAGCCCGTTGAAGAGCGCGATCAGCCCGCCCGCGTCGCGGTCGGCATCCGCCTCGGATCCCTTGCGTGCCAGCAAGATCTGGTCCCTGACTGCCGTGCGCAGCTCGGCGCCGTCCGCGCGGAAGCGGGCGGCGCTGCGTGGGCTCAGCATGAACCGCCGGACGAACACGTCCGCCGCCTCGACCTCCGTGGCGCGGCGGGACGGGCGGGGGAGCATCTCCGACAGGACCGTCCACACGAGCCGCCGGGGCGGGACCGGCTGCGGCAGCTTCGCGATCCGCGCGCGGATCCGCATGCGCGCGTCCTCCGAGATCATCTCGATCGCGAAGGCCAGCATCTCGTCCTTCGTCGTGAAGTAGTGCTGCACCATCCCCATCGACACGCCGGCCTCGGCCGCCACCTTGCGCAGGCTGATCGCGTCCCAGCCCTCCCGGCGGGTGATCCGCCACAGCGCCTCGGTCAGCTCGAGGCGGCGGGTCTGGTGGTCGATCTTCTTCGGCACCGGCCCAGCTTTTCACAATGCGGCGCATTGCAAAAATCATGACCGATTGTTACGATGCAGTGCATTGGGAAACTGATCTGGGGGGTGGGGGAATGAACATCGAGAAGGCCCGGAGCGGCGAGCTCGAGATCGCCTACGAACGCATCGGCCCGGCGGACGGCACGCCGCTGCTGTTGCTGCAGGGCTCCGGTGGTCAGCTGGTGATGTGGCCCGACGACGTCCTGCGGCTGCTCGTCGACCGGGGTTTCCAGGTGGTGCGGATGGACAACCGGGACAAGGGCCTGTCCACGCGCCTGAGCTGGTACGACGATCTCCCGCGCAAGGAGCGCCCCGCGTACACGCTCGGTGCGGTCGCCGATGACGTGATCGCCGTGCTGGACGCGGTGGGCTGGGACAGCGCCCACCTCATGGGTGGCTCGTTCGGCGGTGTGATCGCGCAGCTCGTCGCCGCCCGGCATCCGCACCGGGTCCGCAGCGTCACCATGCAGTCGGTGAACCCGTCGCGGTCGCTGCGGCTGAACCGGCCGAAGCTGCGGACGGTCCTGCGGGTGTTCGGCGTCATGTCCAAGGACTCGAAGACCCGGGACGACGAAGGCGAGAAGTGGGCGAAGGTCTTCCGCGCACTCGCGAACCCGGTGCTCGACGAGGATGTCGCGCAGTGGCGGGAGGCCGGCCGGCTCGCGTTCGACCACGGGGTGGACGCCAAGGGCGACGAGCGGCTGTTCGCCGCGCTGCTCGCCGCCGGCGACCGGCGCCCGCAGCTGGCCGCGATCACCTGCCCGGTGCTCGTCGTCCACGGCAAGAGCGACACGTTGTGCCACTGGAAGGCCGGGAGGGCCACTGCGGAGGCCATCCCGGGTGCGAGGTTCCTGCTCTACCCCGAGATGGGGCATGTCCCGGCGGGCCCGCAGTGGGCCGCGATGGTGGACGAGATCAGCGATCTCGCGTCTGCCGCCGACGCCGGCCTCCGGCCGCTAGATGGAGACACACCCCGACGACGATGAGCAGGAACGCGACCACCACGAGGACCGGCTGGCCGAGGATCGCGCCGAGGAGGAACAGGACCGACCCGAGCACATCGATCCCGATGCGCATGAGCAGGCGGAGATGTGTTCGCTCCGGGGCTTCGTAGTTCCGCAACATCCGCGTGAGTGCGGGATCGGACTCCTCGAACCATTGCTCGATTGCTCTGAGCTCCCGGTCCTCGTGATGGCTCAGCATGGCGGCTCCACGCGCTCGGGCTCGGCTCGGGCCGTGCCCGAAGCCAGTGGGCTACCTGTACCCCGCGTGCGGAACCGGAAACCCTTGCCGTTCAAGATTTTCGCCCGACTCGCACAACCGGCTCGCGCGCGATTCGCTTTGTAGCAAACGGAGTACGCGGTTGCGCGCGAGCGGCACGTCCGCATGGGCTGGATGCCAGAGCCGGCTCGGGTGCACAACCGTCGCGGGGCCACCGGCGCGCGCGTCAGCCGAGGTAGCCGAGGCGGCGGCTGATCTCGTCGGCGCCGTGGATGAGGACCGCGGCCTGCTCGTGCATCAAGGTCTCCGTCAGCCGGTACGCGGGCCCCGACGCGCTCACCGCCGCGAAGACCTTGCCGTCGTGTCCACGGATGGGCGCGGCGATCGCGTTCAGGCCGATCTCATACTCCTCGACGGCAACCGCGTACCCGCGCTCGTACACCGCCGCCAGCTGCTCGGCCAGCTGCTTGCGCGTCGTCACCGTGTGCGGGGTGAACGCCTCCATGCCGTGCGACAGCAGCTCCGTGCGGCGCTTCTCGCTGCGGTAGGCCAGGAGCACCTTGCCGCTCGACGTCGCGTGCAACGGGGTCAGCCGGCCGACCCAGTTGTGCGCCGTCACCGCCGACGGGCCGCGGACCTGGTCCAGGTTGACCGCGTAGTGCGACTCGCCGACCGCGATGTTGACCGTCTCGCCGAGCTCGCGCGCCAGCCGCTCGCACACCGGGCGGCTGTGCCGCGTCACGTCCATGCCCCCGGACACCGCACCCGCCAGCCGCACGATGCCGAACCCCAGCCGGTACTTGCCGCGGTCCTCGGCCTGCTCGACGAGCCCTCGCGTCTCCAGCGCGTTGAGCAACCGGAACGCGGTCGACTTGTGGACCTCGATCTCCGCGGCCACCTCGCTGACCCCGGCCTCGCCCTGCCGGGCCAGGATCTCCAGGACGCTGATCGCGCGGTCGACCGACTGAACCCCGGTGCCGGCCTCCTTGTTGCTCATAGCGAAACTATAAGCGTTGTAGCGAACGCCATGGAGAGCTACGCTCTGCGAGACGCCATTGCGTATGACGAATCGAGTTTGGCTATGCGCAACGTCGAGTTGTTCCGGGACATCCGCTACGAGGTCATTCCCACGCGCACGATCGAGGACGCCGTCGCCTCGGTGGTGCCGACCGACGTGACGATCACCATCACCGCGTCGCCCACCAAGGGTCTCGATCCGACACTCGACCTCACCGAGCGGTTGACCAAGCGCGGCTACCGCGTCGTGCCGCACCTCTCGGCCCGTCTCGTCGTCGACCGCACCCATCTCGAGGAGATCGTCGACCGGCTCGTCACGGCCGGCGTGGCGGACGTGTTCGTCCCGGCCGGAGACGCCGACCCACCCGCCGGGCGCTACGACGGCGCGCTGCCGCTGCTCGCCGAGCTCACCGCGCTGGGCAGGCCCTTCCGCGAAATCGGCATCACCGGCTATCCGCAGAGCCACCCCTCGATCGACGACGACATCGTCGTGCAAGCCATGTGGGACAAGCGGATGCACGCCACCTACATCGTGTCGAACCTGTGCTTCGACGCGAAGGTGCTGGCCGGCTGGGTGCGCCGGGTCCGGCGGCGGGGTGTCGACCTGCCCATCCGGATCGGGCTCGCCGGCCCGGTCGAGCGCACCAAGCTACTGTCGATGGCCGGCAAGATCGGCGTGGGGGAGTCGGCCCGCTTCCTCGGCAGGCACCTCGCGTGGTTCGCGCGGCTCGCGACCGTCTACTCGCCGGACCGGCTGCTCGACCGCGCGGCAGCGGTCCTGTCCGAGCCCGGCATGGCGGTGGCCGGGCTGCACGTGTTCACGTTCAACCAGGTCGCCGAGACCGAACGGTGGCGCGCCGGCGGCTGAACACGCGCGGGCACGTGGTTGTCGGGCAAGCTGGCGGCCTGAGATCTCGGACCGACCCCGCCGGGCACCCCTTCGGCCTGTGCTACGACGAGGCGTGACCGCAACGCCGGGCGACGAGAGCGGCGAGCTCCCGCTCCAGGCCCGCATCCCCCACGGGCACAACGGAAAGCGGCAGCCCGAGCACGGCCGCCGCGTCCGCCGCCCGTGCCCGCAGCTCGTCGGTCGGCCGCTGGGCGAGCCAGACGACGCGGCGGTAGTGGCGGAAGTAGTCGTCCCGCAGCTGGGGGTACCGGTCGAGGCCCAGCTCGGCGACGACCGTGCGGCGGAAGGAGCGGACGAGGAAGTCGGTGAGCACGTAGGTGCCCGCCTCCGCCTCGAACATCGCCTTCATGCGGGACACCCCGGCGAAAACGTCGTAGCAGTGCGCGCCGCCCAGGCGGGCCACGCCGCGGCGCGCGCAGACCTCGTCCAGCGCGCCGTACGTGCCGCAGTCCGCGAACGCCACGGCCACCCGGTCGTACCCGCCGAGCGTGTCCAATGCGGACTCCACGGCGGCGGCGATCCGGTCGGGACGGTTGTGCAGCAGCGGCGGCAACGGGTGGACGGCCACCGGCCAGCCACGGCGCGCGGCGATCTCCGACACGTGCAGGGAAAGCGCCCCGCACGCGATCACCGCGAGCTCAGCCGGGGAAGGCGAGCTGGTCGATGAACCGGTCGTTGAAGTCCGGACGGTCGGAGAGCTCGACATAGCGCACCTCCTCCAGCAGCGCCGCGGCCCCCGCGCGCTCGCGCATCGAGAGCAGCGTCATCTTCGCGCCCTCGCCCGCCACGTTGCCCGCGCTGACGATCCGCAGCACGGAGATGTTCGGCACGAGCCCGATCCGCACGGCGTTGGCCGGCGACAGGTACGAGCCGAACGAACCCGCCAGCAGCACCTGCTGGATGTCGCCCTCGGTCACGCCGAGCTCCTCGGCCAGCAGCCGCCAGCCGGTCGCGATCGCCGCCTTCGCGAACTGCAGCTCGCGCACGTCCCGCTGGGACAGGTACACGGTGGGCTGCCCCCCGGACCAGTGGAGTACGAACACCCGCTCCCCGTTGACCTCACGCAGCCGCCCGGCCAGCCTGGGGAACTTCTCCTGCGCGGCGTCGACCGCCAGCAGCCGCCCCGACGAGTCCAGCAGCCCGATCGCGACCAGCTCGGCGACCGCGTCCACGAGGCCCGACCCGCACAGCCCGGCCGGTTCGACGTCGCCGATCACCTGCAGGTGCACGTCGTCCTGGTCGATCTTCACGACCTCGACCGCACCCTCCGCGGCCCGCATGCCGCAGCGGATCGCCGCACCCTCGAACGCGGGCCCGGCCGGCGCGGCGGTCGCGAGCAGCCGCCGGCTGTCCCCGAGGACGATCTCGCAGTTCGTACCGACGTCCACGAACAGCCGCAGCCGCTTGTCCCGGTCCATTCCGGACGCGAGCATCCCGGAGACGATGTCGCCGCCCACGTACGCGCCGAGCGCCGGGAACGTGTACGCGGGCGCGCCCGGGTGCACCGGCACGCCGAGGTCGGTTGCGAGCACGCGGGGGAGCGAGCGGGTGGCCATGACGAACGGGGCCACGCCGAGCGGCTCGGGGTCGATGCCGAGCGCCAACTGGGTCATCGTCGCGTTGCCCGCGAGCGCCACCTCGTAGACCCGCAGCGGGTTGACGCCGGCCTCCTCGCACACCTCGCGGGCGAGCGTCGCGAGCGTCTCGTGCGCGGCCGCGGTGAGCCTGCCCATCGCCTCCGGGTCGAGCATCGTCGCGCTGATCCGGGTGATGACGTCCGCGCCGAACGGCTGCTGGCGGTTGAGCATCGAGCGCACCGCGGCCGGCGTGCCGGTGGACAGGTCGAGGAGGGTCGCGACGACCGTGGTGGTGCCGAGGTCGAACGCGATGCCGTAACGCTCCTCGCTGGTGTCGCCCGGCTCGACGTCGACCAACCGGTCGTCGACCACGACCGCGGTCACGGTGAAGTCGTTGTCCCGCAACGCTTTCGGCAGGTTGCGCACCGCCCGGAGGTCGACGGTCAGCTCGAGGTCGTCCAGCGCGGCGACCAGCCGCTCTACATCGGACTGCTGGTCGGCGAGCGACGGTTCGGTCAGCGTCACGCACCGCTTCTGCACCGCGGGCCGCAGGATCACCTGCCGGCCGACGCCGACCGTGGCCGCCTTCGGCCGGGTCACCAGCGGCGGCACCTCGACGGCCAGGTCCTCGTTCGCCTTCGCGAGGCACGCGAGCCGCCAGCCCGCGTCCAGCTCCGCCGGGGAGAACGCCCGGGGATCCGATGTGGACACCTCGACCGGCCCGTCGACGCGGACCTTGCACTTGCGGCACGTGCCGTGCCCACCACAGGTCGAGTCGATGGCGATGCCGTGCCAGCTGGCCGCGTCGAACACCGACACGCCGGCAGGCACCCGGACCTCACGATCGTTGGGCGTGAAGGAGATCCGCACCCGGTCGGTCATGGCGCTCCCCGAAACCCGCGAGTCCAACACTCCGCCCCCGCGAGTCCAACACCCGGCCCGCGCGAGTCCGGTGTTCGGGTGGCGCCGACGCGGCCAGCGCCCAGCCCGCGCGAGTCCGGTGCCCCGGTCGCGGGGTGGGCGTGCCGGATTCGCGGGGTGCGAGCGTTGGACTCCCGTGGGGCGAATGTTGGACTCGCGGGGCGCGAGTGTTGGACTCGCGAGGTCATGGCGTTGCGGCTTCGGCTGCTCGCAGCTTCGCGCGGTGGGCGGCGATCCAGTTGGCGCCCCAGGCGTCGTTGCCCAGCAGCAGGTCCGCGGCCTTCACGGCCTCGACCATCACCGGGTTGCGCGCGTCCATGATCGCCGAGGTGAGCCCGCAGTGCATGGCCATCGGCAGGAACGTCGCGCCGAGCACGGGCCGGTTGGGCATGCCGAACGACACGTTGCCGGCGCCGAGCGTCATGTTGACGCCGAACTCCTCGCGGATCAGCCAGATCGTCTCGAGCGTCTTGTTGACCAGCGTCGTGTCCGCGCCGATCGGCATCGCGAGCGGGTCGATCACGATGTCGGCGAGCGGGATGTCGTACCGCCCGACGGCGGTGTCGATGATCTTGCGCGTGATCTCCAGCCGCTTGCGCGGGTCGTCGGGGATCTCGTCCTCCTCGTTGGGCAGCGCGATGACCGCAGCGCCGTAGCGGCGCACCAGCGGGAGGATGCCGTCGAGCCGTTCCTGCTCGCCGGTCACCGAGTTCACCAGCGGCTTGCCCTGGTAGACCTCCAGGGCCGCCTCGAGCGCCTCGACGACCGAGGAGTCGATCACGAGTGGCAGGTCGGTAAGGCCCTGCACCATCTTGACGGCCGAGCACAGCAGCTCCGCCTCGTCGGTGAGCGGCACGCCCATGTTGACGTCCAGCACCATCGCGCCGCCCGCGAGCTGCTGGGTCACGTCGACCTCGATGCGGGACAGGTCGCCGGCGCGCAGCTGCTCGGAGAACTTCGACCGGCCCGTCGGGTTGATCCGCTCGCCGATGATGCAGAACGGCTCGTCCGGTCCGATGGTGACCGTCCTGCTCGCCGAGGAGATGACTGTCTGCATGGGACGCTCCGGATCAGACGGCCGCGACGCGGCGCTTGTGGATGAGCTCCTTGGCCCGCTTGACCGCGGCGGACGCGTCGGCCGCGTACCCGTCCGCCCCGACCGCGTCCGCGTACTCCTGGGTGACCGGCGCACCGCCGACCATGACGATGACCTTGTCGCGCAGGCCCGCCTTCTCCAGCGCGTTGATGTTGGCCTTGAACATCGGCATGGTCGTGGTGAGGAACGCGGAGAAGCCGACCACGTCCGGCTTGTGCTCCTCGATCGCGGCGACGAACTTCTCCGGCGCCACCTGCACGCCGAGGTCGATCACGTGGAAGCCGGCGCCTTCGAGCATGATGTTGACGAGGTTCTTGCCGATGTCGTGCACGTCGCCCTTGACCGTGCCCATGAGGAACGTGCCGACGGTCTCCGCGCCGGTGTCGGCCAGCAGCGGGCGCAGCACGTCCAGCGCGCCGCTCATGGCCTTGCCGGCGATCAGCATCTCCGGCACGAAGAAGTCGCCGCGCTCGAACCTGGCGCCGACCTCCTCCAGCGACGGGATGAGCGCGTCGAACAGCATGGTCTCCGGCGACATGCCCGTGTCGAGACCCATGTTGGTCAGTTCGAGCACGCGCGGCGCGTTTCCGACGAGGGTCTCGTCGTACAGCGCCTTCAGGATCTCGTCGGGGCTCATGGAGTGGCCTTTCTTCGGTAGCCGAGCTGGCGGGAGATGGCGGCCGTGTCGACGGCCAGCTGCTCGCCGAGGCGGGCGGCGTCGGCCTTCGTGATGCGGGTGGTGGGGCCGGAGACGGAGACCGCGGCCACGACCGTGCCGTCGCGGGCGTGCACGGGCGCGGCGACGGCGACGAGCCCCTCCTCCAGCTCCTCCCAGGTCAGCGCCCAGCCGCGGCGCGCGGTCTCGACGAGGTCCGCGTCGAGCTCGCGGCGGGACAGCGGGCGCCCGCGCGGTGGCGCGGGGAGGTCGCCGTCGGGCAGCGTCATCACCTTGCAGGCGTAGAAGATCTTGCCCAGCGCGGAGCAGTGCGGCGGCACGGACACGTCGAGCCAGTTGGTCAGGCCGACGAGATAGCTGGCGTCGACCTGGGCGACCTGCACGACCTCGTCGCCGCGCGGGACGGCGAGGTTCACGGTCTCGCCGGTGCGCTCGCCGATCTCGTCGAGCGTCGACTGGGCGACGTCGAGCAGGTCCTGGGAGGTGTCGTGCTGCGCGGCGTAGACGGCGAACAGGGGGCCGGCGCGGAAGAGGCCGGCACGGTCACGGCGGACCAGCCGGTTGCGCTCGAGCGCGTGCAGCAGCCGGGAGGTCGTGGACTTCGCGAGGCCGAGCTCGTCGACGAGGGAGGTGAACGTGCGGGGCTCCTCGGACTCCACGACGAGCGCGAGCAGCGCCGCCGCGCGATCGACTGCCTGGCTTCCCGCTGGTCCTGTCACCCGGTTCCTCGTTCCTCGTGCGTAACAGTCGCCCCGCGCCTCGCCTCGAGCGGTGTCGGCGGGTCACCCTCGCCCACGGCAGAGTTCCACAATACGGAACCACAGTTCCATAACACGAGCGTAGGATCCGGCGAGACCGGCCGTCAAGGGAGTGCGCAGAGGGAGAACGATGTTCCGCAACCAGCTGCCGCGTTACGAGATCCTGTCCCAGGACGCGATGGAGGTGCTCGACTCCGGGTGGCGCCGGATCGTGTCCGAGATCGGGGTCGAGTTCCTGTCCGACCGCGCGCTGGAGCTGTTCCGCAAGGCGGGGCAGAAGGTCGAGGACAACTGCGTCCGGTTCGATCCGGACTTCCTTCTCGAACAGGTCGGGCAGGCGCCGCGCGAGTTCGATGTGCAGGCCCGCAACCCCGTGAACAACGTGCACATCGGCGGCGACGACATGGTGTTCGGCGGCGTCTACGGGCCGCCGTTCGTGCGCGAGGGCGACGTGCGCCGCGACGGGTCGCTCGCCGACTTCGAGAACTTCGTCAAGCTCGCGCAGAGCTTCCCGATCCTGGACACCGCGGGCGGGATCATCTGCGAGCCGAACGACGCGCCGCTGGACTCCCGCCATCTGGACATGACCTACGCGCTGCAGACGCTGACCGACAAGTTCTACATGGGCAACGTCGTGTCCGCGGTGAACGCGGCCGACACGATCCGGATGACCGAGATCCTCTTCGGCGGCCGCGAGGCCATCGAGCAGACGCCGGCCACGATCTCGCTCATCAACTGCAACTCGCCGCTGCGCTGGGACGACCGGATGCTG
>NZ_DATBKY010000028.1:0-44916 GCF_036555685.1 Actinophytocola sp. | reverse complement strand
CGGGCCGGCGTGCTCGAGCCGTCCGGCGGTCGGCGGGACGGCCGGCTGGCCGTAGTGGTCCCGCTTCACGATCGACATGTGCTCGAGCTTGTTCGCCCGTACCTGCTTGGCCGAGAAGTAGATGTCGCCACCCACCTGCGGATACGACTCGTCGAACGTGAGGTGCTTGCTCATCTCGTTCGGGTCGTGCCACGGCGCGCCCTGCGCGGGATCGGCGACCTTGTAGTTGGCCTGTCCGATGTAGAGGTTCACGTCCGTGCCGTCGACCACGGCGGACCACCACGGCACGAGCTTCGCGTAGTCGGCGACCGCGAAGCCGATGTTCCAGTACACCTGCGGCGCGATGTAGTCGAGCCACTCCTCGCGCACCCACTTGCGGGTGTCCGCGTACAGGTCGTCGTAGGTCTGCACGCCACCCTGCGTGGGCGAGCCCTCCGGGTCGGTCGACGCGTTGCGCCAGATCGCGAACGGGCTGACGCCGAACTGCACCCACGGCTTCTCCGCGCGGATCGCGGCGGAGAGCCCGGAGATCAGCGTGTCGATGTTGTGCCGCCGCCAGTCCGCGATGTTGTCGAAATCGCCGCCGTACTCGGCGTAGGTGCCGGCGTCGTCGAAGGTCTGGCCGGCGACCGGGTACGGGTAGAAGTAGTCGTCGAAGTGGACCGCGTCGATGTCGTAGCGGCGGACCGCGTCCATGATCGCGTCGATCGTGAACCGCTGGACCGCCGGCAGGCCCGGGTCGTAGTACAGCTTGCCGCCATACGGGATGACCCAGTCCGGGTGCACGCGCGCGGGGTGGGTGGGCACGAGCTCGTCGACGTTGGTGTTCATGGAGATCCGGTACGGGTTGAACCAGCCGTGGAACTCCAGGTTGCGCTTGTGTGCCTCGGACACGGCGAACGCGAGCGGGTCGTAGCCCGGGTCCACGCCCTGCTGTCCGGACAGCCACTTCGACCACGGCTCGAGCGGCGAGGGCCAGAACGCGTCCGCCGTCGGCCGGACCTGCACGACCACGGCGTTGAGGCCGAGGTCCACGGCCTCGTCGTACCAGCGGAGCAGTTCGGCCTTCTGCTCGTCGGCGGACAGGCCCGGCCGCGACGGCCAGTCGATGTTGGTGACGCTCGCGATCCACTCGGCGCGTAGCTGCTGCTTCGGCGTCGCGGGGTCGGGCGCGGGGCAGTCCGCGCCACCGAGCGGGTCGGCCACGGCCGCGGCGGGGACGGTCAGCAGGGTGAACGCCACGATCGCGGCGCCGGCGAGACGGCGAAGACGCATTCGCGAATTCTGTCCCGCCGGCACCGTGCTGTAAACCGTGAGTACCTAACCAGTTGCTATCGATCAATCTGAATTGTCCACGACCTGCACGCTGCCACGCCGAGACCGGAGATGCCGCCATTGGCATACGCGGCGTAGCCGAAGATCGTGTACCAGCCTGGCTCAGGCGGCACGAGGGTGTCCTGGACCGTGCCGCTGTGCCGTCCGGGCCGACCGGAACGGTGTGTTCCGGCTGGCCCTCTTCACCCTCGAACGAGTAGGTGAACGTGGTCGCGCCGTCCTGCGGTGCTCGCCCGGGTAGTCGCGAAGTTGGTGATTCCTTTACAAAGGCGGCGTCAGCGGGATTCGGGTCACACCGGAACTCGGTTGCGGGAATATCCACGCCAGGAGGATGCTTGTATCCAGCAACTAGTTGGATGATGCAAGCAACGGGAGTTGAGCGGTCGTGGTCGCACCGGAGCAGGACGTGCTGACCGGCGAGCGGACCGAGTGGGAATTGGAGTGCGCGCGCCGGCTGGCCGGGGCTATGTTCGCCCTCGGCAAGCAACAGGCGAGCCTGGCCAACCGGATGAGCAAGGCGGGGGTCGACCGGTCGTCGATCGTGCTGCTCAAAACGCTGGTCATGCACGGCCCCAGCAGGTCGAGCGAGCTCGCCACGGCCGTGTACTCCGATCCCTCGACGGTCTCCCGGCAGGTCGCGGCGCTGGTCCGCGACGGGCTGGTGGAACGCCGCGCCGACCCGGAGGACGGGCGAGCCAGCGTGCTCGTCGCCACCGAGAGCGGCAAGGCGATGCTCGAGGAGCAGCGCAAGCGGATGGGGCTCGCGCTGGCGCGGGTGGTTCGGCAGTGGGAACCCGACGACGTGTCCCACTTCCTCGAGTTGCTGGAGCGGTTCGTCGCCGACCACGAACGCGCTTTACCGATGTTGATTGACGAATGCGCTGTCCGGGCGCGTTCCGAAGGGGAGAACTGATGTCCGAATCTGCCTCGCGCGCCTTGCCCGAGGCGTCGGCACCGTCCACGGGGGGACGGGGCGCGCTTTCGCACCGCGAGATCATGACGGTGCTCGCCGGGCTGATGCTCGGCATGCTGCTGGCCGCGCTCGACATGACGATCATGGCGTCGGCGACCAAGACGATCGCCGACAAGCTGCACGGCCAGACCATCCAGGCCTGGGTCACCACGGCCTACCTGATCACGTCCACGATCTCCACACCGCTGTACGGCAAGATGTCCGACATCTTCGGGCGCAAGCCGATGTACCTGACCGCGATCTCGCTGTTCCTGACCGGTTCGGTGCTGTCCGGCGTCTCCAGCTCGATGTACGAGCTGGCCGCGTTCCGCGCGGTCCAGGGTCTCGGTGCCGGTGGCCTGATGTCGCTGGCGCTCGCGATCATCGCCGACGTCGTCTCGCCGCGGGAACGCAGTCGCTACCAGGGCTACTTCATGGGCGTCTGGGGTATATCCAGCGTCGCGGGCCCGGTGGTCGGCGGCTTCTTCGCCGGTGCGGGCACGGTCTTCGGCATCGACGGCTGGCGCTGGGTGTTCCTGGTGAACGTGCCGGTCGGCATCATCGCGCTGGTCGTCGTCACCAAGTTCCTCAACGTGCCGCACAAGCGGGTCGACCACCGCATCGACTACTGGGGCGCGGGCGCCCTCACGGTCGCGCTGGTGCCGCTCCTGATCGTGGCCGAACAAGGCCGCGAATGGGGCTGGGGCGCCGGCCGGTCGATCCTGATGTACGTCATCGGCTTCCTCGGTGTGGTCGCGTTCATCGTCATCGAGCGGATGATGGGCGACGAGGCGCTGCTGCCGATGCGGTTGTTCCGCAGGTCGGTGTTCTCGCTGTCGAACGTGATCAACTTCGTGATGGGTCTCGGGATGTTCGGCATGATGATGTCGCTCCCGCTGTACCTGCAGATCGTCAAGGGTGCGACGCCGACCGAGTCCGGGCTGCTGACCCTGCCGATGACCGCGGGGATCATGACCGCGTCGATGGGCAGCGGCATCGTGATCTCCAGGACCGGGCGGTACAAGCGCTTCCCGATCGTGGGGCTGGCGATCGTGTCGGCGGCGATGTTCCTGTTCGCGCAGATCGGCGTGGACACGCCGATGTGGCAGACGATGGTCGTCATGGCGGTCGCGGGCGTCGGGCTGGGCCTGTGCATGCAGACCCTGATCCTGGCGATCCAGAACGACGTGCCAGCCAAGGACATGGGCGTGGCCACCTCGTCGGCGACCTTCTTCCGGTCGATCGGCGGCACGGTCGGCACCGCGGTGTTCCTGTCGATCCTGTTCGGCGTGGTCGGCACCAAGATCGCCAACGCGTTCGCCGCCGTGCGGACCGACCCGGCGTTCCTGGCCGCGCTGTCGCACAACCAGCAGTTCGCGCACACCCTGCAGGGCGGCGGAGGCGGCCTGGACCTGAACAACACGGAGTTCCTGAACACGCTCGACCCGGAGCTCGCCCGGCCGATCCTGACCGGGTTCGCCGAGTCCGTCGACACGGTGTTCATGGTCGGCGGGTTCGTGATGCTGGTGGCGTTCGTGCTGATGTGGTTCCTCAAGGAGGTTCCGCTTTCCGACAAGTCGGGCATCCAGCGGGTCGCCGACGACGAGGCGGCCGCGGCGGCGCCGGCCACGGTGCACTGAGTTTCGCCTGACCGGGGAGGTGCGGGGCCCCGCGCGCAACGCGCGCGGGGCCCTTTCTCACTGCTGGTGGTCCTTGAGCCGCTGGTAGGAACGCCTGATCTCGGCCTCGGCCTCCGTGCGGCCAACCCAGGAGGCGCCCTCGACGGACTTGCCGGGCTCGAGCTCCTTGTAGACCTCGAAGAAGTGCTGGATCTCCAGGCGGTGGAACTCGGCGAGGTGGTGGATGTCGCGCAGGTGCTCGGTACGCGGGTCCACGGCCGGAACGCAGAGGACCTTGTCGTCGCCGCCCTTCTCGTCCTGCATGCGGAACATGCCGATGGCGCGCGACTTGATCAGGCAGCCGGGGAAGGTCGGCTCGATGACCAGGACGAGCGCGTCCAGCGGGTCGCCGTCCTCGCCGAGCGTGTTCTCGACGAAGCCGTAGTCGGCGGGGTACTGGGTGGCGGTGAAGAGCGTCCGGTCGAGGCGGATCCGGCCGGTCTCGTGGTCCATCTCGTACTTGTTGCGTTCCCCCTTGGGGATCTCGATGGTGACGTCGAACTCCACGCTGTCCCCCTCACTCCGGTCAAGTCTTGCCGCGCTGCCCATTAGTGTGGACCACCGCGAGGAGGAAGACTTGGAGGGCACGTGCCGCAGCCAGGGGACACCAATGGCGACGAGGGCGCAGCCGGCCGCGCGCACAGCCCGGCGACCTGGCCCGTCTCCGATCTGGAGCAGGGCAAACGGCTGACCCGACCGGTGTCGCCGAGCACGCCGTCATCGCCTGCCGGGGCCGGCGGTTCCGACACGGCGACACCCCCCGCCGCGGGGCCTTCCGACGCGGTGGACGCAAAGGCACCAACCGACTCCGCCAAGGAGCGGACCCCCACTTCCGCCCCACCGGCCAAGCCGGCCGCTGCGGGTTCCGCCACACCCAAGGCGGTATCCGAGCCCCCCGCCGACTCGACGAAGCCCGCGACGGGTTCGCCGGAGAAGCCGGCACCGGCGACACCACCGAGCCCGCCGCAGTCCGAGGCGCCGGCCGGCGCGCAATCCGAGCGCTCACTGTTCGAGCCCTACATCCCACCGGCACCCCAGCCTCCGATCGCGGACGCGCCGGAACCGTCCCGCCTGGGCCACCGCTCGTGGTTCAAACCGCGAGCCAGCCGCACGCCGGCCGAGCCCGACTCCCGCGCAGCCGGCGAGACCTCGACGAAACCGGCGTCCCCGCCCGACTCGCCCACCGCCCGAGTGGCCGAGCGACGCCCGGCCGCGTCCCCCGACAAGCCAACACCCGACACACCGGCGGACGCGGAGCCGCGCCCACCGGCCGCGCCGAGCAGCCGGGGAACGGAGCCGCGGCCACCGGCAGCGCCGAAGCCAACTTCGGACGCGCCGAGCGGCCGTGTCGGGGAGTCGCTCCCATCCGCCGCCCCCAAGCCGACTCCGGACGTGCCAACCGATGGCGCGGAGCAGGGCCCATCAACCGGCCCGACGTCAGACGCCTCCGGCCGCCCAGCAGTGGAATCACCCCAGCCGGCCAAACCCGGTGCGGAACCGCACCCACCGGCCAAACCAAAGCCAGACTCGCCGAGCGACCAAGCCGCCCGTCCACCCGCCGCCCCCGAGAAGCCGACTTCCGATTCGTCCGCGGGGCGGGTGGCGGAGCCGCGTTCACCTGCTGTACCGGACAAGCCGTCCGCCGATTCGCCAACCGGTCGGGTAGCGGAGGCGCGCTCACCCGCTGCGTCGGACGAGCAGACCGGTGCGCCGCGGCCGTCGGAGAAGCCGTCTCCGGACTCGCCGCCCGGCCGGTTAACGGGTCCGGACAAACGGACCGGTGCGCCGGGCGAGCGTCTCGCTGAACAGCGCCCCTCGGCGGCGGAGAAGCCGGACTCGCCCGCCGGCCGGTCAGTCGAACCGCACTCACCCGACGCGCCGCAGGAGCAGACCGGTGCGCCGCGCCCGGCGGCCTCGCCGGACAAGCAGGCGGGTACACCAGCCGACCAAGTCACCGAGCCACGCCCACCGGCGACACAGACCAAGTCCCCGGAGGCACCCGGCGGCGGGGTCGCTGAGCCGCGCCCTTCGGCCACACCGGACAAGCCGTCGCCAGACGCATCCAGCGGCCAGCCTGCCGAGCGGCGCCCAACGTCGCCGCCAGCAGCCACGACGCCAGATTCTCCTCGTGGCCAAGCCGCGCCCGTGCCAGTCAAGCCGGCGTCCGACTCGCCCGGTGGCCGAACAGCCGAGTCGCGCCCGCCGGCGGCGCCGGACAAGGAGCAGGGCGGGCCAGTCGATCAACGCCCGCCGACTCCGCCGACCAGGCCGTCCCCGGACTCACCCAGCGGCCGCCTCGCAGACCCGCGCACTCCCGCGCCGTCGCCGGACGTGTCAGCCCCCGCCGCAACCGGCGATCCGACGGCCGAACCACCCGCGCCGACGCCCTCGCCCGCACCGTCGACGGATTCGCCCGCCGGCCGGGTCGCCGAGCCGCAACCACCCACCGCGCCCGGCAAGCGGCCGGACGCGCCGGCTGACCGGGTGGCCGAGCCTCGCCCGCCCGCCCAGCCTTCGCCGGGTTCACCCGCCGGTCGCGGAACGGAACCACACCCGCCGACCGCACCGGAGAAACCACCTGCTGACGCGCCCAGCGGCCGCGTCGCCGAGCCCCGGCCGCCTGCCCCACCGACCGAACCGGCGCCGGAGCAGCGAGGCCCGCAGGCTCCCGAATCGCCGAGTGGTCGGATTGCGGAGCCGCGTCAGCCTGCTTCGTCCGACATGCCCTCGGCCCCGCCGAGTGGCCGCACGGCCGAGCCGCGCCCACCCGCGGCACCAACCGGCCCGGCACCGGACGGACCGGAAAGCCGAGTAGCCGAACCGCGCCCGCCCGCTACGCCCGAGAGGCAGACGCCCGACTCGCCCAGTGGCCGGCTCGCTGAGTCGCGGCCGCCGACTTCGCCCGACCCGCAGTCGGGTGCGCCGAGCGGTCGTGGTGCCGGGCCGCGTCCGTCGGGTCCGCCGGCCGGGCCATCGCCGGACGTCTCCGGTGGCCAACTTGCTCAACCGCGGCCGCCTGCCGCGTCAGAGGGCCCGTCGCCCGATTCGCCTGCTGGTCGGGTTGCCGAGCCGGGCGCACCGGAGAAGCCGTCGCCGGACTCGCCCCGCGGTCGGGTCGCCGAGCCGCCGCTCGCCGCGCCGGATGCGCGGACCAGCGCTCCGGCCGTGCACCCCGCGGAGCCGCGTCAGCCGGTGCCCCCGGGCAAGCCGGATTCGCCAGGTGGTCGCGTTGCCGAGCCACATGCGCCTGCCGCACCGCGGCGGCCGTCGCCCGATTCACCTGCTGGTCGGGTTGCCGAGCCGGGCGCACCGGAGAAGCCGTCGCCGGACTCGCCCCGTGGCCGGGTCGCCGAGCCGCCGCCCGCCGCGCCCGACCGGACGAGCCCGCGCGACGGTCGGGTGGCCGAGCCGCGCCCGCGGACTCCGGACTCGCCTCGCGGTCGCGTTGCTGAGCCGCCTGTCACACCGGCCAAGCCGGCGCCCGACGCACCCGGTGGCCGGGTGGCCGAGCCGCGCCCGCAGGCGCCGGACTCGCCTCGGGGCGGTGCGCCGTCCACTGCTCAGCCTCCACATGAGACCGAGCGCCCGGCTACTCCGCCGCGTGGCAAGCCAATCGGCCGGCCCACTCCTTCGGACGAGCCGCGCCAAGGGCACGCGCCGATCGGTTGGCCGACCGCGCCACCGGATTCGCCGCGAGGTCGGGTAGCGGAACCGACCGAACGCCCGCCGACCGGCCCCCAGCCGCCACGCGCGGACGCACCCACGCAGGCCAGGCCTGACTCGCCGCAGGCACCGGCAACTCGCCCGCCATGGGCGCCGCCGGCTCCGCGCGACACCACCCAGGCGCCACCTGTTCGGCGGCCCGACCAGGCCACTCCGCCCCGCCCGGACTCGCCTCCGACGCCGGCCGGCCGCCCCGACTCGCCGCCGGCGCCATCGGCCGATCGCACGAGGTGGCCTCAGTCGCCGCCTGACGCACCCCCCGCCAAGCCGCCGGTTGAGCGAAGCTCACGGGCCGACGCACCGACTGAGCGGAAGTCGTGGCCGTTCGAAAAGCTGAGGCAGCTCGTCGAGCGTGCGACCCCTCTGGGTAGCCCGCCCAAGAAGCCGGACGAGCAGGCGCGTCCAGCGGAGGCGCCACCGGCGAAGCCGGATGAGCGGCCCGGAACGAAGTCGCCGAGCGACCGGACGGCGTGGCCGGACTCGCCTCCGGTGCGGGAGCGGCCCGCGCCCAAGCCGGACGAGCGAACCGGTCGTCCGCCGGCCGAGCCGGATGCGCGGCAGGGCTCGCAGACGAGACCGCCGACGGAGCGTCCGCGGCCGGACTCACCCCAGACGCGGCCACCAACCCGGCCGGATTCACCCCCGGCCGACCGTGCGCGCCCCGACACCCGACCGCCCGCCGAGCGAGTCCGCCCCGATTCCCCGCAGCCGCGCCCGCCGGCTGACGACACTCGGTCCGATTCGCAGCAGACGCGGCCGCCGGGTGAGCACCCCCGTTCGGATTCGCCGCCGCCGCCTCGAACCGACAGCCCATCGGCTGATCGGACCCGGCCGGAGGCGCCGCGAACCCGGCCACCGACGCGGCCTGACGTGCCGCCGGCGGACCGCGCGCGGCCGGATACCCGGCCGTCGGGTGAGCGGGTTCGGCCTGATTCGCCTTCGGCGCGGCCGCCGGCGGACGACACGCGGTCGGATTCCCAGCAGACGCGGCAGCCGGGCGAGCGCACGCGTCCGGATTCGCCGCAGACGCGACCGCCGACCCGGCCTGATGCGCGGCCGGGGGACCGGACGCGGCCGCCTGGTGAGCGCGCACGGCCGGACTCGCCGCCAACACGGCCGCCGGCCGCGCCTGATGCGTGGCCAGTTGATCGGACGCTGCCGCCTGAAGAGCGGGTTCGACCGGACTCGCCGTCGGCGCGCCCGGCTACGGACGACACGCGGTCGGATTCGCCGCAGACGCGCCCGCCAGGTGAGCGCACACGTCCGGATTCGCCGTCGGCGCGGCCGCCGGCTGATGACACCCGGCCCGATTCGCAGCACACGCGTCCTCCGGCCCGGCCGGATTCACCGACCGGTCGGACGGACTCGTCGCGGACCAGGCCGCCTGGTGAGCGCACGCGACCTGACTCGCCGCGGACGCGGCCGCCCGCTCGGCCGGATTCACCGGCGGCGAAGCCGCCTGTCGAGCGGGCGCGCCCGGATTCGCCTTCGACGAAGCCCGACGAGCGGCCGCCGGCGCTGCCCGACTCGCCCGAGACCAAGCAGCCGACCGATCGCACGCGGCCCGACTCTCCGACGACCAAGCAGCCCGCGGACCGCGGGCCGTCGGACGGGCAGCAGACTCGGCCGCCCAGCGAACGGGATCGCGCTGACCAGGCGGACGGGCCAACCACGCGGCCGCCAGGCGAGCGCACGCGGCCGCCGACCCGGCCGGATCGCACGCGGCCGTCCGGTACCCGCTCCGACTCGACCGAGACGCGGCCGCCCCGGGACCGGACTCGGCCGGATTCGCCGCCTGCGCCGCCGGTCGAGGAGCGGCGGGACTCGCAGCAGACCCGACCGCCCGAGGAGCGGAAGCGGCCGGACTCGCCGGACGCTCGGACGGATTCGTCGCGGACGCGGCCCTCCGGCGACGACACGCGAACCCGTCGCACCTCGCGCGACGACACGCGGCCGCGGCCGCCCGGTGACGACACGCGGACACGGCCAGATGACTCGCGCACGCGGCCCCCGAGCGATGACTCGCGAACGCGGCGGGACGACTCGAGAAGCCGGCGAGACGACGAGCGCACACGACGGGACGACACGCGCACACCGCGGGACGACTCCCGAACGCGACGCCCCGGCGACGAGCAGACCCGCCCGCCAGCCGACCGCACCCGGTCCGACGGCCCCCGGACGCGCCCACCGCAGGGCAGGCCACCAACAGAGCCACCCTCGCGCCCCCAAGGCGGACGGCACGCCGCCCACCCGCCGGCCGACCCACGCACCCGCCCGCCGGGCGGCCAGAGCCCCACCCAGCGGCCGATACAACGGCCACCCCAACGTCCGCCGGTCCAACGACCGGGCCCGCCCCCGGGCCGGATCGAGCCGCGCACCCCGCCGACCGGCTTCCGGGGCGAGGCGACGCAGTTCCTCCGCCCGTCGCGCAACAGCCAGGACGAGGCGACGCAGTTCATCCCGCTGCCGGTAATCCGGCCGACCGAGGTCCGACCGGGCGACGTCCGGCCTGCCAACGGCCGGCCGGCAACGCTGGACAAACCGGTCGAGAGGCCGGTCGAAGCACCGAAGAAGACCAAGCCACCGAAGACCAAGCCGCCAAAGACCGGAGAGCGACGCGGAAAGCCCCTGGTGATCACGGCGATCGCGATCGTCGCGGTCGTCGCCGCGGCGGCCGGCGTCGTCTTCGCCGTCCCCGGCCTGTCGGCCAAGCTCGGCCTGACCAGCGCCGAGGAGGTCGCGGTCGCCCCGCCGGCCCCGCCCGTCAAGTTCCAGCCGGGACTCCAAGCGCCCGGCCAGGACGCCCCCGCCCCGACCCCGGACGGCGTACGTGCCGCCCTCGCCGGGCCGACGAGCGCGGGTGAGCTGGGCACGCTCACCGGCGTCGTCTACGACCCGATGACCAAGGAAACCCTCTGGGAGAACAACGCGACGACCCCGCTCGTCCCCGCGTCGACCGGCAAGCTCCTCACCGCCACGGCCGCGCTGCTCAGCCTCGACCACACCGAGCAGCTCACGACGCGCGTCGTCGAGGGCGACCAGCCCGGTGACGTGGTCATCGTGGGCGGCGGCGACCCGACGGTCTCCTCGCTCAAGCCCGGTGTCGAGTCCGTCTACCCGGGCGCCGCGCACATCTCCGACCTCGTCGACCAGGTGAAGAAGAGCGGCGCGCAGGTCAGCACCGTGCACGTCGACCTCAGCCGCTACGAGGGCGACAGCATGGCGCCGGGCTGGTCCAACGCCGACATCGGCGCCGGCTACATCGCGCCCATGGTCCCCGCCATGCTCGACGGCGGCCGTGCGGATGCCAAGGAGCAGGACGGTCCCCGCACGTCCAACCCGGCCCGTCAGCTCGCGGAGGAGTTCGCCGCCCGAATCGGCGCCACGGTCGCCGACGGCGCGGAGACCAAGGCGAAGGACGGCGCGAAGGTCCTCGGCGAGATCAAGTCCGCGCCGATCGTCGAGCTCGTCGACAACATGCTGCACACATCCGACAACGTGCTCGCCGAGGCGGTCGCGCGGCAGGTCGCGAAGGGTGCGGGCGAGGAGGTGTCCTTCACCGGCGCGAGCAAGGCGACCATGGACATCCTGCGGAAGAACAAGTTCGACCTCGACGGCGTGAGCATGTCCGACGGCAGTGGACTGTCCACTCAGGACCGCGTGCCCGCGCGGCTGTTCGGCGAGATCCTCGGCGTGGCCGCGGGGCCGGACGGCAAGGACCCCCGCACCGCCAAGCTCCGGCCGCTCATCGGCGGGCTCCCGGTCGCCGGCGGCACCGGCACGCTCGACAAGCGTTTCGACGACGTCGGCGCCGAGGGCCGCGGCTGGGTGCGCGCCAAGACCGGCACGCTGTCCGGGGTCAACTCGCTCGCCGGCGTGGTCCTCGACAAGGACAACCGGCTGCTCGTGTTCGCGCTGATGACAAACGGCGGCGGCGCCACCCCGACGGTCCGCGACAAGCTCGACGTCGTCGCCGCGACCTTGCGCGGGTGCGGCTGCCGGTAGTCCACGGCCGTTTCACGAAACGTCAGGTAGCGTCGAACACATGAGCGCGGCGGCCAGCTCTGCGGAGACGACGGAAAGCCGGACACCGGTCGACTGGGGGATCGCCGTGTCCACGGCGCATGCCCTCATGAAGCCGGGACCGGCGGTGCCGAGGGCAGAAGCCGAGCGGACCGTCGAGCAGTTACGTGAGGTCACCGGTCCGGCCGAGGCGCACGTCCGCGAGCTCACCGGGCTCGGCGAGGGCCTGCCGCTGCTCCCCGGCGACGTCGTCGACCGGCGCGGCTGGGTGTCCGCGGCGGCCGAGGGACTCTCGATCCTCACCGAGGGCGCGCTACCCGGCGGCCCGAACCGGACGATCGGCCCCGTGCTCGCCACCAGCGCCGGCCTGCAGGCCGGCATGGTGCTCGCCTACCTCGGCGGCCGCGTGCTCGGCCAGTACGACCCCTTCGGTGGCGGCGACGGTGGCGACGACGGTGGCGACGTCGGCGACGGAGGCGGCCACCACAGCGGCCGGCTGCTGCTCGTCGCGCCCAACATCATTGCGGCACAACGGGCCCTGGACGTCCCGGCAGACGACTTCCGCCTGTGGGTCTGCCTCCACGAGTGCACCCACCGGCTGCAGTTCACCGCCGTGCCGTGGCTACGCGAGTACTTCGCCGGGCAGGTCCGAACGTTCCTCACCGGCCTCGACGAGACCGCGACCACCGCGCTGAGCAGGCTGCCCGACGTCATCCGGGCGGCGCGCCGGCGCACGGAGGAGGGCACGAGCGGCGGCCCGCTCGGCCTGATGGAGCTGCTGCAGTCGCCCCAGCAGCGCGAGGTGTTCGACCGCCTCATCGCGCTGTCCACGCTGCTCGAAGGCCACGCCGACCACGTGATGGACGCCGTCGGGCCGACGGTCGTGCCGAGCGTCGCCACGATCCGCGCGCGGTTCACCGCACGGCGCCGCGGCGGCGGGGTCCTCGACCGGATCCTGCGGACGATCCTCGGTGTGGACGCCAAGGTCAAGCAGTACGCCGTCGGCGCCGCGTTCACCCGGCACGTCGTGGACGCGGTCGGCATGGACGGCTTCAACGCGATCTGGACCTCGCCGGAGACCCTGCCGCTGCGCGCGGAGATGAGCGACCCGGCCGCCTGGGTGCGCCGCGTCCACGGCCGTGACGGATAGCCAGGCGGTCGCCGAGGTGCGCCGGGCGGTCCGGACGCTCCTCGACGAGTACGAGCCTGCCTCCGGCGTGCTCGCGGTGGCCGTTTCGGGCGGCGCCGACTCACTCGCGCTCGCCGCGGCCACCGCCCAGCTCGCGGCCCGCCGCGGCCTGACCCTGCACGGCCTCGTCGTCGACCACCAGCTGCAGCCCGGCTCGGCCGACGTCGCCGGACGCGCCGCGAAACAGCTGCGGGCACTGGGTTTCCCCGAAGTCCGCGTCCTCGAGGTCGACGTCCGCGGACCGGGTGGGGTGGAGGCCGCCGCCCGTCGAGCCCGCTACGCGGCGCTGCGCGAGGCGCTGCCCGCGCCCGACTCGCTCGTGCTCCTCGGCCACACCCGCGACGACCAGGCGGAGACCGTCCTGCTGGGGCTCGGCCGCGGGTCCGGCGCCCGGTCGATCGCCGGCATGCGCCGGCTCGACCCGCCGTGGGCGCGACCGCTGCTCGACGTCCCGCGCGCGGTCACCGCGGCCGCGTGCGCCGACCTGGGCCTCGACCCGTGGCAGGACCCACACAACGCCGACCCCGGGTTCGCCCGCGCCCGGCTGCGGCACGAGGTGCTGCCGCTGCTCGAAGACGTGCTGCAGGGCGGGGTCGCGCATGCGCTCGCGCGCACGGCCGCACAGCTGCGCGAGGACGCCGACGCGCTCGACGCGATCGCCGCGGAGGTCCGCGAGCGCGCCGGCAAGGAAGGTGAGCTCGACGTGGCCGAGATGGCCGGCGAGCCGCCCGCCGTGCGCCGCCGGGTGCTGCGGCGGTGGCTGCTCGACACGGGCGTCGCGGAGCTGACGGATGCTCATCTGCGCGCGGTGGACGCACTGATCGGTGAGTGGCGTGGTCAGGGCGGTGTGTGGTTGCCCGGCGGCTTGGAGGTGAGCCGGGCGCATGGCAGGCTCTCGGCGAGGCAACGGTGAGTTTCGAGAGGGGACCGCGTGTACGGCGACGACATCGCCTCCGTGCTGATCACTGAGCAACAGATCCAGGAGAAGATCCGCGAGCTCGCGAAACAGGTCTCCGACGACTACCCGGAACGCGGCGACCGCGACGACCTGGTGTTGGTGGCGGTCCTCAAGGGCGCGGTCATGTTCATGACCGACCTGTCCCGCGCGCTGTCCGTGCCGGTACAGATGGAGTTCATGGCGGTCAGCTCCTACGGCGGGGCGACCTCCTCGTCCGGTGTCGTGCGCATCCTCAAGGACCTCGACCGCAACATCGCCGGCCGGCACGTGCTGATCGTCGAGGACATCATCGACTCCGGCCTCACGCTGTCCTGGTTGCTGAAGAACCTGGAGACCCGCAGCCCCGCATCGCTCGAGGTGTGCACGCTGCTGCGCAAGCCGGACGCGGTGAAGGTCGAGGTGCCTGTCAAGTACGTGGGCTTCGAGATCCCCAACGAGTTCGTCGTCGGCTACGGGCTGGACTACGCGGAGCGCTACCGGGATCTGCCCTACATCGGCACGCTCGACCCGAAGGTGTACTCCTCTTGACCACTTTCCTCACCCCGCTGACGCTGGACTTCCTGTGGGAGTCACTCGATGCGGGGGAGCCGCCGTACCCGCTCGAGGTGATCTCGCACGGCACGACCGCCGACGAGCGCAGCGCGCTGCGCCGCCAGGCGACGGGTGAGCTGCAGGCGCTCGACGGGCGCGTCGAGGACTGGCTGTCGCTGCTCGCCCGCGCGGAACGCAGCATCGACTCGGTGTTCCAGGAGGAGAACCAGCCGCCGGTGTCGGTACTCGCCGTCGCGGCCGGCACCCAGGCGCTGCTCGCGACCCAGACCGGCGAAGGTCTGTGGCTGCGCCCGATCGACCCCGGCTCGCTCGCGTCGTCGGTGATCGGCTCGCTGCCACCCGCGCCGCGCGGCAGCGAGCCGTCGATCAGCGTCGCCGAGTCCGACCTGCCGCACGGACGCTCGCCCGCGGACCGGCAGGTCCTCGCGAGCCTTGCCAGGCAACGCAACCGCCGGGCCGGCCAGCTCGCCGTCAACGCCCGCAAGCCGCTCGGCGGGCGAACTCGCTCGCCGGTGCTGTCCTGGTTCGACACCGAGTCCGGCCGCTACCTGACCTACGCCAAGCGCGGCGCGGACGGGACCGACTGGATCACGATCGCCCCGGCCGACGCGCCCACGCTGCGTCACCGCCTCACCGAGCTGATGTCGGCGCTTCCCGTCTGATCCTCGCTGTTCCCTCGTTGTGCTGATTGACATCCGGACTGTCAGAGGGGTGCGTTAATCTTCTACACAGGGTTACGCGTCGCGCCTGGGGCGGCGCACTCGGTGACGTGAGGGGGATGGGATGTTCGAGGCCGTCGGCAGCGCGGTGGGTGCGTTCAGCAACGCGGCGGCGAGTGGTCAGGTGTCGATCGAGGCGGCGGCGGCGCAGGACGCGCTCGCGCGGATCGGCGACGTGAAGGACCAGCTCGCGCAGCTGCTGCACACGTCCGGCACCGGCGGGGGCGAGGTGCGCCTCGGCGCGAACCCGGTCGGCGTCGCGATGGCGCACAAGTCGATGAGCCGCTACGACGGGGACGACTCGTTCATGGCCGCCTTGACTCTGCTGCTGGAGCAGACCGACAAGGCCGAGCGCGCGTTGCGCCAATGCATCGACAACTATGTCGACATCGACGACGGGCACGCGGCGGACTACGGGCGCCAGGCGTGAGCCGAGCTTGCGGAGCGGACCGGCGAACAGCGGACCGGCGAACACCGGGCGACCGCGAGCGGCGGCACGGAGCATGCGAGAGGGCGTCGTGAGGCGAGCGGCGCTGTCGGTGGGCTGCGCGGCGCTGCTCGCCGGTTGCGGCTCCGCGACGGCCGGTGAGCCGGTTGCGTCCGAGCACGCCCGACCGTCCACCGTGGAGCCTTCGACGAGCGCGGCGGCGGAGTACTCGCTCGCGCACCTGTGCGACCTGCTGTCCCCGGAGGAGAGCAGCAGCATGGGCGGCGGCCGCGCGGGCAAGAAGGGCAACGCCCTCAACGACGGGCACGAGATCTGCGCCTGGGCCGACGAGATGAACCTGCTCATCGGCGTGCAGCCGGACATGCGGACCCATGGTGGCAACAAGGGCCCGAACATCACCAACAAGCCGGTGACCGTCGGCGGGATGGCCGCTGTCCTGTCTCACCAGACGAAGCCGTTCGTGCTGTGCCAGGTGCTGGTGAACCTGCCGAGCGGCAACCTGTACAGCGCCGGCGCCGGACCGCTTTCCCGCGGCGAGGGCAAGTACGACCCGTGCGAGCTCGCCATGCGAATGGGTGAGCTCACCGTGCCGAGAATCAAGGATCAGTAGGGGGAGACCATGGCGCCCAACCACCGCCACCACGGCCACTACGACACGCAGGACTACGCGAGCGACCAGGCGACGCGGACGCATCGCTCGATGCAGCACATGCCGTCCGAGGACCGGGTCGACCGCGGAGATCTGCAGGACTCGATCGCGGGCAGTCAGGCCGCGGAGCTCGCGCCCGAGGTCCGCATGGGCGACGACCGCGTGCTCGGCGACACGCCCAACTGGGAGGGCTTCACCAGCGAGCAGTTGTACGACTTCGCCACGAAGAACAACGAGCCGCCGTCCGCCGACAGCCTCGGGCGCGCCTTCAACGACGGCGGCAACAGCCTGGCCGACGCGGCCAACGGGCTGCTCGACGCGGTGACCCGGCTCGACGGCGCGTGGAGTGGCGTCGCGGCCGACTCCGCGCGGTCCGCGCTCGCGCCGCTCGCCCAGGCCGCCGGGCAGGCGGGCCAGACCGCGCAGATGATGGGCGTGCAGATGTCCCGCCAGTCGCTCGCCGCGGCCGAGGTGCGCAAGTTGCCGCCGGCGAAGACGTTCGACCGGCAGCGGTCGATGCAGGCGATGCTCGCCGGCGGACCGGCCGCGATGCAGGCCGACCTCAAGGCGCAGAAGGAGGCCGCGGACGCGGTCAAGCGCGAGCAGGTCTCCTATCTCGACGCGTACACGCAGGCCATGAGCGCGATCGACGCGCAGACGCCGAGCTTCGTGCCGCCCAAGGGCCGGATCCAGCCGGGCCACGGCGGCGACGCCCGGATCACGGCCAGCCCCGTGGCGTACGCGTCCCGGCACGGCCGCGGCGAGCAACCGACCTCGACCGGCGCGCCGTCCGGCGGCTACACCGGCGTCGGGCCGGGTGCGGGCGCCGGTCTCGCGGACAACCCGGACGGCTCGGACCTTGGCGACTTCACCTTGCCCGGCAGCCTGCCCGGCACGAGCACGGCCGGCTTCAACCCCGGTGGCACCGCGCCGGTGTCGGCACCATCCGCCCCGGTCGGCGCTCCGGCGCCGCCCGCCGCGCCCGCCGCCGGCGCGGGCGGGTTCGGCGGCGCGTTCGGCAACTTCGGCGGCGCGGTGAGCGGCGGCGCGGGTGCCGGGTCGGTGCCCGGTGCCTCAGGGCAACCCGGCGAGAGCGCACGTGGCGGCACGGGTGCGCGTGGTCCGGTGCCCGCCGCGGTGGCCGGGCAGGGCGCGGCCGGTCGTGGCGCGGCCGGCATGGGCGGTGCCGGTGGCCGCCGCCAGGACGAGGAGGACGACGAGCGCGACAAGCCGTCCTTCCTGCTGGAAGGCGACCCGGAGGGCACCTTCGGCAACGACCAGCTGGCGGCGCCGACGGTCATCGGCGCGGACGAGGACGACTGACGTGGCCGAGCGCCTCATCGCACCGCTCGCCCTCGACTTCCTCTGGGAGGCCCTCGACGCGGGCGAGATGCCCTACCCGCTCGAGGTCAGCTCGCACGGCGCCACGGTCGACGAGCGCAACGCGCTGCGCCGCCGGGTCCGCGAGGAGCTCGCGGCCGGCGGCCTGATCGACAACGTGGGCCGGCTCGAGCCCGAGCTGGCGGGCTGGCTCGGCACGCTCGCGCAGCCCGACATCAGCATCGACGCGGTGTTCCTGCCGGAGCTGGACGCGGTACCGGTGCTCGCGCTGGCCGCGTCCGGCCGGGCGGGCGCCGTGCTCGCCGTGCAGCAGCCCGACGGCCTGCGCCTGCGCTCGATCCACCGCGACGGCCTCGTGTCGGCCATCGTCGGCCTGTTGCCGGGCGCCCGGCGGGGCTCCGAGCAGTCGATCTCCGTGCCCGCCGAGGAGCTGCGGGCGGTCCCCGCGGGCGCGCCGGCCCGGGCGAGCACGCAGGAGACGCGCAAGGCGCTGCACACGCTGACCGCGATGCCGAACCACCGCGGCGGGCAGATAGGCGTCAACAGCCGCACCGACATGCGCGGCCGCCGCCGCTCACCGGTCCTGGCCTGGTTCGACAACGACTCGGGCCGCTACCTGACCCAGACCCGAGACGGCTGGGTGACCATCGCCCCGGCCGACGCGGCCGCCTTACGCCACCGAGTCGGCGAGCTGGTCACCGAGGTGACAACCGACCGCCGATAGGGCCTCCGGACGCGCCCCGCACGGTCGGGCCGGATACTCCGGCGCCCGTCCGATCCAGCCACCGGTGTCGCGCCGCGGTCGAACTCTGGTGCACCGACTCGCGCGATCTGCCGCGTGACCGCTCGGCCGGACTACCGTCGCCCACATCACGTCGCGGACCGTTGACCTGCAGCAGCGGCTCGGGAACCGATCCCGGCCCGTGGCCGTTCATCTGAAGAGAGCAAGCCCGCGGGTACTTCGCAGCGTGGGTGCTCTGCTGCGGGCGGTACGCTGGGTGGACCGGAGTGCCTTGTCCGGCCGGTAACGGGCGACGGTGCCCTAAATGCATGTCAGGGAGGGTCGGGCCGCACGGCGGCCGTAAGTTGATGGACCGCAAGCGCCTGCTGCGCAACCCGCTGGTGTGGATCTTGGTGGTGTTGCTGCTCTACTTCTTGATCAGCATGCTGTTCGACGACACGCGCGGCTACACGGAGGTGCCAACCTCCAAGGCCGTGTCGCAGATCACCAACGGCAACGTCGAGAAGGCCGAGCTCGAGGACAAGGAACAACGGCTCAAGCTGACCCTGCAGGACCCGATCGAGCAAGACGGTCAACGGGTCACCCAGATCATCACGCAGTACCCGGCCGCGGCGACCGGGGACATCTACCGTGAGCTGCAGGACCAGGCGAAGAACAAGACCGAGTTCAACACGACGGTCACCCAGGAGTCCTTCCTCACCCAGATCCTCATCTTCCTGATCCCGCTGGGCCTGCTGCTCATCCTGCTGATGTGGATGATGAACAACGTCCAGGGCGGCGGGAACCGCGTGCTCAACTTCGGCAAGTCGCGCGCCAAGCAGCTGCCGAAGGACATGCCGAAGACGACGTTCGCCGACGTGGCGGGCGCCGACGAGGCGGTCGAGGAGCTCTACGAGATCAAGGACTTCCTGCAGAACCCGGGCCGCTACCAGGCCCTGGGGGCGAAGATCCCGAAGGGCGTCCTGCTGTACGGCCCGCCCGGCACCGGTAAGACGCTGCTGGCCCGGGCCGTGGCCGGCGAGGCGGGCGTGCCGTTCTACTCGATCTCCGGTTCCGACTTCGTCGAGATGTTCGTCGGTGTCGGTGCCTCCCGCGTGCGTGACCTGTTCGAACAGGCCAAGCAGAACGCGCCGTGCATCATCTTCGTCGACGAGATCGACGCGGTCGGCCGCCAGCGCGGCGCCGGCCTCGGCGGCGGCCACGACGAGCGCGAGCAGACCCTCAACCAGCTGCTGGTCGAGATGGACGGCTTCGACGCGCGCGGTGGCATCATCCTGATCGCGGCCACCAACCGGCCCGACATCCTCGACCCGGCGCTGCTGCGCCCGGGACGGTTCGACCGGCAGATTCCGGTGTCCGCGCCGGACCTGATGGGCCGCAAGAAGATCCTGCAGGTCCACTCCAAGGGCAAGCCGCTGGACGCGGACGTCGACCTCGACGGCCTGGCCAAGCGCACGGTCGGCATGTCGGGCGCGGACCTCGCCAACGTCATCAACGAGGCCGCGCTGCTCACCGCGCGCCAGAACGGCTCCACGATCAACGGCGCCGCGCTGGAGGAGTCGGTCGACAGAGTCGTCGGCGGGCCGGCCCGCAAGAGCCGGATCATCTCCGAGAAGGAGAAGAAGATCACCGCCTACCACGAGGGCGGGCACGCGCTCGCCGCGTGGGCGATGCCGGACCTCGAGCCGGTGTACAAGCTGACGATCCTGCCGCGCGGCCGCACCGGCGGGCACGCGCTCGTCGTCCCCGAGGACGACAAGCAGCTGATGACCCGCTCGGAGATGATCGCCCGGCTGGTGTTCGCGCTCGGCGGCCGCTCCGCGGAGGAGCTTGTCTTCCACGAGCCGACCACCGGTGCGTCGTCGGACATCGAGCAGGCCACCAAGATCGCGAAGGCGATGGTGACCGAGTACGGCATGTCGGCCCGGCTGGGCGCGGTCAAGTACGGACAGGACCAGGGCGACCCTTTCCTGGGCCGCTCGATGGGCCACGCGCCGGACTACTCGCTGGAGGTCGCGCACGAGATCGACGAGGAGGTGCGCAAGCTCATCGAGGCGGCGCACACCGAGGCGTGGGACGTGCTCAACACCTACCGCGACGTCCTTGACAACCTGGTGATCGAGCTGCTCGACAAGGAGACCCTGCAGCGCAAGGACCTCGAGCGGATCTTCTCGAAGGTGGAGAAGCGCCCGCGGATCACCGCGTTCAACGAGTTCGGCGGCCGCACGCCGTCGGACAAGCCGCCGATCAAGACGCCCGGCGAGCTGGCCAAGGAGCGCGGCGAGCCGTGGCCGCCGGTCCGCGAGGAGCCGGAGCCGACCCCGGTCCGCACTGCGCCCGGCGCGGGCGAGCTGCCCGGCGGACCGCCGCGGCCGAACCCGGAGCCGCCCGGCAACGGCGCCGGCCCGAACGGCGTGCCCGGCCCCGGCTACGGCCAGCCGTACCCCGGATCGCCCGGGCACGGTCAGCCCTACCCCGGTGGGCCCGGCTCGGGCCGTAACTCGGGTCCGCCGAACTACGGCGCACCGCCCGGGTGGACGCCTGCCACGACCCCGACGGGTCACCCGCACAACCAGTGGCATCCGTCGTGGGAGCAGCAGCAAGGCCCCGATGACCGCACTCGCGACCAGCGCGGACCGTCCGACCCGGAGGACCGCGGTCGCGGCTCCGAGTGGGATAGTGGCCGCTGAGTCGCGGAGGCACATTTGACAGCTGACAGCTCCGGCAACGGGTCCGGGCAGGGCCCGCTGTACACCAGCGACGGGCCGCTGCCCATGTTCGACCAGGCCCGCGCCGAGAAGGCGGTCCGCGAGCTGCTGCTGGCGTGCGGCGAGGACCCCGACCGGCAGGGCCTGCAGGACACGCCGGCCCGGGTCGCGCGTGCGTACCTGGAGATGTTCGGGGGGCTCTACACCGACCCGGACTCGGTGCTGGACAAGACGTTCGACGAGTGCCACGACGAGCTGGTGCTGGTCACCGACATCCCGACGTACTCGACGTGCGTGCCGGGGCGCCAGCCGGTGAACGTGATCAGCGGCCCGCGTGCCGCCGAGGACGTGCGGCCCGGCGACCAGCTCTGGACGCTCGCCGAGGGCCGCGTCGAGCCGACGACGGTCCTGCGCGTCACCGCGCGGTCGGCCCGCCAGCTGGTCGAGGTGGTCACGGCGTCCGGCAGCTTCGTCGTCACGCCCGACCATCCGCTCGCGACACCGGACGGCTGGGCCGAGGCCGGCTCGGTGGCCGGCAAGGCGATCGAGTGGACCGAGCCGAACCGCCTCGGGTCGCGGTCGCTGTCGTACGCGATCCCGACCCGCCGGCGGCCGCAGAGCCGCGAGGACGGCACGGGCTGGTGGCGCCGGCACGGGTTCGCGCAGGAGGCGCACCACACCGAGCTGATCGAGTCGCGGTGGACGCCGGTGTCGGCGGTGCGCCCGATCGAGGCGCCCGCCTCCGCGCCGTTCACCGTCTACAGCTTCAACTGCGACCCGCACCCGACGTTCCTCGTCGAGGGCCACCTGACCCACAACTGCGAACACCACCTGGTGCCGTTCCATGGCGTCACGCACGTCGGCTACATCCCGAACAAGCAGGGCAAGGTCACCGGGCTTTCGAAGATCGCGCGGCTGGTCGACCTGTACGCGAAGCGCCCGCAGGTGCAGGAGCGGCTGACCTCGCAGATCGCGGACGCGCTGGTGCGCAAGCTCGAACCGCGTGGCGTGATCGTCGTGGTCGAGGCCGAGCACCTGTGTATGGCGATGCGCGGCATCCGAAAGCCCGGCGCGCGCACCACCACGTCGGCGGTGCGCGGGCTGCTGCGCTCCCAGCCGTCGTCGCGGGCGGAGGCGCTCGAGCTGATCCGCGGGCGGCTTCGGTGAGGACGCCGCACCCGGCGCTGCCGCAGCCCGGTCGCTGCGTGGTGATGGGCGTGCTGAACGTGACCCCGGACTCCTTCTCAGACGGCGGCCGCTACCTCTCGTTCGACGACGCGCTCGCGCACGGCGTGGCGCTGTGGGAGGCGGGTGCGGACCTGGTCGACGTCGGCGGCGAGTCGACCCGGCCGGGCGCCGAGCGGGTGGACGCGGAGACCGAGATCGCCCGCGTGCGACCGGTGATCGCCGGGCTGGCCGCGGCGGGCGTCGCGGTCAGCGTGGACACGACGCGCACGCGGGTTGCCGAGGCGGCGCTCGACGCGGGCGCGCGGGTGGTCAACGACGTGTCCGGCGGGCAGGCGGACCCGGGGATGGCGCGGTTCGTCGCGGAGGCGGACGTGCCGTGGATCCTCATGCACTGGCGGGGGCACAGCCGGGACATGGACTCGCTGGCCACCTATGACGACGTCGTCACCGACGTGCGCGACGAGCTCCGCGCCCGGGTCGACGCGGCGGTGTCGGCGGGCGTGGACCCGTCGGCGCTCGTGCTGGACCCCGGGTTGGGGTTCGCC
This sequence comes from Actinophytocola sp., assembly GCF_036555685.1. Classification (GTDB taxonomy): domain Bacteria; phylum Actinomycetota; class Actinomycetes; order Mycobacteriales; family Pseudonocardiaceae; genus Actinophytocola. Next base: position 22,165 of record NZ_DATBKY010000028.1, on the reverse strand, counting down.
AAGCGGGGCGTGCACAACTGGGCGCTGCTGCGGCGGCTGGACGTGTTGCGGGAGCTGGGTTTCCCGGTGCTGGTCGGCGCGTCGCGCAAACGTTTCCTGGGGACGTTGCTGGCGTCCAAGGAGGGCACACCCCGCCCGCCGGACGGCCGGGAGGAGGCGACGGCGGCGATCACGGCGCTGGTGGCGGTCGCCGGCGCGTGGGGGGTCCGGGTGCACGACGTGACCCGGTCGCTGGACGCGGTCGCGGTGGCCGTCGCGATGTCGGAGGACTGTGCGGATGACTGACCGGATCACGCTGACGGGCCTGCGGGTCTTCGGCCACCACGGGGTGTTCGACCACGAGAAACGCGACGGGCAGGAGTTCGTCGTGGACCTCACGGTGTGGGTGGACCTGAACCACGCGGCGGCGACCGACGAGCTAGACGACACCCTGAACTACGGCGCCCTGGCCGAACGCGCGGCGAAGATCGTCGGTGGCAAGCCGCGGAACCTGATCGAGTCGGTGGGCGCCGAGATCGCGGACGAGGTCATGCGTGACCCGCGCCCGCATGCGGTAGAGGTGACGATCCACAAGCCGAACGCCCCGATCCCCCTGGACTTCGCCGACGTCGCGGTGACCGTCCGCCGCTCCCGCAAGAGCCGGGGATGACCCGCGCGGTCCTGTCGATCGGCTCCAATCTGGGGGACCGGCTCGGCTACCTGCGGCTCGCGGTGGCCGGCTTCGCGGACGTACTGGTCGCCACCTCACCCGTGTACGAGACGAAGGCCTGGGGCGTCGAGGACCAGCCGGACTTCTTGAACGCGATCCTCGTGGTCGACGACCCGTCCGCCGACGCGTGGGCGTGGCTGCGCCGCGGTCAGGTCCTGGAGTCCAAGGCGGAGCGAGTCCGTGACCAGCGCTGGGGGCCCCGCACGCTGGACGTGGACGTGGTCACAGTGGACGGTGTGACGAGTGATCACCCGGACCTGCTGCTCCCACACCCCGGTACCCCCGACCGAGCCACGGTCCTGATCCCGTGGCTGGCGATCGACCCGGAAGCCGTCCTCCCCAACCACGGCCCGATCCGCGAACTCCTCGACGCACTCCCCGAAGAGTCCAAAAGAGACGTCCACCTCCGCGAGGACCTGACCCTGACCCACTGATGCTCCGTGGATCGCCCCAGCGCCACCATCCCGGCGGACCCATCCCCGGCAGTTGTCCACAACCGCCGGACCTATCCACAGCCGAGCAGCAAACTCCGGGAAATGTCCGCCAAACGGGGTAACGTCAAGTCGGGGGGACCAACCCCGGGTGGGTGGGCCCCTGCCCGGGGGGCGTCAATCGAGTCCGCGTTGGCTGCCTGCCGCGGGTGTCCAGAGCGGACCACGGCGGGACCGCACCCGGGCATGGGATCGAGTGGTCGAGGGCCTCGGCAGCCTCGCCGATCGGACAAGTGTCCACTATGTACGCATCGGAAGCCCGAGGTGCGGCCTGGCGGTGTGGCCGGGCCACGACCGACGTCTGTCAGCCTGCTGCGCGCAGCGCGGCGATGATCCACTCCGCTCGTGGCACCTGGCTCGGCCACTGCGGCCAGCCATTGATGGTCGCCATGAGTTGCCAGTAGCGCTCCGCCCTCGCGTCCGTGCCGCTCTCGATCTGGGCGGCCGCCTCCGCCGGGGACTTGCCCATCGACTCCGCAATGGACAGTGCCAGTTCGCGTCCCGGCGGCGACGACGGCGCGTGTCCGGCCGCCATCGCGTCCGCGGCCGCCGACGTCCACTTCAGCCACTGCTCCTCCGCCACCGCGGGCGGCTGGTCCTGCATCTCACCCGCGTCCCGCGCGGCCGACTGGACCTCGCCCATGCGCCGGATCCGCGCGCGGAAGTCCTTGTCCTGCACCAGCTCCGCCAGCTCGATCCACGCCTGCAGCTGGTCCGGTGTCGGGTCGTCGGGCAGCTCCGGCTTCGCCGACCGCATGCGCGCGTCGAAGTCCGGGTGGATGTTCAACCCGCCCATGACCTCGTCCCAGAACTCGTCGATCAGGCGCTTCCGTTCTTCGTCGGACATCGCCGCCAGGTCCTTCATCAGTCTCACCTCGTCCAGCTCGGAGTCGTTCTTGGCGACCGCGCGCAGCACCGCCCGCCGCAGCCGCAGCACCCGGATCTGCTCGTCGAGCAGCTCCACGTGCCGCCGCGCGAGCTCCGCGACGTTCGACCGGCCGGCCAGCGCGTCGGCCGCGTCGGTCAGGCCCAGCCCCAGCTCCCGCAGTGTGCGCAGGAGCTCGAGCCGGGCCAGTGACGCCGCGTCATAGAGCCGGTACCCGGCGTACGTGCGATCGGCAGGCGGCAGCAGCCCCTCATCGGAGTAGAACCGGATCGTCCGGGTGGTCAGACCCGTTCGGCGGGCAAGCTCGCCGATCGAGAACACCCCGCTGTCGCCCATGGCCGCCATGCTCAACCTTCCAGTAGCTGGAGAGTCAAGTGTCGCCGGTACGGTGGGCACATGCACTTCACCCGGGCCCGCGACCTCGTCGCGGCCGGCCTCCTGGCCGCCGGGACCGTATTCCTGCTCATGCAGGTGGCCTACGGCGACCTGCCGCCCCTGCCCACGTTCGCCGGCGTGACACTCCTCGTGCTCGCCGTGATCGAAGCCGCGCTCGGTGCCTCGCTGCGCGCACGAATCCGCAAACCCGAAGGTGGCCGCCCCGTCCAGCCCCTCACCGCGGCCCGCGCGGTCGCGCTCGCGAAGGCCTCTTCGTTACTCGGTGCGATCATGCTGGGCGCCTGGCTCGGCATCCTCGGCTACCTCCTCCCACGCCGGGCCGAGGTGACCGCCGCGGCCGACGATGTCCCCAGCGCGGTGATCGGGTTGGCCTGTGCGGCAGCCCTCATCGCCGCCGCGCTGTACCTCGAATGGTGCTGCCGGACCCCGCGCGACCAGGACAATCAACCGCCGGAATATCGCTCAGACGCCACCGGGTGAGAAAAAGATCGACCTCGGCTTGGTTTCATAGTGGTAACAGCCCGGTACGGTGTGTGCCATGAACGGCCGCCGTGACTCTATTGATGAGCCCGAGCCCGGCTCGTTTGGCGGCAGAGCGTTACTCATCGGAGCCGTCGTGCTCGCCGTGGTGGCGACCGGGGTACTCGTATTGAGTGACGACCTCAAGCTGATGCGGCTGGGCATCGTCGCGGGTCTGTGGGCGGCGCTCGCCGGTGCGTTCCTCGCGGCGCGGTACCGGCGGCAGGTCGCCGAGCGCGAGGACGAGGCCGCCGAGCGGCAGGAGCGCTACGAGTTCGAGCTCGAGCGCGAGGTGGCGGCCCGCCGCGAGTTCGAGCTCGAGGTCGAGGCCGAGGCGCGCCGCAAGGCCGAAGAAGAGTCCAGAGAGGACATCCTGGCGCTGCGTTCGGAGCTGCACAATCTGCGCCAGACCCTGCAGACATTGCTGGGCGGGGAGTTCCTCGTCGAGCGGTACGCCCTGCGCGCCGAGTCGACGCGCATGCGTTCCCTGCCCGAGCGCGACCCGATGAGCCGGGACCAGCTCAAGCGCCTGCCGGCCGCCCAGCGCAAGGACGGCAACGTCGTCCCGATGGTGGCAAACGAGGCGGACACGGATCTCATCGATCAGGTCCCCGGTGCGTCCGGCCCGCCGCCGCGGCGCAACGACCGGTCGGCCGCGCAGGCGAAGGAGCGCTTTCAGCAGCTCCACCCGGAGCATCCGGCGGAGGTCTCGGACCGCTGGTTCGTGCCGGGCGCCCTCGAGTCCGGCGACGAGTCCGACTGGCGCCCGTCGTGGGAGTCCACTTCGAACGGTGCCCGGGCGAACGGCCACAGCCGTTCCACGAACGGCCACGCCACGAACGGCCGGTCGGCCAACGGCCACTCGGCGGCGTCGAACGGCCGGTCCCAGTCGTCCGGCTACGTCGACCCGCGGTCCGGCGCATCGACCCCGGCTGCCGCCTCCTCGGGCCGGATGCCCCCGGCGAATCCGGCAGCGGCGTCCGTCGGGAGCCGGGCGGCGGAGTCCCGCGGACGCGCTAAACCGGCGAACCCGGCCGCTGCCTCCGCCGGCCGCATGTCCGCGGCGCAGGCTGGTGGGTCGTCGGCTGCGGGACAGAGTGGGGCGTCGCAGTCGTATGGCCGGATGCCGGCGGCGCCCTCGGGTGGCATGTCCGGCGCGCCGGCCGGTGGGCCGTCGGTTTCGGCGTCGGGTGGTCGGGCGTCGCAGTCCTATGGGCGGATGCCGGCGGCCTCGTCGAGCCGGATGTCCCAGGCGGACGCCGGCCGTTCCCCAGCAGCAGCTTCCTCGGGCGGTATGCCTCCCGCGAGCCGTTCGCAGTCGATGAGTCCGGCCACCGCGTCCTCCGGCGGGATGTCGCCGGCCAGTCACTTGCAGTCGGGCGGTCCCGCCGGAGCGTCCTCGGGTGGCATGTCTCCGGCCAGCCGGTCCCAGCCGGCGAGTCCGGCTGTGGCGTCGTCCGGTGGGATGCCTCCGGCGAGCCTTTCGCAGCCTGTCAACCCCGCCGCGGCATCTTCGGGTGGCATGCCTCCCGCCGGCCATTCGCAGCCGGTGGGCACGGGCCCGGCGAGCTGGTCGCAGCCGGCGAGTCCGGCTGTGGCGTCGTCCGGTGGGATGCCTCCGGCCAGCCGCTCGCAGCCTGTCAACCCCGCCGCGGCTTCCTCGGGTGGCATGCCTCCCGCGAGCCGTTCGCAGCCGGTTTGGTCGGCGGCGTCTTCGGGTGGCGTGCCTTCGGTGAGTGCGAGTGCGTCGTCGGGCGGCATGGGGCCCGCGAGCTGGTCGCAGCCGGTGGGCCCGACCGCGGCGCCCTCCGCGGATGCGGGACCGGCGAGCTGGTCGCAGCCGGTGGGGCCGACCGCGGCGGCGTCGGGCGGTATGGGTCCGGCGAGCTGGTCGCAACCCGTGAACCCGGCTGCCGCCTCGTCCGGTGGGATGCCGCCGGCGAACCGGTCCCAGCCGGTCGGTCCGGCCGCGGCGGCCGCCGGGCGCATGCCTCCGGCGCAGGCGGCCGCACAGTCCTACGGGCGGCTGCAGCCCGCGAGCACGACCGCCTCGGCGAGCCGGATGCCGCCGGTCGATCCCGCCTCCTCCTCCGGACGGATCCAGCCCGCCGGCTACATCAGCTCCAGCGCGAGTGGCCAGCAGACCACCACAGGCGGGTCCGGCTACCTGCCCCCGGCCGGCACCGGCGGAGCCGACTTCGGGCCGACCGGATACGGCGCGAACGGAACCACCGGCTTCGGCGAACCGGGGACGACCGGTGGGTTCGACGTCGACCGGCTGACCGGCGGGTATGACGCGTCCGGCGCGAGTTCGACAGGCGGCTTCGGGCCCACGGGATCGGCCGGCGGGTTCGGGCCCACCGGCACACCCGTCGACCGGCGGTCCGTCGAGTCCGGTTACGTGACGCCCGTCGCCCGGCCGGGCACGGACTACGGCACCGGCAACGGATCGGGCTACCGCGGGCGGGGCAGCCACAGCGAGCGGCCTGGCACTGACGGTCGGCGACGCGGCTCCGAAGGCCAGCCGGCCTGGCAGGACTCCTACGAACAGCAGAGCGGCGGCCACGCCCGCCCCGACGCCGACCTCCCCTCCGGCTCGCACGCCACGGGCCGCTCGGTCAGCGAGCTGATCGCCTCCAACGGCGGCACCGCGAGCCCCCGCCGCAGGCGCCGGCGTAAGGACTGAACGGACGTAAGAAAGTCACGAACCCCGTAGGGTGGCGCAGTGCACAACGCCCCCACGCCACCGCGGCACGCGCTACGGCACCGGCCCCGCCGCCGGACCGTGCTGCTGCCCGTCGCCGGGCTCGTCGTGCTCGCCGGATGCGGGCTGACCCTCCTCGCGCTCAGCACGGCACGCGTGGGCCTGCTCGCGGAGGTCGTCGGGATCGTCGCGGCGCTCCTGCCCGTGGGGTCGATCGTCGCGGCGCTGCTGTGGATCGACCGGTGGGAGCCCGAGCCCGCCCGCCTGCTGTGGCTAGCGTTCGGGTGGGGCGCGAGTGTCGCCGCGATAACGGCTCTGCTGATCAACAACACCGCGGAGGCCGTCGGCGACGCGCTTCTCGGCCACGGCAGGGGCGACACGATCAGCGCGATCGTCAGCGCGCCGCTCTTCGAGGAGGCCGCCAAGGGCGCCTTCGTCCTCGGCATCCTGCTCTGGCTGCGCAACGAACTGGACGGCGTCATCGACGGCGTCGTCTACGCGGGCTTCGTCGCCGCCGGGTTCGCCTTCACCGAGAACATCTACTACTTCGGCCGCGCGTTCGCCGAGCACGGCTTCGGCGACACGTCCACCGCCGGCGTCGTCACCGCGTTCATCCTGCGCGGCGTCCTCGCCCCGTTCTGCCACCCGCTCTTCACCGCGATGATCGGCGTCGGCGTCGGCATCTCCGTCCGCTCGCCGAGCCGGTCGGTCACCGTCCTCGCGCCGATCGCCGGCTACGTCGCCGCCGTCACGCTGCACGCCATGTGGAACGCGGCCGCCACGCTCGGCACCGCGCAGACCTTCCTCAACGTCTACTTCCTCGTCATGGTCCCGATCTTCATCGCCGGCGTCATGTTCGTCGGCTGGCACCGCCGCCGCGAGCAGAAGATCGTCGCCCGCGCGCTGCCCGTCATGGTCGGCCGTGGCTGGGTGGCCGAACGCGACGTCGAGCGGCTCACCAACCTCTCCGCCCGCCGCACCTGGCGCGTCCGCACCGCACGCCGCCGCGGCAAGGAGGCCGCCCGCGTCCTCGGCGACTACCAGGCCGCCGTCACCGAGCTCGCCTTCCTCTGGCACGCCGGGCGCCTCGGCCTCGCCGGCGCGGACGCACCCGAGCGCGAGGCCCGGCTGATCGACGCGCTCGAGACGACCAAGGCGGCGATGCCGCAGCCGCGGTGAGCCCGGCGGCCGAAGCGGCGAGCACGGATGATTACGCTCGTTTTCGACAACATCAGGGAGGCGCCATGAACCGACCGGCGCGCCTGGCCGTCGGCGTGGTCTCCGCGGGCCGGGTCGGCGCGGTGCTCGGCGCCGCCCTCGCGCGCGCCGGCCACACGGTCGTCGCCGCCTCCGGTGTCTCCAAGGAGTCCGTCGCCCGCGCCGAGGAGCTCCTGCCCGGCGTTCCGCTCCTGCCGCCCGACGAGGTCGTGGCCAGCGCCGACCTGGTCCTGCTCGCGCTGCCCGACGACGCGCTGCCCGGCATGGTCCGCGGGCTCGCCGCGGCCGGCGCGCTGCGGCAGGGACAGATCGTCGTGCACACGTGCGGCGCGCACGGCGTCGGCGTGCTCGCGCCCGCGGTCGAGCAGGGCGCGCTGCCGCTCGCGCTGCACCCGGTCATGACGTTCACCGGCCGCGCCGAGGACCTCGAGCGCATCGCCGCCTGCTGCTTCGGCGTCACCGCCGCGGACGCCGACGAGACCGCGTGGAGCGTCGGCGAGGCCCTCGTCGTCGAGATGGGTGCCGAGCCCGTCCGCGTCCCGGAAGCCGCCCGCCCGCTGTACCACACGGCACTCGCCCACGGCGCGAACCACCTGGTCACGCTCGTCGCGGAGGCCGCTGACCTGCTCCGCCGAGCCGGCGTCGAAGAACCCGAACGCATGCTCGGCCCGCTGCTGTCGGCAGCCCTCGACAACGCCCTGCGCCACGGTGACCGCGCGCTCACCGGCCCGGTCGCCCGCGGCGACGCCGGCACCGTGCTCGCCCACCTGCGCGTCCTCGCCGAGCACGCGCCGGACATGCTGCCCGCGTACCGGGTGCTCGCCGCCCGCACCGCGAGCCGGGCCGAACAGGCCGGCCTCCTGCGCCCCGATCTCGCCCCCGACGTCACCGCCGCGCTCGACCGCGGCCCCGGTGAGGAGCGCCCATGACGCCACCGAAGTTCATCCCCGGCGAGCTCAACATCCACAGTGGACTCGACAACGTCGCCAAGATCACCCGTGCGCTGCGCGGCACCGGCCGCAAGATCGCGCTGGTGCCGACGATGGGCGCGCTGCACGAGGGCCACCGCCAGCTCATGCGCACCGCCCGGCGGCTGCCCAACTCCGTGCTGACCACGTCGATCTTCGTCAACCCGCTGCAGTTCGGCCCCGGCGAGGACTTCGACCGCTACCCGCGCCCGCTCGACGACGACCTCGAGATCTGCCGCCGCGAACGCGTCGAGCTCGTGTTCACCCCCGAGCGAGACGCGATGTACTTCCCCGACGCGTACACGACCGTCCACCCCGGACCGCTCGGCGACGAGCTCGAAGGCGCGTCGCGGCCCGGCCATTTCGCCGGCGTGCTCACTGTCGTCGCCAAGCTGTTCAACATCGTCCGCCCCGACTTCGCGCTGTTCGGCGAGAAGGACTACCAGCAGCTCGTGCTGGTCCGGCGGATGGTGCGCGACCTCAACCTCGACGTGAAGGTCATCGGCGTGCCGATAGTGCGCGACACCGACGGCCTCGCCCGCTCGTCGCGCAACGCCTACCTCGACGCCGACCAGCGGGCCGCCGCCGTGGCGCTCTCCGCCGCGCTGACCTTCGGCAGCCGGGTCAGCGCCGAAGGCTCGGCGGCCGTGCTCCGCGCCGCGCGCGACGTGCTCGACAAGGAACCCGGCATCGACGTCGACTACCTGGAGCTGCGCGCCCGCGACCTCGGCCCGGCGCCCGCGACCGGTGAGGCGCGGCTGCTCGTGGCCGCGCGCGTCGGCGCGACGCGCTTGATCGACAATGTCCCGGTGTTCCTCGGCGACCCGCGGTAGGGGGAAGGTCTGCGATGCTCCGCACGATGCTCAAGTCCAAGATCCACCGGGCCACGGTCACCCAGGCCGACCTGCACTACGTCGGCTCGGTCACCGTCGACCCGGTGCTCATGGACGCCGCGGACCTGCTGGCGGGGGAGCAGGTGTCGATCGTCGACGTCACCAACGGCGCGCGGCTGGAGACCTACGTGATCGCCGGCGAGCGCGGCAGCGGCGTCATCGGCATCAACGGTGCCGCCGCGCACCTGGTGCACCCGGGCGACATCGTCATCCTCATCGCGTACGGGCAGATGGACTCCGCCGAGGCCGCCTCCTTCCAGCCGCGGATCGTGTTCGTCGACGAGCACAACCGGATCCTCGAGACCGGCACCGACCCCGCGCACGCGCCGGCCGGCTCCGGTCTGGGCGACGGGACCGAGCCGCCCGCCGAGACCGCGGACGCGGCGATGCTCGACGCGCTGCTGCAGCCGGAGAGCTGACCCCGTGCTGCTCGCCATCGACGTCGGCAACACCAACATCGCGCTCGGCCTGTACCAGGACAAGGAGCTGGTGCGGGACTGGCGGATGCGCACCGACGCGCGCATGACCGCCGACGAGCTCGCACTCACCATGCGCGGCCTGCTCGGCGAGCACGCCGACGAGATCACCGGGGTGTCCGCGCTCTCCACCGTCCCGGCCGTGCTCCGCGAGCTGCGGGTCATGCTGGGCCGCTACTACGGCGAGGTCCCGCGGGTCATCGTCGAGCCCGGCGTGCGCACCGGCGTGCCGCTGCTCGTCGACAACCCCAAGGAGGTCGGCGCCGACCGCGTGATCAACACGCTCGCCGCGCACTACCTGCACGAGACCGCGTGCGTGGTCGTCGACTTCGGCACGTCGACCAACATCGACGTCATCTCCGCGAAGGGCGAGTTCCTCGGCGGCGTGTTCGCGCCCGGCATCGAGATCTCGGTCGACGCGCTCGCCGCGCGCGCCGCCGCGCTGCGCAAGGTCGAGCTGGTCCGGCCGCGTTCGGTGATCGGCAAGAACACCGTCGAGTGCCTGCAGTCCGGCATCATCTACGGCTTCACCGGCCAGGTCGACGGCCTCGTCCGGCGCATCGTCGACGAGCTCGAGCGCACGACCCACGCGGGGGAGGTCACGGTCATCGCGACCGGTGGCCTGGCGCCGCTGGTGGTGGAGGAGTCGGCGACGATCGTGGACCACCGGCCGGACCTCACGCTGCTCGGCCTGCGGCTCGTGTTCGAGCGCAACACCCGCTGAGCTGTCCACAACCGCCACACTTGTCCACGAGTCGATCATGAACCCCACGACTGTCAGCGGTCACCGAAAACGGCGCCGCCCGCGCACCACCGACGTCCGCAGCGGCATCTCGAACTCCCCGGCCGCGGTCTCCGGACGTGAGCGCAGGTAGTCGCGGACCTGCCCCAGCACCTGCGCCCGCTCCTCCTCGCTGACCACGAGCGTGTGCGAGTGCGTGCCGATCGTCGCCGTCAGCGAGTCCGCGGTCCGGCGGTGCGCGTGCGGGAACTCCGCCGTCTCGCCCGCCTCGAAGAGCTCGCCGTCGAAGGTCGGCCAGTCGTTCGTCCACGTCTGGGTCACGCTCGAGCTCGCCACCTCGGACAGACCCGCGACCCAGCCGACCGAATCGTCCTCCCGGTTCCAGAACGCGGCCAGCGCGCCGCCCGGCCGCAGCACCCGCGCGATCTCCGCCAGCGCCGCGTCCCGGTCGAACCAGTGGAACGCCTGCCCGACGACGACCGCGTCGACCGACCCCGCCGGCAGCGGGATCGACTCCGCCCGCCCGGGCAACGTCCGCACCTGCGGGAACAGCGCCGACAGCTGCGCGCGCATCTCCGCGTCCGGCTCCACGGCCGTCACCTCGCACCCCAACGCCAGCAGCCCCGCGGTCAGCTTTCCGGTCCCCGCCGCCAGATCGAGCACCCGCCGCACCGCACCCGTCGCGGCCGCGAGCCCCCAGCGGACGCCGTCGACCGGATAGTCGGGCCGGTGCTCGGCGTAGGCGGCGGCCGTGGCCCCGAACGAACGCGCGCGCCTGTCGTGCAACTCCTCGGCGTCCATGCCCCCAACGTAACCGCCGATACCCGTTCGCCCGGGTCCGGACCGTCTCCGTACCCTTGTTCGCGTGACCGATGAATCGCTTCAGCCCCCGGCCGACGACCTTCCCGAGCAGCTGCGGGTCCGGCGGGAGAAGCGGGCGCGGCTGCTCGCCGAAGGCGTCGAGCCGTATCCGGTCGAACTCCCGAGGACACACACTCTCGCCGAGATCCGGGCCGCCTATTCGGATTTGCCCGCGGACACGACGACGGGTGATGTCGTCGGAGTCACCGGCCGCGTGATGTTCATGCGCAATACGGGCAAGCTCTGTTTCGCGACGCTCATGGCCGGTGACGGCACCGAACTGCAGGCGATGCTGAGCTTGCACAAGGTCGGCGCGGAAGCGCTTTCCACCTGGAAGAGCGATGTCGACCTCGGCGATCACGTTTTCGTTCGCGGTGAGGTAATCACCTCGCGACGCGGTGAGCTGTCCGTACTGGCGGACGAGTGGCGAATGGCGGCCAAGGCGCTGCGCCCGCTGCCGGTGGCCCACAAGGAGCTCAGCGAGGAAACGCGTATTCGGCAGCGCTATGTCGATCTGATCCTGCGCCCGCAGGCGCGCGATAACGTACGGATGCGTGCCGGAGTGACGCGCGCATTGCGAGAGAGTTTCAATAATCGGGGATACCTCGAGGTCGAGACCCCGATGCTGCAGACGATGCACGGCGGTGCCACCGCGCGGCCGTTTGTCACACACTCGAACGCGATGGACATGGATCTGTACCTGCGCATCGCGCCGGAGCTGTTCCTCAAGCGGTGCGTGGTCGGCGGAATCGACAAGGTCTTCGAGATCAATCGCAACTTCCGTAACGAGGGGATGGACTCCTCGCATTCACCTGAGTTCGCGATGCTCGAGTTCTACGAGGCGTACGCCACATACGACTCGATGGCCGTGCTCACCCGCGAGCTGATTCAGGAAGCGGCGCAGGCGGTGTTCGGCACGCTCGAAATCACGCTCGCGGACGGCGAGAAGTACGACCTGTCCGGCGAGTGGACCTCGCTCCCGATGTACGGCTCGGTCGCCGCGGCGCTCGGCGAGGAGATCACCCCGCAGACCTCCGTTGACCTGCTGCGCAAGCACGCCGCCGGGGTCGGCTTGGAGGTCGATCCCAAACTCGGGCACGGAAAGCTCGTCGAAGAGCTGTTCGAGCACCTCGTCGGCGACGACCTGTACGCGCCGACCTTCGTGCGCGACTTCCCGGTCGAGACCTCCCCGCTGACCCGCCAGCACCGAGACGTCCCCGGGGTGGCGGAGAAATGGGATCTGTACGTTCGCGGATTCGAGCTGGCGACCGGCTACTCGGAGTTGGTCGACGCCGTCGTCGAACGGGAACGGCTCACCGAGCAGGCGAGCCTGCGTGCCACCGGGGACGACGAGGCCATGCGGCTTGACGAGGACTTTCTGCGGGCACTCGAGTACGGAATGCCGCCGAGTGGCGGTGTCGGAATGGGTATCGACCGGTTGCTGATGGCACTCACCGGGCTCGGCATACGGGAGACGATCCTCTTTCCGCTCGTGCGCCCAGAATGAGCAAGTTGCAACAGCTTCGCTACTAAACCTGACCCAGGATTTGCGTTAACCTCCTTAGTGGGAGTATTTATGTCGGGTGCTGACGCACGCACGTTCGGCCTCGCGTTTCAAACCTAGGAGGGCGCAGATGGCGCAGAAGGTCATGGTTACCCTGGTCGACGATCTCGACGGTTCCGAAGCTGAGGAGACCGTCGAGTTCGGTTTGGATGGTGCGTTCTACGAGATCGACCTATCCGAGGACAATGCGGAGCGGTTGCGAGACGCGCTATCCGAATACGTCGAGCACGCCCGTCGCCAGGCCGGCCGTAAGCGCGTTGGCCTCCGCGTGGGCACGGGTCGCGCGCCGCGCACCGCCTCGGCCGATCGGGAACAGAACCAGGCAATTCGCGAGTGGGCGCGCAAGCAGGGCATGAACGTCTCCGATCGAGGCCGAATCCCCAAGGAGGTCACCGACGCCTACAACGCGCAAGCGTGACCATTCGCCAAGGCGCCGGTTCTCACCGCGGATTCGCGGTCGAGTGAGAACCGGCGTTTTCGCTTTCCGGGACAACTGACGTTCGCTCCCGCGTGCCCAGCGCAATCCAGCCGGCCGTCAGCACGGTCGCCACGCCGCCCGCCGCCATCGCCGTACCCACCGGGGCGAACTCCGCGACGAGCCCGAACACCGTCGGGCCGACTCCCTGCAAGGTCATCAGCCCGGTCGACATCAGCCCGAACGCCTGGCCGCGCACGTCGCCCGGCACCGCGTCCCGGAACGCGCGCTGGACGCCCAGCCCGTAGCCGAACCCGAACCCGGTCACCACGAGCAGCGCGCCCAGCGCCACCACGCCGAGCTCCAGCGCGAACCCGAGCAGCGGCAGGCCGAGCACGACGACCAGCAGCGGCACGGCGCGCTCCCGGGTCGTCGGGGAGAGCACCCGCGCGACCACGAAGTTGCCGAGCATCATCCCCACGGGCACGCACGCCAGCAGCAGGCCCGGCGCCCCGTCCGAGAACCCGCGCGCCGCCGCGTACGGCACGAGGAGGCTCTCCGCGCCGGTGACGCACGCGGGCGGCAGCCACATGGTGAGCAGCAGCCGGCGCACGGTCCGGTCGCGCAGCAGCTCGCCGTTGACCCGCCAGCTGCGGCGCAGGAGCGACTGCTCCTTCGCCCGGCCCGGCGCGGGCAGGTTGGGCAGCCCGAGCTGCGTGCCGAGCGCGGCGACGAGGTGGCAGCCGGCCGTGATCAGCAGCGCGTGCTCGGCGCCCAAGGCGGCGACCGCTATCCCGCCCGCGGCGAGGCCGACCAGCTGCGCGGCGGAGACGACGAGCTGGAAGAGGCTTCTTCCGAGGACGAACGCGTCGCCGGTGAGCGAGTCCGCGGTCAGCTTGCCGGCGGTGCCGTTGAACACCGGGCCGAGGCAGCCGATCGCGGCGACCAGCAGCAGGCTCGCCCACGCCGGCAGGCCGGCGAGTGCCAGCACCGCCGCGCCCGCGCCTTCGAGCAGGTAGCCGGTGACGATGAGCGGTCGGGGCCGCACGAGGTCGGGCAGCGCACCGACCACGACGCCGCCGATGACCTGCGGCAGGAACGAGATGCCGAACGTCATCGCGCCGAGGAACGCCGAACCGGTCTGCGCGAAGACCAGTACCGACAGCGCCACGGTGCGCAGCACGTCCGCGCCGACCGCGACCGCGCGGCACCAGAACAGCACGCGGAACACCGGCTCGGCGAGCACCTGCCGGAACGTCGCCCGGCCGACGGCTTCTGTCACGTGCGCAGCGTCTCCCGGCTCGCCCGCCCGGCACCAAGCATTCGCCGTGGGACGTAAGGTCGGAGTCGTGCTGCGGATCACCGTCCACCGCGACGACATCCTGAACAGCCGCTTCGCGGTATCGCCGCTGTTCGAGCTGGACAACATCCTGCGCAGGTTGTCGGGCCTGAGCCACGCCCGGCTGCCGGCGGACTGGGCGGCGCGGCTGCGCCCGGTGTACCGGCGGCTGCGGGCCACGACCGAGCTCGACGCGGTGCTGGCGCTGCAGACGCGAACGTACGGCGCCGCGTTCGTGGCGCCGCCACCGGCGAGCATGGCCCAGACCGTGGCCGACGACCTCGCCGCCGTCCGCGCGACACCGCTGGACGTCGCCCGCGCGGAGATCGCCAAGTGCCGGCACGACGAGCCGCCGTCCGCGCACGTGCGGGCCGTGTTGCGGGCCCCGGACGTGGTCGCCGTCGTGGCCGAGACCCTGGAGACTGCCTGGCACGAGCTGGTCGGCCCGGACTGGGCGGCGCTGCGGGCGGTGTGCGAGCGCGACGTCGTGCACCGGGCGGGCATGCTGAGCCGCGGCGGCTGGACGGCGGCGCTCGAGGGCCTGCACCGCAAGGTCTCGTGGCGGGACGGCCAGATCGTCGTGGGTCACCGTGCGGACGGCGAGGTGGACCTGGACGGGCGGGGCTTGCTGCTCGTGCCGTCGGTGTTCGTGTGGCCGCAGGTGGCGGTGTACACCGACCCGCCGTGGCCGCACGCGCTCATCTACCCGGCCCGCGGCACGGCGGCCCTGCTGGACCCGGACGACGTCCCGCCGCCGTCCGCGCTGGCCGACCTGCTGGGGCGCTCGCGGGCGCGCCTGCTGGCCAGCCTGGCCGAACCGGCGAGCACGACGCAGCTGGCCGCGAGCCTGCGCCTGGCCCCGGGCGCGGTCGGTGATCATCTGGCGGTGCTGCGCCGAGCCGGCCTCGTGAACCGGGCCCGGGCAGGCAGGTCGGTCCTGTACCGAAGAACCCCACTGGGCGACGCCCTGGCCGGCACCCCGGAGGACTGACCGCACGAGCCCGGAACCAACGCGAACGATCCACCGCGGCAACCCACGCGCACGCGCGCGTGCAGAACGCGAGAAACGTAGCCCCCGCCCTCTCCGGGGGCACCCCTCGTGACCGTCAGTCTACCGGGGAGGGCTGACAAAACGGGTGGTCACGGCGCTTCTGTGGACAGCTTCGGCCCTTGTGGACAACCGGGCCGGCGCAGCTACTTCGGCAGCAGTCGTGGGCACGTCGAGCACGCGCCCTTGCCCTGCGCCAGCAGGTAGTGGAAGCAGCAGCTCTCCCGCCGGCGGGTCCAGCCCGTGCCCGACGGGCGGATCGTCGACCCCGACGTGAGCGGGCCCAGGCGGGCCGGCAGCAACAGCTCCGCGTCCAGCACGCCCGCGCCCTCGTCGCCGCCGTACCGGCCCGCCAGCAGCATCGAGTCGTCCAGGGCGTCCGTCGCCGCGGCCCACAGGGTGTGGCGACCGAAGCGGACGGTCGGCGCGAAGGCCTCGATGAAGCGCGCCGCGTGCGCGGTGAACCGGCCCCGCAGCACCGCCGCGAGCGCCTGCTCGTCCGGCACGACGGTCGCCTCCCGGCTCCGCGCCGCCGGGTCGTCGGGCAGGCAGACGAAGCGGTCGTCTAGTGCCGCGATCGAGTCGGGATGGGGGCGCGGTCGAGCCGTGTGGAAGGCGAGATGCTCAGGACGCAACGACGGCACCCGGCGCTCGTGATGGAAGAGAAGCGCCGCAAGGTAGCCGGGCACCCCGAGGTACCACGTCATGACGTAGCCGGCGGTCGTCCGTTCGGGGGCGTCCCCGTACTGCTCATACAGCCATTCGGCGAGCGCGGCACGCCAGGTCGCGAAGCCGGCGGTGTCGGAGAGTAGTCGCCCGCAGTTCACCCAGTCGTCAGAAATCTCTGGCAGCCCAACTCGCAGCGACGTCCTGACCTGCTGTGACGAAGCATGCGCGACCGACTCGGCGAGATCGTCCCGCCGGGTTCCGGTCACGAGCCGTAGGCTCGCGGTGGTCCGCATCAGCGACCTCCGCTCGGCCAATGAGTGGTGAGGTGTGCCTAACCTTAGCGGGGAGCGGACGACCCGGCGAGCCGGGTGTGACCACGCGAACAGGGGCTGTTCGCGCACAGCGGACAGCCTTATCGAACCGGGATCCAGCGGAATCCTTCCTGATCCCTGCACGTTGTTCCGTAAGACGATGATTACGTCGTTGTAGATGACTGCGCTTAGCCCCAAGTGGTACTGAGAGCGACGGGCTGGGCGACTACAGTGGTCTTCACGGTGCTGGACCCACCGGCAAGGAGAGAATTCGGTGGGGCATAGGGCCGCCGGCGCAGCAGTCAGGAGTGCAGATGTTTGAGAGGTTCACCGACCGCGCGAGGCGGGTGGTTGTGCTGGCCCAGGAAGAGGCCAGGATGCTCAACCACAACTACATCGGCACCGAGCACATCCTCCTGGGCTTGATCCACGAGGGTGAGGGTGTCGCCGCCAAGGCGTTGGAGTCGTTGGGGATCGCGCTGGAAGGCGTGCGGCAACAGGTCGAGGAGATCATCGGCCAGGGCCAGCACGCGCCGAGCGGGCACATCCCCTTCACCCCCAGGGCCAAGAAGGTCCTCGAGCTGTCGCTGCGGGAGGCGCTGCAGCTCGGTCACAACTACATCGGCACCGAGCACATCCTTCTCGGCCTCATCCGGGAAGGCGAGGGCGTGGCCGCCCAGGTCCTCGTGAAGCTCGGCGCCGACCTCAACCGTGTCCGCCAGCAGGTTCTCCAGCTGCTGTCGGGCTACCAGGGCAAGGAGCCCGCCGAGACGGGCGGCCGCGGCGAGGGCACGCCGTCGTCGTCGCTGGTCCTCGACCAGTTCGGCCGCAACCTCACGTCCTCGGCGCGTGAGGGCAAGCTCGACCCGGTCATCGGGCGGGCCAAGGAGATCGAGCGGGTCATGCAGGTGCTGTCCCGCCGCACCAAGAACAACCCCGTGCTCATCGGCGAGCCCGGCGTCGGCAAGACGGCCGTCGTCGAGGGCCTCGCGCAGATGGTCGTCAAGGGCGAGGTCCCGGAGACACTGAAGGACAAGCAGCTCTACACGCTCGACCTCGGCTCGCTGGTCGCCGGGTCGCGCTACCGCGGTGACTTCGAGGAGCGCCTCAAGAAGGTGCTCAAGGAGATCCGCACCCGCGGCGACATCATCCTGTTCATCGACGAGATCCACACGCTCGTCGGCGCGGGTGCCGCGGAGGGCGCGATCGACGCCGCGTCGATCCTCAAGCCGATGCTGGCCCGCGGCGAGCTGCAGACGATCGGCGCGACCACGCTCGACGAGTACCGCAAGTACGTCGAGAAGGACCCCGCCCTGGAGCGCCGCTTCCAGCCGATCCAGGTCGGCGAGCCGACGCTCGAGCACACGATCGAGATCCTCAAGGGCCTGCGGGACCGGTACGAGGCGCACCACCGGGTCACGATCACCGACCCGGCCCTGGTCGCCGCGGCCACCCTGGCCGACCGGTACATCAACGACCGCTACCTGCCGGACAAGGCGATCGACCTGATCGACGAGGCCGGCGCCCGGATGCGGATCCGTCGCATGACCGCGCCGCCGGACCTGCGCGAGTTCGACGAGAAGATCGCCGACGTGCGCCGCGAGAAGGAGAGCGCGATAGACGCGCAGGACTTCGAGCGGGCCGCCAAGCTGCGTGACTCCGAGAAGCAGCTGCTCGGCCAGAAGGCGGAGCGGGAGAAGCAGTGGAAGGACGGCGACCTGGACGTCGTGGCCGAGGTCGACGACGAGCAGATCGCCGAGGTCCTCGCCAACTGGACCGGGATCCCCGTGTTCAAGCTCACCGAGGAGGAGACCACGCGTCTGCTCCGCATGGAGGAGGAGCTGCACAAGCGGATCATCGGCCAGGAGGACGCGGTCAAGGCCGTCTCGCAGGCCATCCGCCGTACGCGGGCCGGCCTGAAGGACCCGAAGCGCCCGTCCGGCTCGTTCATCTTCGCCGGCCCGTCCGGTGTCGGTAAGACCGAGCTGTCCAAGGCGCTCGCGAACTTCCTGTTCGGCGAGGACGACGCGCTCATCCAGATCGACATGGGTGAGTTCCACGACCGGTACACCGCCTCGCGGCTCTTCGGTGCCCCTCCGGGCTACGTCGGCTACGAGGAGGGCGGCCAGCTGACCGAGAAAGTGCGGCGCAAGCCGTTCTCGGTCGTGCTGTTCGACGAGATCGAGAAGGCGCACCAGGAGGTCTACAACACCCTCCTGCAGGTGCTCGAGGACGGCCGCCTGACCGACGGTCAGGGCCGCACCGTGGACTTCAAGAACACGGTGATCATCTTCACCTCGAACCTCGGTACCCAGGACATCTCCAAGGCCGTGAACCTGGGCTTCTCGTCCGGCGAGTCGACGCAGAGCTACGACCGGATGAAGCAGAAGGTCGACGACGAGCTGAAGAAGCACTTCCGGCCCGAGTTCCTCAACCGTATCGACGACATCATCGTGTTCCACCAGCTCACCGAACAGCAGATCGTCGAGATGGTGGACCTGATGATCACCCGCGTCGAGACGCAGCTGAAGAACAAGGACATGGCGCTCGAGCTGACCCCGGCGGCGAAGAAGCTGCTCGCCACCCGCGGGTTCGACAAGGTGCTGGGTGCCCGGCCGCTGCGCCGCACGATCCAGCGCGAGATCGAGGACCAGCTGTCGGAGAAGATCCTGTTCGGCGAGATCCAGCCGGGCCAGATCATCATCGTCGACGTCGAGGGCTGGGACGGCGAGCCGGACTCGTCGACCGACAAGGCCGTGTTCACCTTCCGCGGCGAGCCCAAGCCGGACAACGTGCCGGACGCGCCGCCGGTCGACATGGCCGCCTCGAGCGGCGGGGAGAGCGGCGAGGACTCCGAGTCCGCATAGCTCGAACTGGTCGAAAGCCGCATCACCACGGCGTGGTGATGCGGCTTTCGCCATTTTCGGGCGCGGTTTCGGGCATATTGGAGCCCATGGACTCCGACTGCGGGCGCGGACGTGCGTAGGTCCGCGTCGGTGGAAGAACTCGACGCCGAGTGGGACGTCGAGGCGCCTGCGCGCCGGATCGGCGGGCACAAGCTCGGGTTCTTCCTGGTCACGTTGGCGCTGGCATTCGTCGCGTACGTGGTGCTGCGGATCGCCGGCATCGAGTCGGCCGAGGTGCTCGTCGCCGCGATGGCGCTGACGCCATACGTGGCGGCGTTCGGTTTCGTGCTCGGTCTGCTGTGCGTGCTGCTGCGCCGGCGGGTGGTCGGGTTCACCGTGCTGCTGCTCGCGATCGCGCTGGGCGCGTTGCTCGTGCCGCGCCTGCTGTCGGAGGAACAGCCACCCGCGGACGGCGACCGGCTGCGGATCATGTCGCTCAATCTCTATCTCGGCCGCGCCGACGCGCACACGGTCGTCCGCATCGCCCGCGAGCAGAAGATCGACGTGCTCGTGCTGCCCGAGCTGACCCAGCAGGAGGACGCCGCGCTTTCGAGGGAGGGGCTCGAGGACCTGCTGCCGAACCGCGTGTACGACACGGACACCAGCGGTTCGGGCACGGCGGTCCTGTCGAGCCTGCCGTTGCGGCAGATCGTGTTGATGGACGAGACGACGCTCGCCCAGCCGTCGATGGTCGTGGACCTGCCGGGCAACGACGACGTCGAGCTGACCGCGGTGCACATCCAGCCGGGCGTGCGTTCGGGCACGGCCGCCACGTGGCGCAGGGAGCTCGGTGAGCTGCCCCGCCCGGATGAGCGCGTCCGGGTCCTGGCGGGCGACTTCAACGCGTCGCTCGACCACGCGGCCTTCCGGGCGGTGGTGGACCGCGGCTACGCGGACGCGGCGGAGTCGACGGGCAACGGCCTGGTGGCGACCTGGTCGAACTGGCCGTGGGCCCCACCGGTGACGATCGACCACATCCTCGCGGACGACCGCTGCGCGTTCGGCAGCTACGCGGTCGTCGACGTCCCGGGCACCGACCACAACGCACTGGTCTCGGAGATCATCCTGCCGTAGCGGTCCACAGGCCTCAGCCACTCGCGCCGGCTTTGTCGGTACCTACCGGCAACGTGGAATTCGGGGGGCCCCGGGCCCGATTGAATGGACCGTTCAATCGAGTTCGTTGTCCACAGGGCCTGGCGAGGCCCGGTTCGGTCGGTGGCCGCCGGTAGGCTGGTGATCGGGGGCCGGAGGCCGGCGTCGATCCCGAGGAGACCGCGGACGCCAGCCTCGTGGGCGGGCCACGCGGGACCCCGTCGAACGGCCCGTCCTCAGTGGACGTCCACAGTAGTCACCTGGCCAGCGAGCCCGGGTAGAGGAACCTGTCGTCCGGCTTGGTGTCCGAGTGGAACCAGGCAACGAAGAACGCGCTCAGGTCCTTGCCCGCCGTGCCCTGCACGAACTTCTCGAACTCCGGCCACGACGCGTTGCCGTCCCGGTGCTTGGCCGGCCACTCCTTCAGCACCCGGTTGAACGCCTTGTCCCCGATCTCCCGGCGCAGCGCGTGCAGCGCCATCGGGCCCTTGTCGTACACGCGCGTGAACTCGTTGCCCGCGCCCATGTCGAAGAGCTTCCCGTGCCACAGCTTGTCCGGCGCGCCCTCGGCCGTCCGGCGGTACTGGTCGTCGAGGATCACGCCCTCCTTCGCCTCGTCCCAGAGCCACTGCGCGTAGCTCGCGAAGCACTCGTTCAGGCAGATGTCCGCCCACGACTGCACCGACACCGAGTCGCCGTACCACTGGTGCGCGTTCTCGTGCACCACGACCGGCAGGTCCGCCCACGACGCGTAGATCGGCCGGCCCTGTGTCTCCAGCGAGAACCCGATGTCCTCGTTGATGTAGATCCCGCCCGCCGCGCTCTGCGGGTACGGCCCGAACTTCGACGCCAGGAACTCGAGGATCTCCGGCAGCCGCGACTCGACGTCCCGCTTGTCCGCGGCTCCCGGCGCGTACGCCGACACCAGCGGCGTCCCGTCGGAGAGCTTCGAGCGGTCGAACGTCCACTTGTCGATGCCGACCGTCGTGAGGTACGTGGTGATCCGGTTCGGCTCCGCCCAGTGGTACGTCGTCCAGCCGTCCGAGCCACGCGTCGGCGGCTTCTCGCGGCCGTTCGAGATCACGCTCCAGCCGTCCGGCACCCGCGCGTCCAGCGCGAACGTCGCCTTGTCGCGCGGGGTGTCGTTCGCCGGGTACCAGGACGTCGCCGAGTGCGGCTCACCCGCCGCGAACGCGCCGCCCGACGTCGCGATCTGCCAGCCGTTCACGCCGAGCGTGCCCTCCTCGGCCGCCTTCGGCACGCCGCCGTACCGCACGCGCGTCGTGAACTCGGTCCCCTCGGCGATCGGCGAGGCCGGCGTGATCACCAGCTCGTGCTCGCCCGTGCGGGAGAACTTCGCCGCCTTGCCGCCGACGTCGACCGCGCTGACCTTCAGGCCGTTCAGGTCCAGGTTGAACCGGTCGAGGTCGCCGGTCGCCTTCGCGGTGATCTGCGTGTCGCCGGTGAGCTTGCGGCTCTTCGGTTCGTAGCTGATCGAGACGTGGTAGCCCGACACGTCGTAGCCGCCGTTGCCGTCCTCCGGGTAGTACGGGTCCCCGACACCGTCCGCGCCCGGCTCCGCCTCGGCGGGCGGCGTCGGCTCCGGCGGCTTCGCCGGCTCGCTCGGCCGCGAGGTGCACGCGGCCAGGCTCACCGCGGCGAGGGTGAGGCAGGCGGCGCGGACGGCCGTGCGGTGGTGCATCGTCAACAGCTCCCGTCATCGGTACCCGACCATCCTGGTCGGCCGGCCGTGTTGCCCGGGTCAGGACGGTATATGAACTTCCCGTGGCATCTCGACCTGACGTGATCTCCTTCGGTGGCACCGGTCCGACGATCCTGCTGCTGCACGGGCTCATGGGCCGCGCCACCACCTGGCGGCCGGTCGCGCACTGGCTCACCAGGTACGGCAGGGTCATCGGGCTCGACGCGCGCGGGCACGGTCACAGCCCGCACCGCGG